>CAZBLU010000031.1:0-8297 GCA_964493015.1 uncultured Caldimicrobium sp.
CTAAAAATAAGCCCTTGACAAAGTTATATTTTAAGTTAATTTTATTTTTGAAGGTTAAAAAATAGGCGCGTAGCTCAGTGGGAGAGCGCTTGCTTGACGCGCAAGAGGTCGGCGGTTCAATCCCGCCCGCGCCTACCATTTAATCCCTCTCATAAAGGAGTAATAGGGTAAACTTTGCGCATTCACATAAAAGAGATAGGTGATTTTGAGCTTGCCACTAATCAGCCTCTAAAAGTTCTTCTCCCCGAAATTAAAAAAACAAAACCTTCTAAGGGTCTCCCTATTGCCTTTAAGTATAACTCTTCCATAATTGACTGGCATACTCCTCTTACCTTTCAAAAAGAGGAAATCACCTTAGAGCCACTTTTTCCTGAAGACAAAGAGGCCCTTGAGGTATTGAGACATACAGCCTCTCATATTTTGGCCCAAGCGGTAAAAGAGCTTTTTCCTGAGGCCAAACTTGGCATTGGTCCAGCTATTGAAGAGGGCTTCTACTATGACATCGCCTATTCCCGACCTTTCACTGAGGAGGATCTAAAACTCATAGAAAAAAAGATGAAAGAAATAATCAAAAAAAACTTATCCCTTGAGAGAAAAGAGCTTTCTAAGGATGAGGCCCTCAAGTTATTCCAAGAACTAAAGGAAGATTATAAACTGGAGCTCATTCAAGAACTTGAGGATAATAAGATTAGCCTCTATACCCAGGGAGATTTTATAGACCTCTGCAGAGGCCCTCATTTACTCTCCACAGGACAGGTCAAGGCTTTAAAGCTCTTATCAGTGGCTGGGGCCTATTGGCGTGGGGATGAAAAAAATCCCATGCTTTGGAGAATCTATGGCACAGCCTTTTTTAAAGAGGAGGATCTTAAGGCCTACTTAGATCACTTAGAAGAAATCAAAAAGAGAGATCACCGTAAGCTTGGTAGAGAGCTTGAGCTTTTCCTTATTGAAGAAGATATAGGCCCTGGGCTTGTCATCTGGCTTCCTAAAGGAGCTATAGTTAGGAAAATAATTGAAGATTTCTGGAAAGAGGAACACCTCAAGAGGGGCTATCAGCTGGTTTATACCCCTCATATTGCCTTGAGAGATCTTTGGAAGACCTCTGGACACTTAGACTTTTATGCGGAAAATATGTATCCCCCCATGGAGCTTGAAAATAGAACCTACCAATTAAAGCCCATGAATTGCCCTTTCCATATCTACGTTTATAACCAAAAGAGAAGGAGCTATAGAGATTTTCCTCTGAGATTTTGCGAACTGGGAACTGTCTATCGTTTTGAGAGGAGTGGGGTTTTACATGGGCTTTTAAGGGTTAGAGGTTTTACCCAAGACGATGCCCATATTTTTTGTCGTGAAGATCAATTGGAAGAGGAATTAACTAAGGTATTGGATTTGGTAATTTATTTCCTAAGGCTTTTTGGCTTTGAGGAGTATAAAATTTATCTCTCCACACGGCCAGAGAAATTTGTTGGAGATCCTGCTATTTGGGATAAGGCAGAATCTGCCCTTAAGTTAGCCTTGGAACACAGAGGCCTTGCCTATCAAATTGATCCTGGGGAAGGGGTTTTCTATGGCCCCAAAATTGATCTAAAAATCAAGGATGTCCTGGGAAGGTTTTGGCAATGTTCCACTATTCAGGTGGATTTCAATCTTCCTGAAAGATTTGATTTAGTTTATGTGGGCGAGGATAATCAATTCCACCGTCCAATCATGATCCATAGGGCCCTCCTTGGTTCTTTAGAAAGATTTTTAGGTGTCCTCATTGAACACTATGCTGGTGCTTTTCCCTTTTGGCTTGCCCCTGTGCAAATAAAGGTTCTCACAGTGACGGATAGAAATATTGCCTATGCCGAAAAGGTATACGAAAGCTTAAAAAAAGCTGGTTTTAGAGTAGAGAAAGATTTCCGCTCAGAGAAAATAAATTATAAGATAAGAAGTGCCCAACTTGAGAAAATACCTTATATGCTTATCATTGGAGATAAGGAAGAACAAAAGGGGACTATAAGCCTTAGAAAGAGGAACGGTGAAGTTGTTCAGGATATGGTGCTCACAGATCTCATGGAAAAACTCTTTTCCGAAAATACTCCCTTAATAAATTCTTGATGAAGTTTGCCACATTTTCCACAAATCAAGGAGGTGAGAAAACTTTAACAGGAGGAGTATATGCAACAGGAACTGAAACACAAATATCGGGTTAATGAAAAGATCAGGGCTAAAGAGGTTAGGCTTATAGGCCCTGACGGAAAACAAATAGGTATAGTTCCCCTTGTAGAGGCTCTCAGAAAAGCTGAGGAGTATGGCCTTGATTTAGTTGAGGTTGCTCCTAATGCTGTGCCACCAGTGTGTAAAATAATGGACTTTGGAGAATTTCTCTATCAGGAGGCCAAAAAGGCCAAAGAGGCCAAAAAGAAACAGACAGTTATTGAAGTCAAGGAAATTAAGTTGAGCCCTAAGACAGATAAACACGACTTAGAAGTAAAAATAAAACACATTTTGAGATTTTTAGAAGAAAAAAATAAGGTCAAAATAAGGGTAGTTTTCAAAGGAAGGGAACTTTCTCATCCAGAAATGGCAGATCGGGTTTTTACAGCCATTTTTCAGGCAGTTGAGGGGAAGGCTATTGTAGAGAGCCCACCTAAGCTTGAGGGAAAACAGATGATTGCTGTCCTTGCCCCAGTTAAGAAGTAATTCTCAAGGGGTCCATCTACTAAAATTTTCCAATATCTTTAAGCCAGGAGCACCACTCTTTTCAGGATGGAATTGGAAGGCCACTAAATTTTTAAAATAAATGGCGGAAACAAAGGTGATCCCATAAAAGGTAGTCCCTAAAATTAGGTCCTCCTCTACAGAGGGATAATAGCTATGCACAAAATAGTATTCATAAGCAGGATCAAGCCCCTTTAAAATAGGGTGATTTACTCTCCACTCTACACTATTCCAGCCCATGTGGGGGACCTTGA
Organism: uncultured Caldimicrobium sp.; assembly: GCA_964493015.1. Lineage (GTDB taxonomy): Bacteria > Desulfobacterota > Thermodesulfobacteria > Thermodesulfobacteriales > Thermodesulfobacteriaceae > Caldimicrobium. The sequence continues at coordinate 2,961 of CAZBLU010000031.1, forward strand.
GCCTTTCCTCACCATAAAGAAGGGGCTCGGGGAATCGTCTCACCACTCCCTTTAAGAGACCTAAGGTTTTTGTGCCCCCATCCTCGGCACTTTCTTCTAAAATGATCTGAGTGCCAAGGCAAATGCCCATAATGGGGATGCCTTCCTCAAAGATCTCCTTTAAAAATACATCAAGCCCATGTTGAGAGAGACTCTTCATGGCTGAACCTGCTGCTCCTACCCCAGGAAAGATAATCCTTTCACATTTTCTCAAGGTCTCGGGATCAGAACTTATAAGCCACTTCTGCCCTAAATATTCTAAAGCCCGAGCTACACTGGTTAAATTGCCTGCCTGATAATCTATAATTCCGATCATAGGGCCCCTAACCAAGCAATTTCTCTAATTCCGTTAAAGAGGGTAGATCTTGCAATGATTTTAATCCAAAATACTCTAAAAAAAACTCGGTTGTCCCATATAGAGCAGGTCTTCCAGGAATGGGCTTTTTCCCAACCACTTTGATTAGACCTCTTTCCAACAAAACTCTCAAGAGAGGCCCCACCTCTACCCCTCCCCTCTTGGCAGAAATTTCTGCCCTGGTTATAGGCTGAAAATAGGCAATAATGGCTAAAGTTTCAAGTAAGGGCTTTGTCCACTTAAACTCCTTTGGCTTGAGATACCTTTTAAGATACTCTGCAGTCTCTGGGGCAGATTCCACCCGATAGCCCTCGGCTACCTCTACAATCCTAACCCCCCGTCCCTCAAAATCCCTCTTAAGCTCTTCCAGGATCCTTAAGACCTCCGCTGAGGAAATATCATCTAAAACCTTCACTATTTCTTTTAATTTAACAGGCTTCCCAGCACAAAAAAGTATGGCCTCAATAACTCGCTTATAAAAATCCCTCTTCTCTATAGGGAGCATCTCCTAATCTCTTAGAGAAATCAGGAAATATAGAAAGTTTCTCCTTGGTGAGTGATCTTTTTAATTTTACCTTCCCTTACCAATTTTTCCAAGTAAAAATTGAGCTCAACCTCTTTCCCAAAGATAGCTATTAACTCTTCAAGAGGAGCAGGTCTTCTGGAAAGATACTCCTTTAGCGCCTCTTCCTGGTTCTCTGTGGTAGTTATAGGGGAGGACTTACTCCCTCCTGGAGTAATAATTTCTGCATAAGGGTAAAGTTGTTCCTTAATCTCTTCCAATTCTTCCCAAGATAAGGGCCTTGCTACCGCATAGGCTGGAGGCCTAACAACCGTATTTAATTGCACTCTATGCGGTTTAATATATTCAATAGCCCTTTTCAAGGCCTCTATATCCTCTGGCGAATCGTTAATCCCCTTCACTAAAAGAACCTCTAACCACATCTCGCCTCTCATAGTCTCCTTGAGAGTTTTTAGCCCTTCAACAATAGCGGCCAAACTGACACCTTTTGCTGGCCTATTCACTAATTTAAAGGACTTTTCTCTGGCTGAGTCCAAAGAGGCAAGGACAAGATCCACCTGAGCTAAGGCCTCTATAATAGAAACTTCCTCAAGAGTAGTGCTATTAGTTAAAACAGCGACAGGTTTAGAGATAAGCTCTTTGGCTAACTTTACTGTTTTCTCAAAATAGATATTAAGGGTTGGTTCCCCGCTCCCAGTTATGGTAAGCACATCAAAGGTCTCCTCCCTACTTTGAGCGGCATATAGAGCCTTTTCAATAGAGTCCCAGGAATAATAGGCCTTTCTCTCAGTGGTAAGATTAGTTGTTTTTCCCACTTCACAGTAGAGACAATCCATAGAACAAATCTTTTTGGGCACAAGTTCTAAACCAAGGGAGAGACCAAGTCTTCGCGATCTTACAGGTCCAAAAAGAAGTGCCATAATTCTACTCCTAAATTTATAAACTCTTGGATTAAAGTTAAACAATTTATCTCGCCTGTCAACCTATTTGAGGCAAATAATGGAAGATTTATTCCTAAAGAGGAGTAGGGTTTAGACCTTGTGGCAGAGGATGTGACAAGCAAAGGAAGGATTGATTTCAGTGAGAGAGAAATCTTGTAAATTTCCAGTGGGTGCGGGTGTAGTATCTTTTGGTATTAAACTTAAAACTGAAAAACATAGTATCTAAGCCAAACATAGATAGTGGAGAGAATTACTGTCATAATCATGATAGGCATGCCATAGAGCATAAATCTGAGAAAGGTTATTTTTCTTCCTGCCTTTTCTGAGATACCCACTACGATTACATTGGCAGAGGCTCCTATGGCAGAGCCATTTCCCCCAAGACAGGCTCCAAGAGCTAAAGACCACCATACAGGCATAAGCTGTGGATGTTGCAAGAGCTGAATACCTGAAAGATTAGGCCAAAGTTCTCTGGCCATGTCAATAATCAAAGGATTCATGGTAGCCACATAGGGAATATTATCCACAATAGCAGAGGCAAAGGCAGAAAACCACATAATTACCATAGAGGTAAGAAATAAATCACCCTGGGTGAGCTCTAATATCTTAAGGGACATCAATTTTATAAAGCCAACCTTCACAACCGCTCCTACGATAATGAAAAGTCCTATGAAAAAAAAGATAGTGGGCCACTCAACTTCGGCAAGAATGTGATGAGGCTCATGAGTGTTGGAGAGAAGAAGGAGCAAACCAGCGCCAAAAAGGGCAATTGTAGCAGGCGGATAATGGAGGAGACCATGGAAGACAAAACCTAACAAAACTAAACTTAGAACAAATAGAGATTTTTTTAACATGAGAGGATCCTTAATAGCCTCTCTCTCCTTCATCTCCATGATCCTTCTCTTAAGCTCTTCTCTGGTCCGCAATTTTCTTCCCCAAATTAGCCATATGGCAAATATATAGAAGAACATGATTATGATAACAATTGGCGTAAGATGCAAGATAAAGTCCATAAAATTTAACTGGGCTTTGGAGGCAATCATAATATTAGGAGGGTCACCAATGAGGGTAGCTGTTCCCCCAATATTAGAGGCTAAGGCACAGGAAATAAGATAAGGCTCTGGTTCTACCTCTAAGGCCTCAGCAATAAGTAGAGTCACTGGGGTGATGAGTAAAACGGTGGTCACATTATCTAAGAAGGCACTGAGCACGGCTGTAACAATGGCAAAAATAGCCAAAATTCTAAAAGGATCTCCCTTACCCCATTTGGCACTCTTTATGGCAATATATTCAAAGATTCCTGTGGGACGCATAAGATTTATAATAATCATCATAGAAATGAGAAGAAAGATAACATTCCAGTCAACCCCTAATTCTTCTATGTGAAAAGCCTCATGCTGGTCAAGTATCTTTAGGATAAGCACTAAACCTGCCCCAACTATGGCTACCACAGTTTTATGCACCTTTTCTGTCATAATAACTACATAAGAGAGAAAGAAGATAAGAGTTGCTGCCCAAAAAGTAGTATCCATGACAATTTGCTGAGAGGAAGTAACCACTTCAGTAGACATTATTATCCTCCGTTATTCTCTTCCAACATAGCCTTAGTTACAGCAAAAAAGACATCTCTTTCATAGATCATGCCTACAACTTTTCCCTCTTTATTGACTACAGGAAGACGCTTTATATTATGCTTGAGCATGTGGTCAATGCACTCCATCAAAGGTGCATCCTCAGGAACGGTTATAACCTGTTTACTCATAATCTCCTTCACCTTTTTGTTTGCCACCTTCTTAGCTAAGCTTTCTACCATCCCATCCCAGGTAAACTCCCCAAGGTCCATCATGCTGAGATAAAAGGGAAAAACTGCCTTCAATATATCCCTCATAGAGAGCATCCCTACAAGTCTACCCTTTTCATCAAGGACAGGGAGCCCCTTCACCCCCACCCTCTCCTCTCCCATCTTAGCAGTTCTTAAGAGGTTTACTGCTTCCTTAAGGGTGTTCTCAGGGGTTAGGTAGTCCTCTAAGGGTATCATTATATCCTTAGCCTTCATGAGATCTCCTTTTTACTTTTTTTAAATAATTTTATCCTTTTACCGAGGTATAGCCCTAAGTTGCCCATATTTAACCCTTATCGGAGACACAAATTGTATTTATGAAACAACAACCAGGGACCCCCACTGTAAACAAAGGCCTACTGGCGAGTTCTCTTTTAGCTTAAATAGTTTAATGATCTCTAACCCTTTTGTCAACCAAAGTAAGCATCTTAAGTAAAATAGAAAATCTTCATCACCTATGACATAAGAGACTAATAGATCTTTAACTAAACCTCTTATTTAAATATGCTTGACCATAAACTCATCATATCTAAAAGAACGATCAGAATGCTCTCTAAGAAGTCTTTGATAAATTATACCTCTCAAGCGAGATCGACTTAGGGGGCAGCTATACTCAACATAAGTTTGAGGTAAGTTCTGCTTTTGAGCAGATTACTTCTCAGGCTGTAACCAAGAAACAAGAATCGGCACCTATTTAACAATAAGCACTCCTCTATCCGAATTGGCAACCACCTTTTCAGAAACAGATCCTAAAATTAGCTTTGAAACACCCTTTAAACCCCTATTACCGAGCACAATGAGATCTAAATCTCTCTGAGTAACTACATCTAAAATAACCCTATAAGGTTCTCCAATGTGCAAAAGTATCTCTGCCTTTATGTTATAACCTTTTAAGAATTCCTCAGCTTTTTTTAGAGCCTCTTCGGCCTTGGCCCTCTCCGAGGCATCCTTGGCAACAGATAACACAACTACAGGGAGCTGCATACGCGAAGCCATATCACACATAAATTCAATTGCCCTCATAGAGACCTCAGACCCATCTGTTGCAGCAAGTAAACCCCTTCCTCTAAAATCAGCCCCTTTAGGAGCTATTAATACTGGGCACGGGGCTATCGGAATAATTCCAAGAGTGGCACTACCAATGAAATATTTGGCTAAACCTCTTACCCCTCTTCTTCCCATCACTATCAGATTGACATAAAGGTCCTTAGCTACTTCAGCGATACCCTTTTCAATTTCCTCTGCCATATGAATCTTTGTCTCTACTTCAATCTCCCTTTCAATAGCCTCCCGCTTTACACGTTCAAGGATTTCTCTGGCCTTACTTTTCTGTGTTTCTACCTCTTGAATAGCCATACTCATGTGCTCTGGATTGTAATAAACTACATACACTACATATAACTTAGCACCGCATTCGTCAGCAATATTGAGAGCAATTCTCTCAGCACCACGACTAAACTCAGATCCGTCTGTAGCTAACAAAATAGAATAGTTTTATTCTCCGTGAACATAGCATCCTCCTCCTTTCATTTTTGTTTAACTAAATATTACTTTCCAAAAGACTTCCAACCTTAAAAGTGTACTTCTTCAGAAAAAATTACTTCAATTTAGAGCCCTTTAATTCTTCTCAATATTCTTA
>CAZBLU010000031.1:8307-18847 GCA_964493015.1 uncultured Caldimicrobium sp.
ATAAATTAAGCATAAAAAATTTTTTAAGTTTTAGACTTTTTCATTTTTTTTATAAATTAATTTTTTGCTCTTTTTTCAGCGAATATCTAAAAGCTCAGTTTTTTAAAAAGCTTGACAATAATTCAAAAACTTTTTATATTAAAATTAAAATTTTTTTAAAAAATCAACCTATGATACCCTTTTTAAACCGAAGCGAAAAACTTTTCAAAAAACCTCAAACCAATTTTAACTTGAAAATTTTGCAACGACCTCATTTTGAAAAACATAAATGCGTAACCCTTGGTTAGATTAAAAAAGAGCTTAGGTCAACATCTTTTAATCTCTCCTGGTATTCTCCAAAAGATTGCTGAAAAGGCTGAAATTAAGGAGGGAGATATCGTCGTAGAAATAGGGCCAGGAACTGGAGCCCTAACCAAATATCTTCTTCAATACCCTCTTAAGAGATTATATCTCTTAGAGATTGACCCTGAGATGATTAAGGAATTGCGGTCTAAATTTAGCGATGAAAGGCTTACTATTTACCAAGCCGATGCCGTTTCCTTTAATTATAGAAATCTTGGAGAGGGGCCTTTGAAGGTGGTGGGCAACTTGCCCTATAATGTGGCAAGCCTCATTATAGAGAATGTGGTCTATTATCATGTACTTATTCCTCAAGTGGTTGTCCTTGTGCAAAAGGAAGTAGCAGAAAAATGGCTAACCCAAGGGTCCTGGCTCTCTATCTTTATACAAACCTTTTATGATCTTGACTACATTATGACTATTCCTCCAAGATTCTTTCACCCGCCCCCGAAGGTTGATTCCTCCCTTATAAAACTTAGTCTCCATGTAAAGACTTCCCTTGCCGACCTGGCTAAGTATAAAAATTTCTTGACCCACCTCTTTCAACATAAGCGCAAGATGTTAAGAAAAAAATTCCCTGCAGAGCTTTTAGAAAAGAGTCAAATAGATGGTCATTTACGGGTAGAGGCTCTTTCCCTTGGAGAGATCCTAAGGCTATATGAACATTTTATAGATTGGCTTGAGCCTCAAGTAAAGTAGAGACTTGGGTCCCATTTTCTCGAGAGGTTTCCTTTGGTCCCTCCCGTTGTTTGCGTATCCTCTCAATGGCAGCAAGATGTTCAGCATAGGTTCTGGAAAAAATATGTCTCTTTTCATCGGTTGCCACAAAGTAGAGATAAGGAACCTTGGCTGGCCTTAAGATAGCTAAGATACTACTCTTACTGGGATTACCTATGGGGGTGGGTGGTAGTGCGTTATGTAAATAAGTATTATAGGGGCTTTTAACTTGATAATAGTCCCTATAGGTAAGTCTCCTAAAATTTTTTAAGGCATAATTAATGGTAGGGTCCGCCTGAAGAGGCATCCCTTTTTTCAAACGGTTAAGATAGACAGCGGCAATAAGGGGTTTTTCGCTCTCATAAAAGGCCTCTCTCTCCACAATAGAGGCAAGAATGACAATCTCTTTCATCGTGAGCTTCACACCAGGGGTTAATGGCTCAAGCTCACTCCAGACCTCTTTGAATTTATCAGTCATAGTTTTGATAACCTTGGCAGGAGGTGTGTTTTTGGCAAAGAAGTAAGTTTCAGGATAGAGATAACCCTCAGCAGTAGGCCCTGGAAGATCTAAACTCTTTATAAATTCCTTATTTTTAGCTAATTGAAGAAATTCCTCTTTATCACAGATTCGTTCAGACTCAAGAATTTCCGCGATCTGCCAAATTGTGGCTCCTTCGGGAATGGTTACCTTATGAAGATATACCTTGCCTTTACTAAGGATCTCCAAAATTTCCCTTAGGCTCTGATTGGGATAAAGGGCGTATTCTCCAGCTTTAAATTCTCGATAGACCCCTGTTCTAAATGCTTCGAAAAGAAATACCGTGACACTTCTTATTAATCCTTCCTTTTTTAATTTTCTGGCAATGGAAAAGGAGGTTTCACCCTTTTCAATTTCCACAAACTTAGGCAAAACCTTTTTTTCCGTAGTGACTGGTTCAATTCCCTCAAGATAGATACCCGTAAAAAGAAGGAGATGGAAAATGATAAGTAATAAGGCAACTATTTTCTTATCTCTTGAGAACTTCATTTTTTGTATTAACATTAGCTCAAAGGAGGGTTAACTCTATGAATGGAGAAGAAATTTTAAAAACCTTAGAAAAAGAGGCCATGGAAAATCCCCATGCAGTTTGGGCTCAACATAGATTGGCCTTAGCTTACCTTAAATTTGGGAAATTGCAAGAAGCCAAAGAAGCCCTCAAAAAGGTGCTAAAATTAGATCCCTATCACTTTGAAGCTATGGTTAATTTGGGTGTAATTCTTGCTCAAGAAGGTGAGCTTGAAGAGGCAAAAAAGGCCTTTACTTTTACGCTTAAATTTCATTCTAATTCATATGAGGCCTGGAATAATCTCGGCTTAATAGAGTTTCAACTTGGAAATTTGGAAGAGGCGCTGAAGTGTTATCAAAAGGCCATTGAACTTAGACCCCAAAATCCCTCTGCCTATGTAAACCTCTCCACTGTTTTGATAGCCTTAGAGAAATGGGATAAAGCTATTGAAGTTCTCCATAAGGCCAAGGCTATTGCTCCTACTATGGGTTCCATCCCTAATAATTTGGCTGTTGCCTATTACTATAAAGGTGAAAAAGAAAGGGCCAAAGCCTTTTTAGAAGAAGCTAAGAAACTTAATTATCCTATAAATCCTGAATTTGAAAGGCTTCTATATGAAGCTTAAGATCCCCCAAATACCTACCTGTCCCTTTTGCAAAAACCCTATAGCTAAGCCTACCTTCTTACCCCTTGGCTTTTCTGACTACGAAGCAGGAGTTTGTGCCTGTGGGGCTATCTATGTCTGTGATCCCACAGGCTTTAGCAGAGGAGCTGTCTTTTTAGAGGCTCTCCTCATTGCCTGTGCTGGGGATTGGGATTTAGCCCTCAATCTTATTCCTGAAGAGGACTATCAGGAGATCTGGATAGAAAATTATGACCCCCAAAGCCATACCATCCCTGGTGAGCCCCTTTATGAGGGGAGAAAAATAAGAGGGGCCCTCTGTTTTCTAAAACTTACGGAGGACATAGAGGTCTTAAAAGAAAAGGAGAGAAAGGAAAAGCTAAAGAGGGCTTCCACAGAAGAAAGCCAGAAAAGGCTCAATTCCTATAAGAAACGGCTTAGTAAGTTAGAAATGGAAAAACTTCTAATACAAGATAGCTATCAGGAACTGGTTAATTATGTTGTAGGAGAACCTCTTAATCTTTCGCAATTACAAAAATTCCTCTATCATCCTGAGGAAGCCCTACGTAAAAGGGCAGCCTTAAGTATCGGGAAGGCCTCTAAAGTCCTTTCCGAAGTCCAGCCAGAGAGGGTTCTTGATTTCCTAAAAAGGCTTTTATATGCAGCCAGTGACTCTGCGGCCTCTCCTTGGGGAGCCCTTGAGGCAGTGGGTGAAATCATCAGAGAGACAGGCCCTAAATTTAAACTCTTCATTAAAAACCTCTTTGGGTTTTTACATTATCCTGAGTATATCCCCTATGCCCTTTCTGCTTTAGAGAGGATTGCCGAGAAAAATAGAGAAGCCCTTAAAGAAGGACCTTATTTAAGATTACTTAGTCTCTTCCCCAAGGTAGCCTCACCTGAACAAGCCCTTATTGTGCTTATTTTTACTCATCTCAAAGGAAAAGAGCTCTTGGGTTATAGAGACAAATTAAAATCAGGCGAAGTGGAGATCTTTGATTATGCTACCTTTAAAAGAAAAAAGGTCGATCTTTCCCAGCTCTGGGATAATTATGAAAGCTTGGTTAAAGAATCTATTTAGGGGAGAATAAATGCAAGAGGAGCTTAAAGAAGAGGAAGCCCTTAATAGGGCCTATGAACTCTGTAGTAAGGCCCAGGAAGCCTGGATCAAAGGAAACACCCTCGATGCTTTACAGGGATTTGAGGGAGCCTTAGAGATCTTTAAAGAACTGGGTAGGCTTGCCGAAATGGCTAATGTCTTAGAGAAAATTGGCGATATTTATCATTTACGGCAAAAGTTTAGCCAAGCTCTAAGGGCCTACAAGGCCTGTCTGGATATCTGTGAAAATTTTGAAGACGAGCTAAGTACCTGCATTATAGCCGAAAAAATTGTCTATGTTTTGAAAGAGATGGGTGAGCATGAAGCCATGATCCCCTATCTTCATCGCATCTTAGAGATTGCTGAAAAATATAGAGATCCTCATAGAGCTGGGAGAGCTCTTACAGGGCTTGGGGATGCCTATCTTCAAACTAAAAAGATCCAAGCAGCCAAAGAGGCCTATGAACTTGCTCTTCGCATCTTTAAAGGCATGGGGGCTAGGGAACAGGTAAAACTTCTTGAGGGAGCACTTAAGGCCTTAGAGACCTTAGAAGCTTAAATTATGCCTCATAAGGAAGATCTCTCTCCAAGAGCTCTCTTAATTGATGGAAGTTCTTTCATCTACAGAGCTTATTTTGCCATACCTGGCTACTTAGCTACCTCTAAGGGCCTGCCCACCAAAGCCATCTTTGGGGTGACCCAAATGCTTCTCAAGATACTTAAGGAGTGGGACCCCAAGATCATCGTGTGGTTCATGGATGAGAAGGGGCCTACTTTTAGGCATCTAAAATATGAAGAATATAAGGCCACACGTCCAGCTATGCCAGAAGATCTCCAAATACAAATACCCTATATTAAGAAGATTGTCACCTCCTTAGGGATCCCTTTAGTTTCTGCAGAAGGATTTGAGGCCGATGACCTTATAGCTACCTTTATAAAGACCTTTGATGTTTCAGTGCTCATGATTGCCCCTGATAAAGACCTCTTATCCCTTATTAGTGAGAGAGTTACAGCCTATGACCCTGTGCGGGAAACCTTTATGGATTTGGATACCTTTAAAAAGAAATATGGCTTTGCCCCTTCAGCTTTTCCTCATTTTAGAAGTTTAGCTGGAGATGTAAGTGATAATATCAAGGGGGTGCCTGGGATAGGTGAAAAAACAGCAGGTGATCTTATAAGGACCTATGGCTCTATAGAAAACCTCTATCAAAATTTAGAAAGAATTTCCCCTCCAAAGCTTAGAGAAAATCTCAAAAAATATAGGGAAAGGGTCTTTGAAAACCTTGAGCTTATGAAACTTAGAGAGGATGCCCCGCTTCCCTCTCAAGAACTTTCCTTTTACCAAAGAAGAGAGCCTAACTACCGAGAGCTGAAACTACTCTTCAAAGAGCTGGAGTTTAGAAAAATATTGAAAGAATTTTCTTTTCCAGAGCTAAAACCAACTCCTAAATTAATAACTCTCTCCCCAAAGGAATGTATAGATCTTCTAAAAAATAAAAAAGACCTTCCTATAGGTTTTTTTTATGTAAGGGAAGAGAAGGGACTTTTTGGGCACAACTTAAGTAAGGCTTTCTTAGCCCTTACTCCAGAGGAGATAATTGAAACTACTGTAGAGCCTCCACTACTTTCGGAACTTAAAGAAAGAGAGACCTATCTGCTTGACTATAAAAATTTTTTAAAAGACTTTCAAGTAAAGCTAAATCAGGCCTTTGATCTGAGGTTGGCTTCCTATCTTCTCAACCCCAGTTTCAAAACCTATGAACTCTCAGCCCTTTCTGCAGAATATCTGGATTTTACCATAAATGAGGCTCCTAAAAAGGGAGAGAGCCAAAAAGTAAAGGAATATTCTGCTCTATGTGCTACAGGACTTTACCTCTTAGGCCAAGAATTAAAGACAAGGCTTGAGAGAGAGGGGTTAATCGAGTGGCATAAAAGGGTGGAGGTGCCCTTAAGTTATGTGCTCTATCTCATGGAAAGGCACGGTATACTGATAGATTTAGACTATGTGAAGGAATTAAACCAGAGTTTTCTTAAAAGGATCAAGGATTTAGAGGGAAAATTATTTGAGCTTGCCCAAGAACCCTTTAATCCCCGTTCCAGTCAAGAAGTGGGGCGTATCCTCTTTGAAAAACTTAAACTTCCCCGCCTTAAGAAGACCCCGAAAAGCGATCTCCCATCTACCGATGCTGAAGTTTTAGAGGAACTTTCAGACTATCACCCCATCGTGCCTCTTTTACTCCAATACCGCACCCTCTATAAATTAAAAAGCACCTATTTAGAGGTCTTCTTAAAGGAGGTATCTCCCCTTACCCACAGACTCCATACGGAATTCAATCAAACAGGAACAGCCACAGGAAGACTAAGTTCTCAAAAACCTAATTTACAGAATATTCCTGTAAAAGGAGAAGAGGGCCTGGCTATTAGAAGGGCCTTTATAGCTGAGGAAGGCAAGGTGATTATGAGTCTTGACTATTCCCAGATTGAGCTAAGGGTGTTGGCCCACTTTTCAGGAGATGAAAACCTCTCCAGGGCCTTTGCAGAGGAAAAGGATATCCACACTTTTACAGCCTGTGAGGTCTTTGGGGTAAGCCCTGAAAAAGTTACCCCTGAAATGAGAAGAATAGCCAAGGTAATAAACTTTGGTCTCGCTTATGGCATGAGCCCATACGGTTTGAGTAAAGAACTGAAGATAGATGTAACCTCTGCTGAGGCCTATATAAAGAAATATTTCACCCGCTATCCAGGGGTTAAGAGATATATTGAAGAGACCATAGCTTTAGCTAAAGAAAAGGGCTATGTGACCACCTTAGCAGGACGCAAGAGATTTATTCCTGAGATTTTAAGCCCTAACAGAGCTGTTAGAGAGTTAGGGCAGAGGATGGCGGTAAATACGCCCATACAAGGTTCAGCCGCTGATCTTATTAAAGCTGCCATGGTAGCCTTACAAGAGGCCTTAGAAAGGGAAGGATATCAAAGCAAAATAATTTTACAGGTTCATGATGAGCTTCTCTTAGAGGTCCCTCAAGAGGAAATAGAAGAGATAATGAGTTTAGCCAAAGAGATTATGGAAAATCCCTTCCCACGACTGGGACTGGATCTCAAATTTTCCGTTCCCATAAAGGTAAATATCTCTTACGGAAAGTCTTGGGCTGATTGTAAATGAAAATGCGCCTTGATAGATTTGTGGCCAGGGCCTCCCTTGGTTCAAGAAAAGAGGCCTCAAAATTAATCAAAGAGGGCAAAATAAAGGTCAATGAAAAGATTATCAAAGACCCCTCTTTTAAGATTGACCTTAGATCAGATAAGATTTTCCTTGAGGATAAGCCCCTAATTCTGCAGGAAAATTTTTATTACAAATACTATAAACCTACAGGAGTAATTACCTCAAAAAGGGATAAAGAGAAAACTATTTTTGATCTGCTACCAGAGACTTTACCTGGTTTTCATGAACTCTCTCCTGCAGGAAGGCTTGACAAGGATGCAGAGGGACTCATTCTGTTAACCAATGATGGAGAGCTTATCCACAGGATAACCCATCCTAAATGGAAACTCCCCAAGACCTATGAGGTTGAAATTGATAGGCCTCTCACTGAAGAGGATAAAAAGCTTATTGAAGGGGGAATTGAATTAAAGGAGGGAAAAACAAGGCAAGCCCAGATAAAGATCCTTAACCCCGAGAAAACCTATCTGGAAATCACGGTTACTGAAGGAAGATATCATCTCTTAAAGAGGCTCTTTGGAAAACTCCACTACAAGGTCCTCAAAATTAAGAGAGTATCCATAGGGCCTCTGAGACTTGAACCTTTAAGGGTGGGGGAGGTGCTACCTCTCACTAAAGAAGAGATTGAGAGCTTAAAATCAAGCCTGGGGCTTGGGAAAGGTTAAGTAGAACCTTGCTCCTTCTTTGAAATTTTTCTCTATCTCGATTTTTCCCCCGTTTAACTCTACCATACCCTTAATTATAAGCAGACCTGTCCCCAACTTTTGTAATTCCTCCAAATTACCTTTATTAAAGGCCTCACTTACCTCTTCATCAAGTCCAGGACCGTGATCCTGATAGATAACCCTTACCTCCTTTGGGGTGCTGCTAAACCATATCTCAATTTTTCCCTTATAATCCATAGCCTTAAGAGAGTTATCTAACAAATTGATCCATACCCGTTTCATTTGAAAGAAGTCTCCTTTAATCATGAAAGATTCCCCCTCTTTAGCCTCTGTGTAGACTTCTATAGCTACCTCAGGATAGGCAAGTTTGTATAACTCCAAGACTTCTTCTAAGTTTTTCAGGAGGTCGAACTCTCGCCTTTCAAAGAGGGGTCTTTGCGAAAGGTAATAGAAATCTTGGGCAAGCTTTCTCAGTTCTTCAATGTAAGTATTTACTACTGTAACCGTTTTTTCCAGAAGATCTTTTTTGTCAGGGGGAAGCTCCTCATAAAGGCGCCTCTTTAGTCTCTCTATGGAGAGCTTAATAGGGGTTAGAGGATTTTTTATCTCGTGAGCAATCTTTACAGCCACTTCCCTCCAAAGAGAAAGCCTCTCTAAGGTTTTCTTTTCTTCGAGATTTTCAAGGATCATAAGAAAAAGGCGTTCCTCAGGAAGCTCTAAGTTCATGAAGGTGATTCCAAAGGAGAGGTCCCTATCTTTTTCCTTAAGAGTAAAAACTTTATAAAAGCCCTGAGAGAGATCCAGGCTTTGGAGATAATCCTTGAGGGCTAACCTTTCTACAAAGAGAGCTGGGTTTTCATATCCCATAGAACTAAGCCAGTTTTTCAAAGTTTGATTGAGAAAAAAGGGCTCTGTATTTTCCTTCAGTATAAGAATTCCCACAGGAAGGGCATTAAGGACACCCCCTAAGTATTCATTGTATTTGCGCAGAGTTTCTTCATAGCGTTTTATCTCCTGGGCCATTTGTTTAAAGGATTTAATAAGGGTAGCTAATTCGTCTTCCTGAGAGCCTTGCCAGGTTATGTCCTCAAGGGAGTAATCTCTTTGGGAGATCTTTTGGGTAGCTAAGATAAGACCTTGTATAGGCTCCGTAAGTCTTTTGCCTAACTTATTTCCCACCCAAACCCCCAAAAAGAGCACTAAAAACAAGACAATAAGAAAGGAGAGAATAACAAAGTAGGTTATTTGTTTATGCAAGGACTCTCTCTCTTCATGGGGTGCCCTAAGAAACTGAGGGTCTACTACTTTACCTACTGAAAGGATGTAAAAATTTCCCCTCAAATCATTAACCAGAATAAAAACTCTCAAGAGGAGGGAAGAATTCACTTGATGAAGCTGAACTTGTGGCTTCTTAGTCTTTAAGAGATCTTCAATAAGACTGGGAGGGATACCTGGTTTAGAAGTGATTTCTGAGGAATAGGTCTTTTTAAAGAGCTCTCCTTGAAGGGTATAAATCTCTATGCTATCAAGATTTAGGAAATAGCGATACCTTTCACGGAGATCCTTACTTCTTATGGTTTCTACCTGGGAGATATATTCGTCCCTAATCTTATAGGCCTTCATCAAGAGATCTGCCTCTTCCTTTTTGAAATGGTCTTCCTCCCGAAGAAGATGAGTAGCCAGTTGTATGGAAGAGTATTCCTCAAACCAGTAATCAAGCCCCTTTTTTAGGAAAAAAAAACTCCCCAAGATTAAAATTAGGGCAGGAAAGGTTATAGAAAGAAAATAGACAGCCATAAGCTTATACTTAAGGCTTTTGGAAACCCTTTTTGCCCTTATTTCCCAAAAAATGCTAAAGAGATACCGAAAAAGCAGATAGAGAAGGAAAAGCAGGATTAAAAGGTCTATTTGTAGAAGGAGAAAAAGAAGGGTGTTTTTCTGGACCCCTCCCCAAAAATTACTCTCATAAAGGAGATACTGTATTAGAATAAAGAAAAAAAAGAGAATAAAAGGAAAGGCCCTTTTAAGCAAAAAGCCTTTACGGAAAAACATATTTTTTAGAGGCCTTATAGATAACCTTTCTTGCCTCAGGTGTATAACGAAGCTCCTTGTTTAAATGGGTAGAAAATTTTATGTTCACCGTAACTAAGAGGATAGTTCCTCTTTTGGCCCTGATTAAGGAGAAATTCTGTAAAGGATAAGAGGCAAGAAAAGAAATCTTAGGGAGAAGGTCTTCAGGCTTGGTAAAAAAACTCCTTTCAAAGTTGTCTTCAAAATAATAGAGATTCTCCTCGGGCAAATAACCTACCCTTTGATAATAGGCCTCTTTATGGAGAAGCTCTGAACCAAGGAATCCCTCTCTAAGGATATCAAATTCATAGAGAATAAGAACTTCCTCTTTTTGCCTCTTGAGAGAGAGTAATATCTCTTGAGATGGGAAGTTGTTAAAGACCACATTAACTACAGGAGAACCCTCTGGGCTTTGATAAACCTCAATGTTTTTAATGTTAAAGGCATAAAGAAAGTTTCCCCAGAAAAGCTTTATAAGGAATAGGCTAAAGAAAAGAAGAAAATATCTCATTTTATTTAAATCTTACCAGAGGAGGAAAAAAGCTCAAGGTGATAAAATCACCCTCCATAAGTTCTGGTGCTTTTTTAGAAAATAAAAATATGGTAAAAAAGTGAAAATTAAAAACAATAAAAAAGGGGGATAATTATGAAACTTAAACTTACTGCAAAAACTTGAAACCCTCAAAGTTGTCTCAAAAAGAGAGGAAGTTGCCTATAGACTTAAAGCATGTAAGTGTATGGGAGTTAAAAAAATTTTGTGTA
>CAZBLU010000032.1:0-18278 GCA_964493015.1 uncultured Caldimicrobium sp.
AGAATTATGACCTTAGCTGGAATAACCTTTCGGACTTTAGATACTGTTAAAAATCCAGAATTTAGATATTCAAAAAATATGATTGATATTATGAGAGATGAGGTTAGAAGAAACCCTGATATTGATCCCAAACACCTCTCACACATTAACGCAGGTATAAGTTGTGTATTTTGTCATAGAAGAGTTGCCCATGGAGGCGAACTTATAAATCTTGCCTCTAAAAATATTTTTGATGGAGATAGGGTTTGTACTGACTGCCATTTGAAAAATAAGGACCAAATTAGCATGAAAGACATTATCCTTTCAAAAGCTGGCAATCCCGCTAAATTCTCTCACAATTTCCATATCCAAATGTTTGAGTGCAATACCTGCCATCCTTCTCTCTTTAAAATGAAGGCAGGAACATCCTCAATAACCTTTGATAGCCATTCCAAGGATGTGTATTGTTTTACCTGCCATGGGAAAAATAAATCTGCAAGTTTTGAGTGTGCCCTTTGTCATCAAGGTGGATAAAGGAAGAAAATATTAATTTTTTTTAGGAGGGAGCTCTGAGATAGCCCCTCCTAAAAAGTTTTATTTTTTTATCTCTTGAGCTATTTTAGCTGAATTTTTTTCATACCACTTACACCTGCGTGGTACAAAGCATATTTCGTATTTGAGGCAAAAGCTTTCTTACCATCATGACAGGTCCCACCTTACTTACCCTTATATAAAGCTTCTATATTAAAATAAAGATTTTCCTGCGGTTTAAGAGCCAGCATTTCAAATAATCCACTATAATAGAAATCAAAACTGAATCCTGATTCCTTAACATGGTATTTATGACTAACAAAACACCTCTAACCGGCTTATTATAAATAATTTCAGGAACTCCTACTTCATCAGTTTCCATAAAGATCATACCTTCATTCGTATATGCCATTAGACAAAGACCACTTAAGCCTAAACAAAGGATTATAATACCTCCAAATAACTTTATCTTTTTCATATTTCCCTATTTACTTTTAATTTAGAGATTTTATTATAGTATTTCCTGGATAACGAGTCAAGAGATAATTTTTTTGATCTGCTCAAATTCAGGACATGTAAGATTAATAATAATTATAAATTCAGGGTATCTCTAAGAAGAGGAAAAGGGGAGAGGGCATCTCTCCCACATAAATAATTTTACCACCAAGAGATTGTCTTATCTGCTTCCCAGATAAGGTCTATAAGCCTATCGTAATCAGCGTCACTTTTAGCTTCAAAAAGGTTAAACTCTAAAACCTCGTTTCCCTTCTCTTTTAGTTTTTCCACTATTTTTCGAATTTCAGGATTTTCTGTGCTCACCTTATGTCTGTAAACACAAAGTATTTTCATAGAGATCCCTCCTTATTTAAAAACTTAAGCACATTGAGGTGGAGCCTGTACCTTTTGTGCAGGAGGACCATAGCCCACGATTATATCACACTCTAAGATCTTTTCTACCACATCATCAATACTTGCCTCGGTAAGCCCCCATTCCTGAAGATTGAAATTCTTGGTCTCTTCATCCATAGTCTCAGACACAGCAAAAACATCTCCTTCCATATCCCTAATCCAGGCCAAATTCTCTTCTAAATATTCCGTCTTGGCTGGCATCTTTTGGTAGAATATGTAAGTAAAAGAATACATATTTTCTACAGCAAGCCCGAGGGCAGATCTAATACCATCTGAAATATAGGGCCTGTTAGCAATCAAAAAACAAACTTTATAGCTCATCTTTTTAACCCCCTTGCCTAATTTTTATAGGACAAAATACTTACCCACTTCCTCAATAAGCTCTCCATGAAAGGCCTGTGTTCTCATCTGATTACTGGTTAGCCCCATGTTATGATACTCTGGTTCAAAACCTTCACAGACTAAGGCAGCCAAACAAATAGCCAGATCCTCTTCAGGAACCATATTTCTGAGCTTCTGAAAATCTGGTTGAAAAACTAAGTGGGTTGCCTTATAGGTAAAAAAGAGCTTTACCTTTTTCCCCTTGCGTAGGGCTGCTTCAACGATCTTTACTAATTCATTAATATGAATAGGTGAAGTAACAAAAATACCGAGTTTATCGGGATCCTTAGCCATAGGTTTTCCTCCTCACAACCTTATTTTTTCTTGATAAAATACCTGGTATATCCAGGCTCATCAATCATTCCTAAGAATTCATAGCCCTCCTTTTCACACATCTTGGGGATCTCATTTTTACTTCCAGGATCTGTGCCTAAAACCTCTAAAATCTGCCCAGATTGAAGCTTTTGTAAAGCCTTTTTGGTCTTGAGCAAGGGCATAGGGCAGGATAATCCCTTGCAATCAAGAACTTCATCTGGTTTGATGCTTGCCAAATCAACCATGGCTCCCCCCCCTTATAGTTTTTTTAAAGTCCTATAACAAATTTTTCTGATTTTTCATTCCAATCAACAAAGATATACCACAAAATAATAATAATTGCAAGAATAATAAAGGCCCCACCGTAGCCAAAGATATCAGGTAAATAAACTGCACTTCCAAGATAGCCTTTATCCCAGACCTCCCAGACATTATCTAAATAATGTCTCAAAATAGCATTGGTTACGGCAAAAAAGACAACTACAATCATGAGCTTAACCTGTCCTTCACCAACTCTCCAAAGAGAACCAGAACCACAACCTCCAGCTACCACCATGGCTGCTCCAAAGATAAGACCTCCGATAAGAGATCCCCAGATAAAGGTGGGAGTTACATAGGTCATGGGCTCTCTGATTCCAGCCATTTTGATAAAGAGAATGCCCAAGGTTGCCAAAAAGAGACTGATAACTACTCCTCTTGCCATATCGGCCTCCCCTGAGAGGAAAGGCTCTCTCATAGAATTGACGATGCAAAACCTGGTTCTGTGCATAACAAAGCCAATACCTGCTGTAAGTAAAAAGGCCCCACCAAGTAAAGCACCCTCTTCATGTTCACTCCCAAAATAGGCAAACACCCCATATAGTAGAATGATGACAGCTAAAACGCCTAGTAGAGGATTTATTTTCTTAGTGCTTATCTCTACTCCCCCCTGAGAACTAAAGTGCTCAAGCTCCCAAAGAAGATACTTGACCCCAATAAAGACACCTACCATGAGGCCAAGCATCATAGCTATTCCACTGGCAGAGAGATTAGCAATAGCCATATAAAAACCTCCGATATTACACCCTTGGGCAAGGGCAGAACCTACCCCCATCAAAATCCCAGCCACAATACCTTTGATAATCTCCAGCTTTGGAGGGATTCTTATCCCAAACTCGTTAGCCAAGGTTGCTGAAATAAAGGCCCCAAGAATTAGCCCAATATCTAAAACAGATGAGGAAAACCAAAGTGGATGAGGTGGAGCCTCCTCAAGAAAGCCAACCCCATAGAGCACCCACTCTCCCCAGTTTCTCAATCCACCAACAATACCCCAAGGACGATACCACATTTCAAGTAATATCACTAATAAAGCCAAAAGAATACCACCAGTCATAGGACTATAATTGTTCTTAAAAACTACTTGAAAAAAGCCCTTGACACTCTCTTTTAAAGACATACCCTCCTCCTAAGGATTTTTTAAAGAGTATATTATCAGAGCTTCCCTCTATTGTCAAGAGTAATTTTGTAAAAAAATTATTAAAAAAGTAAATTATAAAAGTAAAGTATAATCGGCAAATTCCTCTGCTAAAGGGTGAGTTTCTCTCATGATTATGGTCCAGGAAATCTGATTTAGTTTACGCAAGAATTGATGGAGCTCGGTAAGATCCTTTACCGAGAGACCTTGGAAGGGATAATAGAGTAGACAAATTTGAAATTTTTCTTTCCCAATCAATTTCCTAATAAGGTTAATCCTCAGGATTTCACCTCCCGAGAGTTCTCCTAAGCGTTGAGATAATTTCAGATAATCCACCTTTAAATCCTTGGCCCAGAGAAGAATTTCTCTAATCCTTGGGATTTGGGAAAAGAGGTTTAACGCTTCTTCTAAAGAGAAGTCCAAGATTTCTGAAAGTCTATAGCCTCGGTAGTTTAAATTTAAGACTTCATAGTTAAGCCCTTTGCCTAAACAGGACTCACAAAGGGCATAGGAGGTGAGCTCCTCCCAGGGCATTTTCTTAAACCCCTTCCCTTTACACTCTGGACATACCCCCTCTTTGGTGTGAAAACTAAAATGTGCTTTGCTTAGACCTTTGGCTTTGGCTGAGGGAAGCTCGCAAAGAACCTCTCTCCAAGCCTCCCATAAACCCAAGTAGTCCACTAAAAACCTCTCCTTCTTAGTAGTATAGACCTCTTCGGGGAGCAAAACCTTAAAACCTCTATTTTCTAAAGCTAAAGCCATTTCTCTTAAGAAAGCATATTCCTCATAGTTGGAACCTAATTGCAGTAGATTTATGGCATCCTTTAAAACCTTAGCCTCCCGATCTCCTATTTTAAATTCTACCCATTTTTCTGATTTTGGATCCTTTTTGGCAAAGGTGGGGGCTTTAAGAGGGTCCTTTCTATATTCTTCCTTTGAGCAGGCCCTTAATAGATAGCCACCCCTCTCTCCCGCCCCAGGTCCAAGCTCAATCACAAAGTCTGCCTCCCAAAGAAAGTCTAAATCATGTTCAACGACAAGTAAAGAATTACCCTTAGCGAGGATCTCTCTAAGGAGCTCTAAAAGCCTCTTACGCCCCTCTTTGTCAAGCCCAAGAGTTGGCTCATCAAGCACATAAAGCACCCCCTGAAGATCGGAAGAAAAAAGGAGAAAGATTTCCAGAAGCTTTCTCTCTCCAAGGGAAAGTTGAAAGACCGGTTTACAAAGTCTTAAATGGCCAATTCCTAACCACTCTGCCTTCTCTTGAAGATCTCTTGAAAGGCCTTTATGGTTCAAAAGCCCAAAAAAGTCTCTTAGGCTGAGATGCAAAATCTCTCTTATGGACCTCTCCCACAACTTACTCTCAAGGATAAAGTTTTCTAATTTTAATCCCCCACAGCTCTCACAGGGCTCTCTCTCTCTGTATCCCTGTCCCTTGCAGGAAGAACATTTTTTGAAATAGGTATAAAGACTATGACCACAGTGTTGACAATTCTTACTGAAATTAAAAAATTTTTCTGCCCCAGAGAGAAACCTTATGATCACCTGTCCTCGATTTAAGGCCTTAGCTAAGCGAATATTTTCTAAGAGACGAGAAAGGGCCTTTTCCTCCTTGATAACTCTATCTAAGACCAAGTAAATATTGCCTCTCACTTCACCTTTCAAGCTTTCTTCGGAGAGATCAATCTCTTTTCCTTCAATGATATATCGGGTAAAACCCTGAGAGAGAAAATAGCTCAAGGCCTTCATGGATCTCTCTCTAAGAGGCAAAAGAAAGTAGAACTTTTCTCCTTGAGGGATCTCTTCAAGCCATTTCATAAACTGGCTTAAAGAATGCACTTGATTGTGCACCCCACATTGGGGGCAACAAAACTCGCCCTCTTCAGAAAAAAATGCTTCTAAAAAGCTAAGTAAGCCAAGAATTTCCCCCACCGTCTTATAGGGATACCAATAGCGCACCCCCTGAGCCAGAGCAATAACAGGAGGCAAAGGACTCATCAACCGAGCCTGAACCTTTATATCTTCAATAAGGGGATTAGCATAATTCTCCAAAAGGTCCATTTTTCTCTTGGCAAGCTTGGCAATGGTGTCAAAGGCTAAAGAACTCTTTCCTGACCCAGAAGGCCCAGTTATGACTACCAGTTGATGAAGGGGGATCTTTAGGTCAAAGCCTTTAAGATTATGAGTAGTAACCTCTCTGAGTTCTAAGTATCCCTGTCCCTTGCTCTCAAGTTTCTTAGCCATTGGATGAAATCATCATAATCTAAGGTATTGAGTAGATCTTTTTTTTCGCACCATCCCCTTCTCGCTACGCTAACTCCATACTTTAAATACTCCATCTGGTCAATGAAATGGGCATCTGTTCCTATAATAAGGGGGATACCTCTTTCTACACAGGCCTTCACATAGACATCGTTTAAATCAAGCCTCTTATAGTAGGCATTAATCTCTAAGGCCTTTCCATAGGCCTTAGCCGTTTCAAGAAGCACTTCCATGTTTACTGCATAGGCCTCTCTCTCTCCAAGGACTCTTCCTGTAGGATGGGAAATGGCATGAACTAAGGGGTGTTTTATAGCAGAAACTAAACGATGGGTAATCTGTTTTTCCTCTTGTTGAAAACCCGTATGAATAGCAGCAATCACGAAATCTATCTCTCGGAGCACCTCATCGGGATAGTCAAGGGAACCATCAGAGAGAATATCAACCTCTGCTCCAAAGATAAGTTTTACCTTCTTGGAACGCCTGTTTAACTCCTCAATACGAGCCTTCTTTTTAAAAAGCTCTTCAATAGGGACACCTCCTGCTACCTTTAACCCCTGGGAGTGATCACAAACAGCTACCCAGGAAAGGCCCATACCCTCAGCTTTGACCATAATTTCTTCTAAAGAGGATGTGCCGTCACTATATTTAGAATGGACATGGCCATCCCCTCTTATGTCTTCATAGGTAACTAATTTTGGTAATCTTCCCTGTAAAGCAGCCTCAATCTCACCTCTATCCTCTCTTAATTCAGGGGGTATGAAAGGAAGCCCTATTGCTCCATAGACCTCTTCTTCCGTTTTACCTGCAATCCTTTCCTCTCCTTTAAAAACCCCATATTCATTAATCTTTAACCCCTTCTCTAAGGCAAGTTCCCTTACCCTGATATTGTGGGCTTTAGACCCTGTAAAGTATGCAAGGGCTGCCCCCCAAGACTC
Source organism: uncultured Caldimicrobium sp. (assembly GCA_964493015.1). GTDB lineage: Bacteria > Desulfobacterota > Thermodesulfobacteria > Thermodesulfobacteriales > Thermodesulfobacteriaceae > Caldimicrobium. Next base: position 6,766 of record CAZBLU010000032.1, read on the forward strand.
GGGCTCAACCACCCGAACATCCATCTGAATACCAGTTTTAAGCCGCACACTGGTCTTGGTCTCCCCAAAGGCAATGACCTCCTCTACCAGAGGTAAATGGGCAACTACCTTCATTACCTCGTTGGGCTCTCGAGAGGCAATAAGCATGTCTATATCTTTAACAGTCTCTTTCTTTCTGCGCAAGCTACCAGCAATGGCAATCTCCGTAAGTGGGGCCCTCTCCTTGAGAAATTTCAGGACCTCTTCAGCTAAAGGTAAAACCTCACCAAGGGGCCTTCTGCCTGTCTTTTCTCTAAATAGCTTTATACCTTTGAGTATATTTTCCTCTGTCTTCAGACCAAAACCAGGCAATTTGGCTATCTTATGCTGAAGACAAGCCTTTTCTAACTCTTCAAGGCTCGTTATACCAAATTTCTCATAGATGGCCTTTACTTTTTTGGGACCAAGACCTGGGATTTCAAGAAAGGTAAGCAAAACTGGGGGAATCTCTCTTTTTAATTCTTCAAAAAGGGTTAATGTGCCTGTTTTAAGAATTTCTTTTATTTTACTGGCTAAGTCAGCACCTATCCCTGGAAGATGCTCTAATTTCCCTTCTTTGGCAAGCTCTTCTATATCCTTGGTTAATGACTCAATAGTTTGAGCTGCCCTTTCATAGGCCCTTATACGAAAGGGATTGTCTCCCTTTATTTCCAAAAGCTGAGCGGTCTTTCTAAAAATTTCCGCTACTTCTCTATTCTTCATAGTCAAATATTATAATAATATCTCCTTTCTTGACAAGGAACTACCTCCACAAGAGATGGTAGAGGCTATTCCAGAACTTGTAGATTTTCATAATTTCAGTGATTGTTTCTCTTTAAACGTTTTTGTTTACTTGACAAGGGTAGAACCCTAATCCTTTTTAAGCCCTATTTCCCTTAAGATCTCATCCAAGGAATTTACCCTAAGGGACAATCTATGGAGACACTTCAAAAAGCCCTGTCCTCAATACTCTTTATTTGTTCAGACAATTCCTTTTCCACCTTACCAAACCTCTCCTCCAAGGCCTCAAGCACCATCTCCTGAGCATCAAGGATGAGCCCTTGCCTTAAGCTCTGCTCTAAACCCCGCTGTAAACCCTCTCTTAGGGCCTCCTCTCTTATGTCATCCCAAAAGGTCCTTATCTCCCTCTCCACTCTCTCACCTCCCATCTCCATTACTTAATACACTACTTTCCTTGCATCAATTCCCCTCACATCAGCCACATACCTCTCCATAAACTCAAACAGTATCCTACCCCTCTCATTCATCAAACCCCAAAGACTTATCAGCCTCTCAAGCACATAAATTATCTCCTCAAGAGTTTCCCTCCCCACATTCTTTCGCAACCAAAGAAACCCCGTATCCTTCCTGCCTTGAGGTCCTCTTCATGAAGGGAAAGAATGTAAAAGCCTATTTGGAGAAAGGTCCTAATATCAAGCTGGCTTTTGTGCTCAATGAGGAGATAGATGTGTAGCGTGCGGTCAAGGAGAAAGGTTTCTACCACAAGATCAGGGATTAAGCGTTTCTCTTAAGAGAGGGGTATTTTTCTTCAGGCAGGATTTGGAGGTGATCAAAATTAAGGAATTTGAGGAACTCACCTGGGAGAAAATCTTTGAGAAACTGTCTTAAGTTTTCAGGGTCTTTAAAGAAGGCTTTGAAGAAGGCATCATGGGGGGATGAGACGGTAAGGTCATGTTTGTATATTATAAATTCAATTCAAAACAAAAAATGTCAAAAAATTCCCAAAAAAAGAACTTTAACCTAAAAAAAAGGTTCCTTCCAAGAAATTTGTTAAATTTTTCCAGCATTCTCCCTTGACTTTTTTCAGTTCTTTGGTATTTTCATGAAAGATGTTAAAAAACTTTTTTGAGAGCTTTCTTTGGTTCTCTCTTTATAACTCAAGAGAGGGAACTAAAGAGTAATTTGGAGGGCAAAAATGATCAGAGTATTGGTATTCATATTGGTTTTACTAACCTTTTTTATACTCCCTATAAGGGCTGAAGAGAATTTAGAATATTATGAAAACATAATCAGTATAGCAGGCGTTGCCCTTGATGGTAATACGGGACAGATTCTCTATGCCAAAAATCCACATATTAAGATTCCTCCTGCAAGCACTGTTAAACTTCTTACCGCTATGGTAGTTTTGGATAGGCTTCCCCTGTCTCAAAAGGTGAAAATCTCCAATAATGCCGAAAATACACCTACTACTCCTCCCCATCTCCAAGAAGGAGAGATCTTCACTGTGGAGGATCTGCTTTATTTGATGCTTTTAAAGTCTTCTAATCAAGCTGCCGTAGCCTTAGCTGAAGCTGTAGCGGGAAATGAAGAAAGATTTTCTGAGCTTATGAATCAAAAGGCAAGGATGTTAGGGCTAAAAAATTCACATTTTGTTACTGCCTCAGGCCTTCCAGCAAGCAATCAATATACTACTGCCTATGAGCTTGCCCTTTTGCTATATGAAGCCCTTAAATATCCTCATATTAAAGAAATAATTAATACTCCTGTAAAAATTATTTCTTCTCAACAAGGCAGGACCTTGGTGATTAGAAATACCAATAAACTCCTCTTTGAAGAGGAAATTAGGGAAAATATTCTTGGGGGTAAGACAGGATATACAAAGCTATCCAAGCATTGTTTAGTAAATGTAGCCAAAGTAAAAGATCGCCTGGTTATTACCTCCCTACTTGGGGCTCCTTACAGAGAGGCCCTTTGGGAGGACACTAAAAAATTAATTCGTTTTTCCGAGTTGGTTTTCGACCGCAAGGTTAGCCCTGTAGTGATTAATACGGCTGTTACTACAGCTTTACCAGTAAGTATGAAACCAAGTGCCTATTACAGGGAATCAAAAAGGGCCAGTCAAAATCAAAAAAACATAGCTTCAACTAAAAGGACAAGACAAGTTTTAGCCCTAAAATCTTCCTCCAAAAATAAACCAGTATTAGCCAAAAATTCCTTAGTGTCTACTAAGGCAAAGGTTCAAGTAGCTAAGGCCAACACATCCAAAGGCAGAAACGCTAAAAGTAACAAAAAACTCTATAGGGCAGAAAACCCATCCCCAAGAAATTCATAACTAATCCCCTTTAACCATGCATATTGCAGTTATTGGCACAGGTTATGTAGGATTGGTTTCAGGCGCTGGGCTTGCTGATTTTGGTATGCTGGTCACCTGTGTAGACATTGATGAAGGGAAAATTAAAAAGCTGAAAAAGGGAGAAATTCCATTTTATGAACCTGGCTTAGAGGCCTTAGTTAGAAAAAATCTCAAAGCAGGACGCCTCCAATTCACCACGGACTTAGCTAAAGCGGTCAAAAACTCCTTAGTAATCTTTATTTGTGTGGGGACCCCTCCCCTACCCGATGGTTCAGCTGATCTAAGCCAGATCAAAGAGGTAGCTTTAAGCTTGGCAGAGGTTATTGATGACTATAAAGTAATTGTTACCAAAAGCACAGTTCCAGTAGGCACCAATAGGTGGATTAAAGAATTGATTGATAAACATAAAAAACATGATGCAGCAGTTGATGTGATCTCCAATCCTGAGTTTCTCCGTGAAGGGAATGCGGTTGAAGACTTTATGCACCCAGACAGGGTTATCATAGGGGGTGAATCAGCTTATGCCATTGCCATTATAAAGGACATTTACCGTCCACTTTATCTTGCAGAAACTCCATTTATTATCACTAATTTGGAGACGGCAGAACTTATTAAATATGCCTCAAATGCCTTTTTAGCCACTAAAATTACCTTTATCAATGAAATAGCTAATTTTTGTGAAAAGGTAGGAGCTGATGTCACAGTGGTAGCTAAAGGCATGGGGCTTGATCCGAGGATTGGCTCAAAGTTTTTGAACCCAGGTCCAGGCTTTGGGGGTTCCTGTTTTCCCAAAGATGTAAAAGCCCTAATAAAGCAGGGAAGGCAGTATAGCTCCCCTTTTAGAATCCTTGAGGCTGTTATAGAAATCAATGAGAGGCAAAAACTTAGAGTTGTAGAAAAACTGGAAAACTTTCTTGGTGACTTAAAAAACAAAGTGGTGGCCATCTTGGGCCTCTCCTTTAAGCCTAATACAAGCGATGTGCGAGAGAGCCCTGCTTTGACCATTGTCCCCCTTTTGGTGCAGAAAGGAGCAAAGGTTAAAGTCTATGACCCCGTTGCTATGGAGGAATTTCATAAAGCTATCGGAAATCTAAGTATAGAATATGCCCAATCTCCAGATGAGGCTGTCAAAAACGCCGATGCTATGGTCATACTTACGGAATGGAATGAGTTTCGTTTCTTGGACCTTTCTAAGATTAAAAAACTTATGAAAAATCCACTTTTAATTGATATGAGAAATATTTATGAGCCAGAAATTGTAAAAAAACTTGGTTTTAGTTATTCAGGAATTGGTAGAAGTTAATCCTTAACTGTTAAATAAAAAATTTTAACTCCTCAAGGGCACTCCCTCCTCGTCCTCTATTACCTTAAACTCAGTAAGGTAAACCTTTCCCTCAACTCTTACCACAAGATCTATCCTACCCCAACTCATATACTTCTCTGCCACGACCTCAAGCCCTATCCCTGCTAAGAAATGTACTATACTATACACCACACTGGCATAATACCCCTCTATCAGCACTACCACTTGGGGATTCCCCAAATCTACGTGGCCTACTGAGAAAATAATATTTTCTTTTATCGATCATATCTTCAGAATAATGCCTTGAATTATTAAAACAAGCTTGAAAAGAGACTCTAAAGTTATAAAAGCTAACCAGTAAGAAAGGATCAGAGACTAAATTCACCTTACTTTATGCACATACATGAAAAGTAGTGAAGATAAAGGCTCGAGAAATACCTAAGAAGGCAATTATAGATTTTATTTTTCTTTTTGTTCTTGACTTCTAACAAATATTCTTTATAAATTTAACCTAAATGAATGAAGCTTAGTGAATGAATGCTTTAAATTTAAAGGAGGGCATCTTGATGGAAAATTTAGACAAAAAAAAGGCTGTCGAGGCTGCGATTGCCCAAATTGAAAGGCAATTTGGTAAAGGCACTATTATGAGACTTGGTGAGGGAGCAAAGAAAATTGAGGTGGGCGTTATCCCTACAGGATCCCTTGCCTTAGACATTGCTACAGGGATTGGAGGAATTCCCAGAGGAAGGATTACGGAGATTTTTGGGGCAGAAGCCTCTGGGAAAACCACCTTGGCCCTTCATATCGTGGCCCAGGCCCAAAAATTGGGAGGAGTTGCTGCCTATATTGATGCTGAGCATGCCCTTGATGTAAATTATGCCCGCAATCTGGGCGTCAATGTGGAGGAACTACTTATCTCCCAACCTGACACAGGGGAACAGGCCTTAGAGATAGCCGAAGTATTAGCCAGAAGTGGGGCTGTAGATGTAATAGTAATAGACTCAGTTGCTGCCCTTGTGCCTAAAGCAGAGCTTGAGGGGGAGATGGATGAGCAACAGGTGGGGCTTCAGGCAAGGCTTATGTCTAAGGCCATGAGAAAGCTCACAGCAGCTATCTCAAAAACAAATACTGCCGTAATCTTTATCAACCAAACCCGTATGAAAATCGGCATGACAAGCTTTGGGGGTCCTCAAGAAACCACTCCAGGGGGTATGGCTCTTAAATTCTTTGCTACCATGCGGATGGAGATCAAAAAGGTTCAAACCCTCAAAGAGGGCCAGGATACCTTAGGAAATCGAGTCAAGGTGAAAATTGTCAAAAACAAGCTTGCTCCTCCTTTTAAAGAGGCAGAATTTGACATCTATTTTGGCGAGGGAATTTCTCGAGAGGCAGAACTAATTGACCTGGGGCTTGCCTTTGGCATAATTGAGAGAAGTGGCTCCTGGTATGCCTATAAGGGGGAGAGATTAGGCCAGGGCAGGGAAAATGTGCGCAGGCTTCTAAAGGAACAAAAGGAGCTTGTCTTGGAGATAGAGAATAAAATCAGAGAGCTCGCTGGGCTACCTCTCTTTGGAGAAGAAACTAAGGCTGCAACGCCTAAGGAAGAAGCCAAAAAAGCTATCACTGCATAGATATAAATGGTTCCTGTGGAAATTCTATCTTTCCTTCGAGATAGGCTCTCTCAATTAAAGATTTTAGTAGTAGGAGACCTAATACTTGACCGCTACTTCTGGGGGAAAGTAGAGCGAATCTCGCCAGAGGCCCCTGTGCCTGTTTTTGATCTAAAGGAAATTACCTATTCTCTTGGCGGCTCAGCCAATGTGGCTGCCAATCTGAGAGGATTAAAGGTAAATGTAGAGTTAATGGGGGTGGTGGGAGAGGATGAAAAAGGAGAAAAGTTAAGGGAACTTGCTCAAAAGTTGGGTATTGGCACAAGGGGTATAATCTCTGATCCAGAAAGGCCAACCACATTGAAAACGAGAATTATAGCCCAGTCTCAGCATCTCTTAAGAATCGACAAGGAAGAAAGGAAGCCTCTCTCTCCTAAACTAATTAATCTTTTTCAAAGGCTTTATGAGGAGTTTCTTGAAGAAGTAGATGGGGTTATTCTTTCTGATTATGCCAAGGGGCTTTTTTTACAAGAGAGCTTTTGTAGCTGGCTTATTCAAGAGGCTAAAAGAAGGGGGAAATTTGTCTTTATAGATCCCAAGAGTGCAGACTGGAGAAAATACGAAGGGGCAACAACCATTACTCCAAATCAAAAGGAATTTAGGGAGGTTATAAACAGAGAGAGACTCTTGGTGGAAAACCTTGATGAGCAGGCTACTTTTTTGCTTAAAAAATACTCCCTTGATTTTTTAGTAGTCACCTTGGGCAAAGAGGGTATATATCTCTTTCATCCAGAGAAGGGAGGGATCAAGTATCCCTCTCAGGCAAGAGAAGTTTATGATGTTTCTGGAGCAGGGGATACCGTGATTGCCAGTCTCTCTGCCTTTTATGGCCTTGGCTTAAGCCTTGAAGAGGCTGTACAACTTGCAAACCTATGCGCAGGCATTGTGGTTGGTAAAATAGGGACTCAACCTGTTTATCTTGAAGAGCTTGAGCATTTTTTAAAAACCACTGTAGGAGGGGGATATGGGAAAGATTGATCGCATAAGGGCAAGAGAAATCTTAGACTCGAGAGGCAATCCCACTATTGAGGTAGAGGTCCACTTAGAGAGCGGTTTTTTTGGTAGGGCTTGCGTGCCCTCAGGGGCTTCCACAGGTAAACACGAGGCCTTAGAGCTAAGAGATGAGGATAGAAAAAGATATATGGGAAAGGGTGTGCAAAAGGCAGTCTTCCATGTGAATGAAATTATTGCACCTCAACTTGAGGGGCTTGAGTCTACAAGGCAAGCAGAAATTGATCAGCTCCTCTGTGAGCTCGACGGCACAGAGAATAAGTCAAGACTTGGGGCAAATGCTATCCTTGGCGTCTCCATGGCTATAGCCAGGGCAACTGCTGAAGAAATGGGTATTCCCCTTTTTATGTATTTAGGGGGGCAGAGGGCAAGGGTGCTACCTGTGCCTTTTATGAATGTGCTTAATGGAGGGGTCCATGCAGACAATCCCCTTGATATACAGGAGTTTATGATTGTTCCCTGGGGGGCAAGCTGTTTTGGCGAGGCTTTGAGAATAGGAGTTGAGGTCTATCACTCTCTGAAGGCGCTCCTAAAGGAAAAAGGTCTTAGTGTATCCATAGGGGATGAGGGAGGTTTTGCTCCCTACATAAGCTCTCCTGAAGAGGCCTTGGAGTATCTCCTCTCAGCCATAGAAAGGGCAGGCTATAAGCCCCTTGATGAAGTGGCTTTGGCCTTAGATGTGGCAGCCTCTGAACTTTACAAGGACAATCTTTATCATTTCTCAGGTATGGGGAAAAATTTTACCAAGGAAGAACTGGTTGAATACTACGAAAACTTGGTCAACAATTATCCCATAATCTCTATTGAGGATCCCTTTTCTGAGGAAGACCCAGAGGGCTTCAAAATGCTGATGGAAAGGCTGGGAAGAAGGCTTCAGATTGTGGGAGATGATATCTTGGTGACTAATCCTAAGAGAATCAAGTGGGCCATTTCAGAAGGGCTTTGTAATGCCCTCTTGGTGAAACTCAATCAAATTGGCACTGTCACAGAGACCATCTCTGCAGTTGAGCTTGCCTATAGGAACAATTGGAGAGCCATGATTTCTCATAGATCTGGAGAGACAGAAGATGCCTTTATTGCAGACCTTGCTGTGGCCCTAAATACGGGTCAGATAAAAACTGGGGCCCCTGCACGGTCAGAAAGAACTGCCAAATTTAATCAACTTCTGCGGATAGAAGAATACCTCGGTAAAGGAGCTTTATTTTCAGGTAAGGAATTTTTGAGCAGATGAAACTCACAGAGTATTTACTCGAGCTAAGCCTTAAAGAGAAAGGGCTTGAATTCTACTTAGAGAGAGAAAGTGGGATCCTCTATAAATGTAGAGATGGCCTTCCCTTTCTTGAAGAGGCTTATGATGAGACCTCCCTCACCGTAAGATATCTCAACACAAAAGGGCTTTCAGGGATCACCTATACCCTTTCCCTTGATCGTGAGGGCATAAAGGAGGCCATAGAGCGAGCAAAGGCTTTATCTGAGTATGGTAGGCCTACCCTTTTCCCACCCCTTTTAGAGGAATATCCCCCATTAATCCCACCTTCACCTACTCCTATGTCCCAAAAAGAAGTTATGGAGCTTTTAGAGAGGGGTAGAAAGGTCTGCCATTATTTTAAGGAAATCAAAAGATGGGAAGTAGAAAGTTTTTCTCAGGTAGAAAGGAAAATTAACCTTATTAGAGAGGGTAAACTTTTGAGTTGGAAGTGCCCTGAGTATGACCTTTTTGTCTCCCTAGTTGCTGATTCAGGTGAAAAACAGGGCACAGGTTATGCTTATATGGAGGCTACCTCTCTTGCCAAGATTAACCCAGAAGAGATATATCTTAGGGCCTCAGAAAAGGCTATTGCCCTTTCTCGTGGAGCGAAAAGGGCATCACTAAAGTGTGCCATCCTCTTTCCCCCTGAATTAGCCCTTGAGCTTTTGTCCCTTCTCTCCTTCTCCTTAAAGGGTGATGAAGTCATTAAGGGGAGGTCCTACTTAAAAGATAAGCTTTCAAAGAGGGTCTTTTCAGAGAAGATCACCATTATTGATGATGGACTGCACACAGAGCTTCCTGAGAGTAGACCCTTTGATGACGAAGGAGTAGCTCAGAAGAAGACCCTTTTAATTAGGGAAGGTGTTGTGGAATCCTTTATCTGGGATACCTATTATGGGAAACTTGCAGAAACTCCATCTACTGGGAACTCACGAAGAGGCGATCCCTCTTCACCTCCAGGCGTGGATTTTACCAATCTATATCTATTACCTGGAACTCTTAGTAAGGAAGAGCTTCTTCTAAGTGGTGGCCTTGTCTTTGAGGTCTTAGAGGTGCTTGGAGCACATACAGCTGACCCTATTTCTGGAGAATTCTCCTTTGGAGTTAGTGGCATCCTCTATGAAAAGGGAACTCCAGTTGATTATCTTTCCGAGATGGCCCTTTCAGGAAACATCTTTGAAATACTTCGTGAGGTGGAATTGGGAAGTGATCTAACCTTCTTTGGCTCTCTTGGGGCTCCAAGTATACTTTTGCCCCCTCTTCCCTTAGGGTAGTCATGGAGCTTGAAAGGGCAAAAAAAGTTATTCTTGAAACCCTCTTTGAGTATCTCCATCCGGACAAACTCTTAGTCTTTCTATTTGGCTCAAGGGTAGATAGCCAAAAACCAAGTTCAGACATAGACTTACTGCTCTTCTATACTATGCCCCTCGAGGATGAAACTTTCCTCGCTTTACAAGAAAAACTAAATATGCTTGAAGATGTGCCTTGTAAGATTGATCTACTTGAGGGAAGAGCTCTTAATGAAAACTTTCTTAAAGAGGCCCTTTCAGGAGCAAGAATATGGCATATAGGCAACGCTTGGATAAAAAATTTAAAGACTTTCAGCGAGCCTTAGATAAAATTTTAGAACTTTCCCATAAGGACTTAGAAAAGGAAATCCTCTACGAGGTTACAGCCAAAAGATTGGAATATACCTTTGAAATCCTTTGGAAGTTGACTAAACTACTACTTGAAGCCAAAGGTTTATTATGCTACTCTCCCCTTGAATGCTTCAAAGCTCTCTATCAAGAGGGTCTTATTGATGAAAAATTATATAAAAATTTGGTTCACCTTACTCGTATGAGAAATACCATAGTTCATGTCTACGATTTTTCTACCGCTGAATATATTTATATTTACACAATCAAGGAATTAAAAGAGCTACTTGTAAATATCAGAGAGGTTTTAGCACGGGAAATCAATAAATTGATAGATTTGTAAATCCTGTATGAACACAAAAAGGCTAAGTCCTGCATTATATGTGTTAATATTAAATACACTATAAAGGTCTAAAGCGTCTCATTGCAAACCTCTTCAAAGAGTTTTATGCATTTGAACTCATATTTAAGGTTAATTGCAATTATACTGTATGGATATCAAAACTTGTCTCATCTATTTGTCTAATTTAAAAAATTTTTTAACTCTTGACATATATAAAAAAAGAATTATATTAATTATAAAAATCTAAAAAAGGAGGTGTGACTTATGTCATACAAAATTTGTGCTGTTTTTGACGAGGATGGAAAAGAAATTATAGAAGTCGTTACAGGTGAGGTTAGAGATAAATACCAAACAAAAAAAAATTAAAGTATTATATCATTTGTGGATTACCTAACATGACATTTTCAAGTTATATGTCTGCATATCTATATGTTCTTTATCTTTTGAATTCGAAAAAAAAGAAACCAAAGAGAAGTTTTTTCATCAAGGCCAAATATCACTCCGTAAGATATAGTAGGATGTAACAAGCGCAGTATTAGGCCTGCACTTTCTCCTCACAATAGTCCATTATTAATTCAAAACCTTGATTTAAAGTTACATCGCATTATACTAAAATTATGGCCAAAAAATTGCCTATAGGGATTTCAAGTTTTGTAGAGATAAGAAGGGAGAATTATTATTATGTTGATAAGACTCCTTATGTGGCCAAACTCGTAAGTGAGGGAAAATATTACTTCTTAAGCAGACCTCGCAGATTTGGGAAATCCCTCTTTGTGGACACGCTGAAGCAAGCTTTTCTGGGAAGGCGAGAACTTTTTGAGGGGCTCTATCTTTATGAGCATTGGAATTGGAAAGATGTCTATCCCGTGATCCATATTGATTTTGGAGGAGACCAAGTTAGGGATAGTTCCCACCTTGAAGAGATTTTGCACTCCCAGCTTATACTCATTGCAGAAGAATACGAGATTCCTCTTAAAGAGAGGCTCCTTGAGAAGAAATTTAACGAATTGATTAGAGGATTATACAAGAAGTATGGCAAGCAAGTGGTAGTGCTCATAGATGAGTATGACAAGCCCATCCTTGATAGGATTGAGGAGAGGGAAAAAGCCCGTGAGATCCGCGAGGTTTTAAAGAGCCTCTATAGTGTGCTAAAGCCCCTTGATAGCTATCTCAAATTTGTCTTTATCA
>CAZBLU010000033.1:0-16326 GCA_964493015.1 uncultured Caldimicrobium sp.
CTCAAAAACCCTACAACTCCTGCGTTATAGAGCCAATTTGATGGGTATAAATGTATCTTTTGGCACATCTTTATTCCCCACATTAAAATTACTTAAACTCTAATTCCTTCCCTACATTCCAACTACCTCCAGCAGACCAAAACCTTGACCTGTCCTTACCCCAAGACCATAATCATAGATAAACTGAAGCATCTCAGGATGGGATCTCAAGATAAATTGCCCCTTAAAACCTCTAAGATATCCATTGTAATGTCTCACACAGATCTCCTTTATGCTATCGTCTCCCAAAGGAATAAACTCAATCTCTGTCTGTAATCTCCTCCCTGTTAAGAGTTCATACTTCTGATGCATTCTTAAATTCAATACATAATTAAACTTCTCAAGATCATCCTTTGGAGTAATATACCATCTCCTAAAATCTTTCGCCTTCTCTTCTGGATTTGTTAATATACATATCCCTAAACTCTTAAATACGGCACTACTACCTCCAATCTTTATAAACCTATTTAAAAAAAGACCACTTATAGGAAAAATACTGTTACCAAAGCTCAAACCTAATCCTTTCTTCTTCATATCTAACAGCCCATTGTAAAAGGAGGAAAAAATCTCCAAATCTCCTGTTGAAAAAATAAGATGAAAAGGAGAACTAACCGTTATTTTTTCTTTATCGGCTTCTTCAGGTATAGTAAACCTTTCTCCTAAAAAGACAGAAAAAGTAAAAGGCTTTAAATTTTTCTTACTGTAGAGTGCCTCATATTTACCACTTTGGGCAAAAACACTCTTTATAAAAGATATTAAAAACCTCCTGTAATCTCTACTGATCTCAATGATCTCCTCTCTATCACCAAAAGTTACTTTTAAACGCATAACTTAAATCACTCTAACTTGTGCTCAGAATAATTAGTTATAACACTTGCATAATTTTATAAAGACATAATATAGAACACTTCGTATTTTGTCAAGAGAAAAAAAAGGGGGGTTCATTTCTATATATCTTGGCCCAAAAGGTATAGACTTTGAACGCTTTCTGGAAGTATGACCTTGTAAAAAAAACTAATTCACTAAGATTTCCCAGATTTCTTGATAATTTGGTTCACCCTTTATGTGATAGGCCTTCATGCCTAATCTTTGAGCTGGAATGATATCATCTTCTAAACTATCTCCAACCATAAGGGCTTGCTCTGGCGAAATACCGAAATAATTAAGGGCCCTCTTGAATATGGCTTCGTGGGGTTTAAGATAACCAACTTCACAACCAAGGAAAAGGGCTTCAAATTCCTGTAATAACTTATGCCCCTCTAACACTGAATAGAGACGACAGTCCCAATTAGAAATAACTGCAGTTTTAAACTCTCTCTCTTTAACACTTTTTAAAAAATCCGTAAACCCTGGCATAACCTCTACACACTCAGGCGCGGCAAAAAGCTTATACGCCCTTTGAAAGACCTCTTCATAAAAAGGGAATATCTTGAAATCGCCAAAGACAAGGTCAAAAACCTCTCTCCAGGCCCTTTTGCAGAGCTCTCCATTTAAGGGTGGACTTAGTCTTTTCTGAAAGACAATTTTATAAGCACTCCTAAGCCTTGCTCCCCAGTCATCCCCATCAAGATTTATCCCATAGGAATCCCAAAGAGACTTGTAGATCCCATTTAAGGAGGGTTTAAAACGTATAAATGTCCCTTCGGCGTCAAAAAATACTACCTTTATCATGGTCTCAAGGACTATTTGATAGGTTTGAGAGTTTTTTTATACTTATCAGGAACTGTTTCTGGAAACTGGGTAAAGTGAATGACCCCCTTTTCATCTCTATATTTATAAAGAGGTTTTGTGGAAGGGCTCTGATTACTAAAACTATAATTCCCTATCTTAGCATCGCCTAAGAAACCACTCTCTCCCAGGGTCAAATAATTTTTCAGTATCTCAAGCTTCTTATCACCTATGCCTTTTACTTCCTTTAACTGCTCAATGCTTTTAAACCCACCAATTTTGTCCCTATACTCTATTATGTTTTTCGCTGTAACTTCTCCCACTCCTGGAAGCCTTTTCAAGTCTTCGATTGTGGCTTTATTGAGATCAATCTTTTCCTGAGCCAATAGAGGAATACAATAGAAAATACTAATAAAGAACAGAATAATTATAACTGTTCTCATTTATTACAAAGTAAAGTGATGGGATAGGGAATTAACCCTATCCCATATTCTCCAAAGAAATTCTTTTAATAAAGTTTAATAAAGTCGAATTACACACATCCTGTAGGCTTGGGGAGCCCAGCCATCTTACAGGCTCCCTTACCAGGACCAGAGGGGAAAAGCTCATAAATTTTCTTTAGAGGATAGCCAGTTACCTTTGAAAGAATCCTCACCATAGGAGCAACACCATTTTTCCTATAGTAGTCCTGAAGCACATTAATAACCTTCCAATGCTCCTCGGTTAATTCTTTAATCCCTTCCTGCTCCTTTACATACTCAACCCACTCCTCACACCAGGCATCAAGACCGCCTGCTAAAAAGCCATCCTCATCAACCTCAAAAACTTTACCTTTGTACTCAACTGTAGGCATAACCCCACCTCCTTCTTTATTTTTATATTATTTTACTTTATCATTATATTTTATCCTACTCATCACTTTTTAAAATGTCAAGAGATCCTGAAAAAATTTCACATTCCTTTAAAGTCAAATAACCTCAACCATTAGGGGTATTTCATCACATTCTGGAAATTTGCTACAGCGAATACAATCTGCCCAAACCTTTTGAGGCAACTCCTGACGGTTTATCTCCTTAAAGCCCATTTTTTTGAAAAATTCAGGAGAAGTGGTAAGAACAAAGACCTTAGGAATACCGAGTTCTTTAGCCTCATTAAGGCAAGCCTTAACCAGTTTTGCCCCAAGTCCTCTCCTTTGATACTCCTCACTTACTACAAGAGACCTTATCTCCGCAAGATCTTCCCAGAGAATATGAAGGGCACAGGCTCCCACAATTAGATCTCTATCTTCACAAACAAAAAATTCTCTCACTTTCTCATAGAGCTCTGCCAATGGTCTGGGAATAACATCTCCCCTTTTAGAAAAATGTAAAATAAGCTTGTAGATGTATTTCACATCAGAAAGTTTGGCCTTACGGATCTTCACAGGTATTTAAAATCCTACTTAGGGCAACTCAACAATAAAAGGCCTATCAACGGCCAACTTGTTTTTAATAACAGGAAATAGCCTTGTGGCTTCCTCTCTGCTTCCAAATCTACCTAAGTAGACCTTATACAGAGTTTTCCCCTCTTGAGATACCTCCCTTATCTCTGCTGTATACCCAAGTTCTTTAATCTTAGCCGTAAGTTGTTCAGCTTTCTCTCTAGTAGAAAAGGCTCCAACTTGAATAGTAACTTTACCTAAGGGTTCCTCTTTGATCTTTGTAGCTAAATGAGCAACCTCTTTTTTCTTATATTGAGGCTCCTCCTTTATTTCAGTTAGTGTAGACTCCCTTTTCATCTTGGTAGGCACCACTGTGTCTTTCTTGACCTCTTTTTTGGCTTCTTTTACTGGCTCTTTAGTAACATTTTCTGCCTTTACTTCCTGAGCCACCTTGGCTTCGGTTTGATTTACTGCTTCATGGGAGAGGGCTGTCTGATTTTGTATAGTCTCATCACCAGCTTGACGAGTTTCATTAGTGGCGTTAGGGGTCACCTGCGGAGTAAGCGTGGGAATCTCTGGCCTTTTTTCCATGGCCACCTCTTCAGTGCCTGCCTTACCTCCTATCTTTGTCCCAATCCATACTCCAAGAATAAAAGTCCAGATGAGCACGCATAAACCAAAAAGGATAACAAATATTAATGCCACTCTACTTAACTCAAATTTAATTTTTTTGTCTTCCATACCTCCCCTCCCTTACATTTTTTCGGGACTGCTCACACCTAAAAGGCTCAAACCATTGTTTATCACGATTCTACATCCTTCAACTAAGGCCAAACGCGCCTTAGATAGGGCTTTATCTTCCCCCACAATTCTAAATTTATTATAGTATTCATGGAAGGCACTGGCAAGATCTATAAGATAATATACTATTTTATAAGGAGCAAACTGAAGCGCAGAGATTTCAACCAAATCAGGGAATTCCCCAAGCTTTTTCAAAAGCTCCCTTTCCTCTTTTTCCTTCAATTGAAGGAGATCTGCCTGAAAAATTTCATCCAGGTTATAACCATTCTCTTTAGCCTTCTCCTTCACTGAACAAATCCTCGCATGGGCATATTGCACATAATAAACAGGATTTTCAGCAGATTGTTTCTTGGCTAATTCTACATCAAAGTCAAGAGGGGAGTCCTGACTTCTGGAAAGAAAGATGAATCTGACTGCATCAACGCCTACCTCGCGCACCAGTTCTTTTAACTCCACGTATTCGGCCTTCCTGGTAGACATACTCTTCAATTGGCCAGCTTCAAGGAGATTGACCATCTGGATAAGAAGGACCTTCAAACGCTCAGGGTCAATCCCTAAGGCAGAAAGGACTCCCTTAAGCCTTGCCACATAGCCATGATGATCAGCACCCCAAAGATTTATCCCCAAGTCAAAACCTCTACTGTAAAACTTTTCATAGTGATAGGCTATATCGCTGGCAAAGTAGGTCCACTCTCCTGAGCTCTTTCTGATTACTCTATCTTTGCTATCCCCAAAGAGGGATGACCTAAACCAAAGGGCCCCCTCCTCTTCATAGACATAGCCCTTTTCCTGAAGAAGGCTGATAACCTCAGGCACCAAGCCTCGTTCATGTAGTTCTCTCTCAGAATACCAGTTATCATACTCGACCCTAAAGACCTCTAAGTCTTCTCTGATATCTTTAAGTATTGTCTTTATAGCCAGTTCCCTGCAAAGAGAGATAGCTTCTTTTTCTTCCTTTTCCAAAAGATCAGGATAGAGGTTTAAGGCCTCCTTAGCTATATCATAAATATAGTCTCCCTGATAATAATCCTCAGGAAAGGCCACTTTCTCTCCCTTTAGCTCTCTTGCCCTTAGATATACGGAGGCCCCTAAGATATCCATCTGGGTTCCTCTATCGTTGATATAATATTCTTTAAAGACCTCAAAGCCAGCAAATTGTAAAATCCTTGCCAGGGAATCCCCATAGGCGGCTCCTCTACCATGGCCAATATGAAGGGGGCCAGTGGGATTAGCTGAGACGAATTCAATATGCACCCTCTTTCCCTTTCCCAGGTCTATTTTGCCGTAATTTGGCCCCTCTTTCAGGATCTCCCTTAAATTTTCCCTGTAAACTTGGGGATTAATCCAAAAATTAATGAATCCTGGGCCAGCAACCTCTACCCGCTCAAAAAGGTCATCCCTTTCCTCTAATTTTTCCCTTAACTCATGAGCAAGCTCCAAAGAAGGCCTCTTTAAACGGCCCTGCAAAAGAAGGGCCACGTTGGTAGATAAATCTCCCAAGCCCTCTTTTCTTGGTCTCTCTACCTCAAAGTTTAGTTGACAAACCTCAGGATAATGCTTCCTTAAGATTTCTCTAAGTATCTCCCTGATCTTTCTTCTCAGCACCCTTGACCTCTCCCTTTTTAAAGGTTAAATCTAAGGAAAAATCTGGACATTTAATAGGCTTGGTATTGTCAAATGAAAATTTTTTCACACAAAATTCTCGCCAAGCACATCTTGCGCAGAGGATAAGCTCCTCTTCTAACTTATTCTGGGAATTCATGGGCCTCGATGAAAACCTTTGCCTTGAGAAAATCAATAGACTTAATCTTTCCTTTAATTACCTTGGGTGGTTCAAAAAAGCTCTTTAACACTATTTCATCCCCCTCAACCTCAAGCTGGGTTATGTCTCTTGCTATCTCTCTTTCCTCTCCTTTACTAATCACCCAGATTTTGGCTTGGCACATAGTTCCCTCGCTCCTTAAATAATCTAATCCTATAAAGAAACTCTATGATTAGGTTTTTGTCAAGGGTTTTAGCCCTGAAATAAGAGGGGAAATCTGCCCAAAGTTCAAGCCTTTTTTCTTCATAAGGGTGCGGCAAAGCTAAATAAAGGGCATGGAGCAAAATGGCTTTTCCCCCAAGTATTCTTACCTTAGAACCATAGCGGAAGTCACCTATAATAGGATATCCCCTTCCAGAAAGCACAGCTCTTAGTTGATGTTTCCTTCCTGTTAAAGGAGAGAGCAAGAGAAGAGTAGTCTTGCCCTCAGTTTCCAGGACCTGAAAAAAAGTTAAGGCCCTTTTGGCAGCACTAACTTGCCTATTAAATCTTTGAACCCTTTTGGCATCTGCCTCATAGCAAAGATAGTCTTCCCAGAGGCCAAACTTTTCCTTTAAAATTCCTTCCACTTTGCCCACATAGACCTTTTCCCAGAGACCTTCCTGCATTATTTTAAAGAGTTTGGCAGCACACTTACTCCTTCTTGCTAAGAGGCAAACCCCAGAAACAGGTTTATCCAAACGATGGACTACCGCTAAGAAAACCTCCCCAGCTTTATTTTCCCTCTCCTTGAGATAACTTTTAAGGGCAATCAAGAGAGATTCTTCTTGTCTCTTAGCACCTTGGACCACCAAACCTGCAGGCTTATTTACGGCAATAAGATATTTATCTTGGTAAAGAATCTCCACTTCTCTTCTGTAAAAGTTCCCTCTTTTTGAATCTATCAAAGTTTGGCTCCTTCTTAAAGAAATCCTCTCCCAGGCCAAAGAACTTGAAAATAAATCTAAAAAGCCCTTTACCAATACTTGCTGGATGAAGAGGGATGATACTGGGTTGATCATAGGTCCCTGTGACCTCAAGGGGAAGGTAGATAAACATCCTCTCTTTACCAAGGATCCATCTATTAAGATAGGGAATATGCTCTACAATTACATCAATAGTTTTAAAGGGAGAAACAAGAAAGGTAAGATTGACCTCTTTAGAGGAAAGGGAGAGAGGGCCGCTTCCAAAGAGACGAAAGCCAGGTGCCGACAAAAAAAGTGTGTCTATGTAAAGGGAGGCATCTAAAAACTCTCCTTTGAAGTTAAGTTCCTCGTAGGGCAAAAGATTATTTTCAAGATTGGGAATTTTCCCTCTAAATAGGTCTATAGGGCTCAAAAAGGCAAGAACGCGAGCAATTAAAGGAGCTCTATAAAGGTATCCCCTCTCAGAGGCAATCTCCAACTGGCCATAACTATGCTGGAAAAAGCCCTTTTCCCCATCGGTATAAAAAAAACCCTCCATTTTAAAGGGCCCCTCAAGAATAGTTCGCGGCATCTCTTCAGGATAAAGGCAAGAAAATAGATCAAGTAGCTCTCCCTTAGAGGAAGGCAAATCTATAAATAAGTATTGGAATTGGGGATTTTTCTCAAGCTCTGAAGAGAATCTAAGGCCACAAAAGTCAATCTGGGGAAATTCTACTCTTAATAATTTTTTTTCTTCTAAAAGAAGCTTCCCCGTGGAATAATTAATACGATGTGATGTAGGAAGAGTTAAGTCCTCAATAGTAAAGGATAGCTCGCCTTTTAGAGGTAAGGCAAAAACCTTCTCAAGCCAAGATGGTTCCTGAGCCTCCCTTGTTTTTGCTTCCTTGGCAAGTTCCTTTAAATTTAGTGCTTGTATGGTTAGATTTCCCTGTAAGGTGAGTAAGTCCTTATCTGTAAGGAGGGAAAGGTTACCCTTTAGGCTACTATTATTCACTATTAAAGAAATATCTTTCCCTTCAACAGTCTCTCCTTGAAAGCGGAAATCTCCTGAAAGAACTAAAGGTAATGGCCTCTTTAGTTTCACTTCTCTGAGCCTTGCCTCACCTTGCAAATTAAAAGGCCTTAAGCCAAGATATTTCTTTAGCAGAAGATTCAAATCCTCTCTTGAAAAACTCTCCTTAAGCTCCCTTACTTTTTCTGGAAATACTTCTACGGAGAAGTTTCCCTCTATCTTTCCTTTATCTATTGGAGGATCTAAAAAAACCCCAGCTAATTCCTGAAGTTCAAGCTTACCCCTATACTCCACTATAAGGGGAGAGGTTTGGCTAATCCTTAGCTCAAAAAGACTTTCCTTAGAGCCTACTTTGCTCTGTATTTTAAGGCCTTCATGCTTCTCTAAAGAGACCTCGAGAATGAGGTTTTCAAGCCTTCCCTTTCCTGCAAAATCCCAATAAGTATCCCTCAAGCTTAGATAAAAATCTTCTATTTCTAAAGGTAAATTTTTCAAAGCCAAAGGAGAATTTAAAAGACCTGTAAACTCTTGGATCTCTCTTAGAGTTTCCTCACCAATTCTACCCTTTCCCTCCAAAACAAGGTTACTTAATGTATAATCCGATCTACCACTGATCTCCAGAAGAGTATCCTGATGAGAGATCTTGCTTGGATTAAGAAAAATAAGGCTATCTCTCAGATCAAAGGATAGCTCTTCACTCTTAAGGAGATAATCTCTTCCTTGATAAGGAAGAGTAAAGGAGAGATCTAAAACCTTACCCTTCACTTTAAGGGCCTCTAAAAGAGAACTAATTTCAGGTTTTTCCCCAAGATTTGGTAAGAATCCCCCATAGCTAACTTTTTCCAGAAGAAGCTTAGAAAAGGATAGTTTATGTTTTAACCATATATCTTTTAGCCCTTGGTGACCCTCTGACAACTCAAAAAGTAAATCTCTCCCAAGGAGAGAGTCTTCACTCCGTAAGGAGAGATAATGGGTGTCTAAGGAAAATTCAGCAAAGACCTTTCGTAAGTAGTTCTCCTCAGAAGAGATCTGGGAATCTTCAAGGATCAACTTCTTGTCTTTATAGATTAAGTTTCCCCTCTCCCAGGAGAGCCAATTTTTCAAGAAGGGGATCTTGATTTTTAGTGCTTCTGGCCTAAGAGAGACTTTCACTGATAAGTCCTCAAGAGGGCCTTCCAGGATTAAGGTTCCAGCAAGGCCTCCTCTTACCTCCCAGTCTTTCAGAAAGTTCAGCTCCTCAATTTGAGCAAGACCAAGTTTTTGCAAATAAGTAGCCTCTCCTGTAAAATCACAGGTAAGAGAGAGGCTCTTTTTCTCACTCAACAGATCTAAATAGAATTCTTGCGCATTTAAAGAGATTACCTCTTCAAGCTTTCCTGTGCCAGTAAAGTAGAGGCCTTTATCTTTGAAGGCTACTTTTCCAGCAAGAGAAGTGAAGGTTAGATTTCTCTCGGGAAGATAGACCTCACCTGCTTCAACTCTGGCACTAATTTGCAAATTTTCTGGCCTAAGGAGATGGGAAAGATCCTTCCCCTCAGCAAGAAAAGCTACATCATGAAAGTATCCTCCCCTCACTCTTCCAAAGATCTCTTCAGAAAGCTCCTTAGGCAGATGGGGACTAACAATTTCCCTCACCTCCTCCCAGCGAAAATTTTCAAGATTACCCACCAATCTATAGAGTCCTGCCTTACGGGTGAGTAAAAGATCCCCCTTTACCTCTGGGTATTTAAAATCTACAGGACTAAGCTTTAATTCAAAGTCCTGAAAGTTGCCTACAAAAAAGCCCTGAAAGATGCCACAAACAAAGGATCTGTCTGCCTCTTTTAAGGCGATGCAAGGGGCAGATCCTGTAAAGCCTGCATTTATTATTCCCTTTTCCAGGCTAAGCTCCAAATCAAAGTCAAATTCAGTCTTGGAGAGAATAAAAAAGTCCCTTAATTTGAGGCGAGCAAGATCAAATTTTTTAACCCTCAAGGAGCTTTCTAAAAACTCATCTCTGTAGTTATATCTCAAATTCAGGTGAAGAGAGGTAAAGGCAGGAGAGCTCACTTTTGCCTCCAAAAGTACCTGAGGCACCCTGTTAGAGAGGTTTAGAGTCTCTAAAGAAAGCCGCAAAGGAGTATTTTTGGCTACTTCATAGTCAATGGTTGCGTTTTTAATAAAAAGCTCTAAGAGCGCTACCCTTTTTATAATCCCCTTGAAGTCTTCAACGGTAAAAGTAGATGGCTCCTCACTCCAAACAACCTTCAAGTAGGGATTCTTTAGATAGATTTTTCTGGGATAAAAATTAAGGCTTAAAAGCTTTTCCCAGTCAAAATCAGCCCTCACCTTAGGTAAAAAGAGTTCAAAATCACGACCCTTAATCTCCAAGTTCTCAAAAGAAAAGAGAAGTTTGTATAGATTTATGTCAATTTTCCCAAAATTAACTTTAAGATCTCTTCTTTCTGCCAAAAGGGCTCTTATTTTGTCCTTAACTATGGGGCTGTTCAAAAGATATTCAAGATTAAAGGCTAAGAGACCAAGGAGCAAGAAAGAGAGAAAAACAAAAAGAGAGAGGAGCAAAAGAAAACGCTTCATGGGAAAATTTTACCACTATTTGCTCAATCTTAAAGCAAGTTTTACCGCAGAGATAAAGCTATCGGGGAAGGCCTTCCCCTGGCCCGCGATATCGTAAGCAGTTCCATGAACAGGGGAGGTTCTCACTATGGGGAGCCCAAGGGTTACATTAACCCCGTCTCTAAAGTGAAAGAGCTTAAAGGGTATCAGTCCCTGATCATGATAAAGGGAGAGGACATGATCAAAGTAACCTCGAGAAGCAAAGAAGAAGAGACTATCGGCAGGATAGGGACCATAAAGAGGGATTCCCTGGTCTTGCGCTATCTTAATAGCAGGCTTTAAAAGCCTCTCTTCCTCATCTCCAAGAAGGCCCCCTTCTCCTGCATGAGGATTAAGAGCAGAGAGGGCTATTTTAAGCTCCCTTTTCCTTGGATTTAGTCTCTTGGTAAAATCATAGGCTAACTGAGCAATCTCTACAATCTTTGATACCTCTAATTTGCTAAAGACATCTCTTAAAGGCAGATGAGTAGTAATAAGGGTAACCCGTAAACGCCTTCCATAGAAAGACATAGCTGGAGCTTTAGCTCCAAGGGTATGGGCAAGGTATTCTGTATGTCCCCTAAAGGGTAGCCCTGCCAATTTAAAAACTTCTTTATTTATAGGAAGGGTTACCAGGGCCTTGAGCTCCCCTGAAAGGGCATACCTAATGGCTTCCTCTAAATATCTAAGCGTAGCGAGCTGACTCTCAGGGGTGGGTTTCCCTGGTTGAACCTTTAGTTCCGAAAGATTAATAATTTTAAGATTTGAGGGGAGAAAGACATTATAATGTTTGGCCTCTCTTTTTAGGAGATTTTCATCACCAAAGAGAAGAAAAAAACATTTTTGCTCAGCCAGAAAGGGAAGGCTTTTAACCAGGATCTCTGGGCCGACCCCCGCAGGGTCGCCCAGAGTTATGCCGATGCTTTTCATTTCATCTCTTCAAAATCGGCATCAATCACTTCATCCCCAGGTTTTTTAGCGCTCTCTTTTGCCCCTGCACCTGCTCCAGCCTGGGCTTTGGCTCTATAAAGCATCTCGGCTAACCTATAAGAAGCCTGAGTGAGATTGTCACTTGCCCTCTTTATAGCTTCTATATCATCTCCTGCCATAGCCTCCCTTAAGGCTCTGATTTTATCCTCAACCTCTTTCTTGAGGTCCTCAGAGATCTTATCTCCCAGTTCTCTCACAGTCTTTTCTACAGAATAGATAAGGGAATCAGCTTGGTTCCTCGCTTCAGCAAGCTCTCTCTTTTTACGGTCTTCCTCTGCAAACTGCTCTGCCTCCTTGATAATCCTCTGGATCTCCTCTTCAGTAAGCCCTGAACTTGGTCTTACTACGATAGATTGTTCTTTACCTGTGCCCAGGTCTTTGGCAGTCACATGAAGAATTCCATCGGCATCTATATCAAAGGTAACCTCTATCTGAGGCACACCTCTTGGAGCTGGAGGAATGCCCACTAAATCAAATCTGGCAATACTCTTATTTTGAGAGGCAAGAGGTCTCTCACCCTGAAGCACATGTATGGTAACTGCTGTCTGGTTATCAGCAGCTGTTGTGAAGATCTGACTTCTACGGGTGGGGATAGTGGTCCCTCTGGGAATAATCACCGTGAAAACTCCGCCAAGGGTTTCAATACCCAGAGAAAGAGGCGTCACATCAAGGAGTAAAACATCTTTTACTTCACCCTTGAGAACACCTGCCTGGATAGCAGCTCCCATAGCCACCACTTCATCGGGATTAACACCCTTTACAGGTTCTCTGCCAAAGATCTCCTTAACTTTTTGTTGCACCTTGGGCATCCTAGTCATACCACCAACAAGGATTACTTCGCTTATATCCTGAGGGGTAATGCCTGCATCTTTCATAGCAATCCTACAGGGTTCCTCAAGCCTGGCAATCAAATCCTCAACAAGGGCCTCAAGTTTGGCCCTGGTAAGTTTGGTCACCAAATGCTTTGGCCCTGTTGCATCAGCAGTTATAAAAGGCAAATTAATCTCCGTTTCCAAGGTGGAAGAAAGCTCAATTTTAGCCTTCTCAGCTGCCTCTTTAAGCCTCTGAAGGGCCATCTTATCCTTTCTTAGATCAATTCCATGCTCTTTTTGGAATTCGTCGGCAAGATAATCCACAATTCTCATATCAAAATCTTCTCCACCAAGAAAAGTATCTCCCGAGGTAGCCTTAACCTCAAAGACACCGTCTCCAATTTCTAAGATTGAAATATCAAAGGTCCCACCACCAAGGTCAAAAACGGCAATTAGACCTTCTTTTTTCTTCTCAAGTCCATAAGCTAAACAGGCAGCTGTAGGCTCATTGATGATTCTAATAACATTTAGCCCAGCTATTCTTCCAGCATCCTTGGTTGCCTGCCTCTGGGTATCGTCAAAATAGGCTGGCACAGTGATCACCACATCCGTAACTTCTTCTCCCAAATATTCCTCCAGATCCTGCTTAATTTTTCGCAAAATCATAGCAGATATCTCTGGGGGGCTATACCTTTTCCCCCTTATCTCCACATGGGCATCTCCATTGGGGGCCTCAACGATTTTATAAGGTACTCTCTTTATCCACTGTTGGACCATGGGATCAGAAAATTTTCGCCCCATTAATCTTTTGATACCAAAGATAGTATTTTCGGCATTGATTATGGCCTGCCTTTTGGCAGGTAAGCCTACCAATATTTCCCCACTTTCCTGAAAGGCTACAATAGAAGGCGTGGTTCTGGCTCCTTCCCTATTAGGAATAACTTTAACTTCCCCACCTTCAAAGATAGCCACACAAGAATTAGTTGTCCCAAGATCAATTCCTACTACAGGCACCTTTTTAGCCATAGTTTTTCCCTCCTACTTTAAATTTATTCTTGGACATCCTGGTTATTTTCCTCTGAAGAGTTTTTTTCAACTTTGCTTTCTTCTATTTTTGGCTTAGGGCCACCTTGGCAGACACAGACCAAGGCTGGTCGAATCACCCTGTCATGGAGGGTATAACCCTTTTGAAAAACCCTTACAATACCACCTTCAGGAATCTCGTGATGGGGTTCTGCATGGAGGGCCTCATGAAAATGGGGATGAAAGGGCTCTCCTACTGCAGGCTCAAACTGTTTGAGCCCAAACTTTTCCAAAGTCTGAACAAGAACCTTAAGAGAGAGTTCCACCCCCTCTTTTAAGGCCTTTATATCGGAAGACTTTTCACACGAAACTAAGGCCATTTCTAAGTTATCAATAGAGGGCAAAAGTTCTTTAAAAACCGTCTCTAAAGCAAACTTAAAATACTCTTCCTTTTCCCTTTTTATGGCCTTCTTTAAATTTTCAATCTCAGCTGCATATCTTAGAGCTCTGTCTTTCCATTCCTTTAATTCAGTCTCCAGATTTTTTTCTTGAGTAGATTTTTCTGTAACACTACCTTCTTCAACAACCTCTTTAAGTTCTTCCATCGCTTAGCCTCCTCCTACTCTTTACAAAGATCTTCTTTTCGTTTAACATAAAAATAAGATCTATCTCCTTTTTTTCCAGAGGGAAAACTACAAAATTGCTTTTATTTAAAGCAGGAGAATGGGAGATGGAAAGCTGGCAGATAAGGGAAATAGTTCATAGAGCCCTGCAAGAGGATCTGCCCTTCGGAGATAAAACCACGGAATATCTCATTCCTTCAAGACTTAAAGGGAAGGCTTTTTTCCTTGCCAAAGAAGAGCTGGTTCTCTGTGGAACCCCAGTTGCCGAAACAGTTTTCAAGGAGATAGATTCCTCCCTCAAGATAAACTGGTATTACCAAGAAGGGGAAGAAGTCCCCTCAAAGACAAAATTGGGAGAGGTTGAAGGAAGGGTCCAAAGCCTCCTTAAAGGGGAAAGGGTTGCCCTGAATTTTTTACAACATCTTTCAGGCCTTGCCACAAAGGTAAGAAAAATGGTAAACTCCCTCTCAGGGGGAGCAACCCTCTTACTTGATACCAGAAAGACCCTTCCAGGTCTAAAGATCTTGCAAAAGTATGCTGTAAGAGTTGGAGGTGGGGCTAACCATCGTTTTTCTCTATCAGATGGGATTTTGATAAAGGACAATCATATAAAGGCCCTCGGGGGCCTAAAAGAGGTCCTGCAAAAGTTGCATGGTCTACCCCATTATCTCAGAATAGAAATAGAAATTAATGACTTTAAGGAATTAGAACTCCTCTTGGAAAGTCAAGGAAGAATTGATTGTGTCCTTCTGGATAATTTTACCCCAGAAGAGATTAAAAGGGCCCTAAAGTTAATAAGGGAAAAAAGACCCTATCTTGAAGTGGAAGTTTCAGGGGGTATCAGGGAGGATAATATTAGGGAATATGGAGACCTGGGAGTTAACTATATCTCCTCAGGGGCCCTTACACACAGTGTTAAAGCCGTAGATATAAGCTTTAAAATTGAAGAGGTTTGGGAATGAAAGGGGGCTTTATAGCCCCCTTATACATATTAGCCAGCAAAGGCTTTTTCCAGAGGTGGAATCACCTGTTTCTTTCTGCTCATAACCCCATCAAGCCACATCCCTTTACCTTCAATCTTCTTGCCAAAGGCCTTTTCAATTATAGCTGGCTCATCACTCACTACCAGAAGCTCTGTTCCCTCTTTCATAATATCGGTAAGCATAAAGACTATGCTGTGATAGCCACCTTCCTGTTTCATCTTGACAAGCTCATTGTAAATTTCCTCTTTACGTCCCTCAATAAGAGAAAGGTCAATAACCTCAATCTGGCCAGCTCCTACCTTCTTGCCACTCATGTTATAATCTTTGTAGTCCCTCATAATGATGTCTCTAACTGCCATGCCGCTAACATCAGAAAGTTTGGACTTTACCTCTATGCC
The DNA here is from genome assembly GCA_964493015.1 of uncultured Caldimicrobium sp. Classification (GTDB taxonomy): domain Bacteria; phylum Desulfobacterota; class Thermodesulfobacteria; order Thermodesulfobacteriales; family Thermodesulfobacteriaceae; genus Caldimicrobium. Next base: position 15,092 of record CAZBLU010000033.1, read on the forward strand.
AAACTTTGTTATATCCTCAACGCCTGCAATCTTGGCTAAGGCCTCTCCTGCTGCCTTGTCCATAGGAGTGGTGGTAGCGGATTTGAAAATAACTGTGTCGCTAAGGATAGCAGAAAGCATAAGCCCTGCAATATTTTTGGGGATTTCTACCCCAGTTGTGTCATAAAGATACTTAATAGTGGTGGCAGAACAACCTACAGGAAAGTTGACAAAACAGATAGGATTAGGGGTGGTGACATCCCCGATCTTATGATGGTCAACTAAAGCTACAATCTCAGCCTGATTGAGATTGTCTACACTCTGGACCACATCAGAGTGATCTACAAGGGCGATTTTTTTTCCAGCACCATCAGTCATTAGTTCAGGAGTGGCAAAGCCAAATTTCTCAAGGACAAACTTAGTCTCCGCATTGGGCTCTCCCTGCCTAACGGGAACAGCCTCAAGCTCAGGCATCTTCATCTGGGCAAGAAATCCCCTTTTTTTCCACTCATTCCAGAGATAGGCAAAGGCAATGGCTGAACAAATAGAGTCCGTATCAGGATTTTTGTGGCCTACTACATACAAAACCTCTCCACTCATCTTACACCTCCTGCTTTAAAAATTTTAGGTGATTTTACTTATTATTAATTGCTTGTCAAGGTTGTGTAAATTTTTTCCAATTTCCTCATCTTATTATTGCATCATGAGCTGTGGGTAGGAGCAGGCTTCAGCCTGCACAAAACTTAGCTACCAATCTTAAGGTATTTCTCTTTTTTCGCATAAAACCAGAGAAAACAAATAGTTTTAGAACATTCTCATTTTAAAGATAATTAAAATTTTTTTTGCTCATTGAAAATTGAATACAGTTATATTTCAAGCCCGTTAAGGGTGCAAAATAGTAAATAAATCTATTTAGTCAACTTTTTTGTGAGGGGATAAAAGTTTTTACTGGCAAGGTTTTTAGCTGGGGAGTTTTCTCCAGCTTAATTGAAAATCAATTGCAGTTAGAGGGTAAAAATGTGGTTTTCTAAGTTATTGATTTGATGTTAATTTTTGGTTTTGCAAAAAGCCTTGGAAGCAAGGAATGGTAAGCTTTTTAAGGGGTAAATTTGAGAAATTTTATTTTTACTATATTTTCACAAGGCTTAATTTTTGGTGCTTCCCAAGGGTTACCCTTGAAACCCGCCCTGTTTAAAAAGGTATTGCATGGAGTGGGCCCGCCCTTTACTTTACACACTTGACAAGTGTGCAAAGAG
>CAZBLU010000034.1:0-4196 GCA_964493015.1 uncultured Caldimicrobium sp.
TCTATATTCTTTTTGTGTGATAATTATAAAAATGATTATTTGTATTATATATCATATTTAGTAATTTCTTTTTATTTGTGTTTTTTGATTTACCTTTTATATTTTGTCTTTTTCAAATGTGGCTTAAATTTTTTATGTTTTTTTGAAGCTGGTTTTGGTATACTTGATGATATTTATAAGAAAAATATCTATATAATTCATTATTCACACTTAACTCCTTCTTTAGTATTAGTTTTTTTTATTTCTATGTTTCTTTTCTTTGTAAATACTAATATAATAAAAAGAACTCTTTTTCTGATATTGGCTGTTTTAATTTTTCTCAATATTCTTTGGTTGAGAAGAAGGGCAGGTCTTTTGGGTATATTAATCAGTTTTATGTCCCTTTTTTTTATTATGAAAATTAATTTTAAAAAGATAGCTTCAATTATTTTTTTATTCTTTCTTATTCTGCTACCCTTTCTTTGCATACCAACATTGCGTGAGAAATTTATAATTCGTGATGATAAAATAGATCTAATTATGAAGGATGTTGAGAGAAAACATTTAGAACAATACTCTTCTATAGGACCAAGACTTTATGAATGGTCAAGGTCTTTTAAAAGAATAGCGGAATCTCCTTTTGTGGGGACTGGTCTTGGTAGAAAGATAGCTAAATTGACTTTTTATAAAGATTCTATTATAGGACACCCACATAATACTTTTATAAGTATAGCTGTACAGTCTGGCCTTCAAACAATAATTTGCTTTTTTATTTTTCTTTTTATTATATCTTACAAAACATTTAAAAATTTAAAATATATTTTAGAAAGAGAAAAAAAGATTGATTGGTTTTTAATGTGCTCTTTTATGTATTTGATTTCTTACTTTGTGATGGCAAATTTTGCTGGTTTTGAAGAAAAAGCTGGATTTATACCTTTTTGGGTAGTAACTGGAGCATTAGTTGGTTATAATACCTCTCTAAAATTATTAAACAGGCCTCAATAATTATGGATTATTCTTTAATCAATAGATTTTAAATATTTATTATGATTATACCAAGTAGAGAGAATAAAAAGCCTTATAAAAAGATTTCTGAATAATTTTTTCTCGGTTTTCTCTTTCAACATATGATAGACTTTTAAAATTCCTTTTTTATTCCAAAGTTCGCATGAAAAAATTTCATCTCTAACTCTTTCTTTTGCTTTTAAAAGAAAGCTGTAGGCATCAAAGCCATAAGAATATTTGCCTAACCGATCAGAGTCAAGGTTTAGATGTTTTTTAAGGAGGTCCCGAAGAGGAATTTTGTTTCGGAAATTTTTGCGGTCAAATAGTAATTTCTCTGGAAGCCTGCTTATGTATTCAGCTATTCTTTTATTATACCAAGGAAAGATAATCTCTGCCCCAAAGACCTCACCAAAATTTCTGACTTTTCGCATCACCAAATCAAATTCCACATGAGTACCCCATAGATCGGCTTTGAGATCAAAATAATCCCAGTTTTTTCTTTCCTTACTCTCCTTTTTCCAATAGTTATAAATGGGAGTGACCTTGGAGTAGATTTTCTGGGCATCTCTTAAGGTAAAACCACTTAATCCGATCCATTCAGCCCTTGTTTTGGTAAAAGATTGTAGGGGGTTGCCTGTGGGAAAACAGTCACTTAAAGGCCTTAAAAAATGAAATAGGGAAAAAAGTTTTTGCCTCTTATACTCAATTGGCCTTGGCACATGACCAAAATAAACGTCATTGCCACTTCCATCTACTACATAACTGCCTTTAAAGTCTAACTGGGATGCATAAATTGGATAAACAAGAGAAGTTCCATCTATACAGGGATGTGAGATTTCTGTAAAATAATATTCGTACAAATTCCATAAACTTTTATCAATACTTTCAGGTAAATAGAGTTTTTGATGCCTGAAACCTAATTTTTTAGCAATGGCTTCCGCAATAGAGCTTTCATCCTTTTTATCTCCTGTTGATAAGGTGAGACAAGTAATATTTTCACGTAGATAAGAAGAATGTAAGGCTAAAACTATGGTATTACTATCTTTCCCTAAACTTTGAAAGAGGTATATTTTCCCTTCGCTTGGGATCCTTTCCTCAATGGTTTCTCGCAACAATTTAAGGAGGACTTCTTCTTTGAATTCTCCTTCTTGCCTAAAAGAACTGTGGAAGGGAAATTGATGATGAAAGGAGATAGCGAGATTCTTATTAGTGTAATTAAGGCTTGCCCTGTCTCCCAAGCTCAGCACAAAAATTTCTTTATAAATGGTTCTTGGCGTGGGAATGACCCCGCTTAACAAATAAAAGGAGAGGCCTTCCTCAGAGAGGGTAAGGGGCTTTTCCACATCAGGGCTATCTAATAGTGCTTTCAAGTTGGTGCTATAGAGGATATAATCTCTTTTAGGGGAAAGATATATATATAAAGGGCCCTCACTTTCCAGGGGACCCCATAATTCCAAATTAAAATCCTCTGAAAACTCTTTTTTGCTAACAAAACCCTTCATTTCACTGTGTTCTATTATAGATTAAGTAATAGCTCTCTTATTCCCAATTTCTTGCTTTTTAGGGTATGTCTCTTTATTAGTAAAAATTTGAGTATTATAGCCATATTATAGATATACTTCAATTTGAGATTATATTCCTTTACATAGGTATCAAAAAAATATTTCCAAAACTTCTCCCCATTGGTAGGAAAATATTTATAAAAGGAAAATTTTAGCTGGCTTAAATCTTTGATTTGATAGTATGTAGAAAAAGAGGGATGATACAAGATGCGAGATACATCGATGAGATATAGAAGGCCCTCCTTTTCATCCCAATAAAAATGATTAAGGTAACAGTCCTGATGAAAGATTTTTTCCCTGTGAAGCTTAGCTAAATAGAAGGCTATCTTTTCCATAAAGAGATTTATTTGGATTAAGTCCTTTTCCTCATAGTCTAATATGGTCTTTCCCTCTAAAGCCTTTGTGCCAAGAAAGGCCTCCTTTTGACTCTTATAGAAAAAGATAGGTATAGAGGTAGGGAAACCCTTGGACCAGAGAAAGATAATGTTATTCCATTCCCTCTCTGCTTCAGATAAGTTTTCTAAATATTTTTTTATATAAATTTTGCAATTTTTAAGCTCAAGCCCCCTCACTTGGCGATATCTCTTTTGATGTCTAAAAAAGAGGAAATATCGTTCGTGGAGGGCTTCCCAGTTAGAAACTATAAAAAGAACATCTTCCTTTTTAAGGAGATGGCCAAAATCATGGTTAATATAGAGTTCTCCCCCATTTGCAGAGGCAGTATAATTTTCAAAGAAAAAATTTCTTATCATCCCTTGAGCCATAGCTTAAAAAGGAAACTTTTACAATATTTTTTTAAAAATTTAAAATTGTATTTTAGATTGGGCCAGTGCCTTAAGGCCTCCTTGTAATTGGTAAAGGCTTTATCGTGATGGCCTAAGGAGGCATACTTACCCCCAAGTTCTATGAAAGCCTTACTTAAGGCGTAGGGATAAAGGCCTTTAAAGTTCTCTGGGAGCTTTTCAAACAAAATATTTACCGCCAAAATTATAGATTCTTCATAAAATTTTACTTCCCTTCTTAGGCGCTGGGGATGATCCCTTATGACCCCAAGAGGCTTTCTTATTACCATAGGAGGATTTAGGGCCATTTGTGTGGCCTTAAAAACCCAGTCCTCCCTAATCTTTAGTTGTGGGGAGTATCTAAAATTTTCAAATAAGGATTTTTTAAATACATAGAGGGCATCGGCATATTTGCCCTCAAGGAAATCCTTTAAGCGCTTTAGAGGATCATTAGAGGGCTCAGGAAAGACCTTTTGTTTAAGTCTTTCCCCCTTTTTTACATATACAGAGAGAATATAACTTGGCTTTCCCGTATGCAACGCTTCTAAGATTTCCCTTACAGCTCCTTTAAGTAAGTAATCGTCAGAGTCCAGAAAGAGAACATACTCTCCTTGACTAAGAGACAAAAGGGTATTTCTTGCCTGAGAGACACCAAGGTTTTCTGGATGTCTTGCTATGATAAGATTCTTTGCTTTTGTCTTAAGGTCTTCCAAATAATCCCAGGTGCCATCTCTTGAGCCATCGTCAACAACCACGATTTCAAAAGGATCTTCGGGCTTTTCCTCAAGAAGGCTCTCTAAGGCCTCTCTCAAAAAGGAGAGCCTATTATAAGTGGGAATGAGAATGGAAAGTTTTGGTTTTGTTTCCA
>CAZBLU010000034.1:4296-16270 GCA_964493015.1 uncultured Caldimicrobium sp.
TAATTCACTCCTTCCTTAAGCCACTTTAGGCGCCATTTCCAAGCCTTCTTAGATAACACTATATATCTCCTTCAAAAAGTTTCACAAGGACCAAAGGTTCTTAAAGTATTATAGGGTTTCCTCCTAACTCTCGCACCAAATGCTCTATTTCCTCAGGAGGAAGCTTTTTAACGGGCTTTCCTTGCATAGCCTCACTGATCTTTTCCTCTATTACGGTGCCATGAATATGATCAGCCCCCCAAAGTAAGGCTATCTGGGCAAGCCCTACCCCTAAGAAAACCCAGTAAGCCTTAATATGGGGAAAGTTATCAAGAATTAGGCGAGAGATGGCAACAGTGCGAAGGATCTTTTGGGCAGAGGGAGCTCGTATGTGTGAAAGGGGCGTATTTTCAGGGATAAAAGGAAGGGGAACAAAGGCCTCAAAACCACCTGTCTCCTCTTGAACCTCCCTTAATTTTAAAAGATGCTCAATAATCTCCTCCTCTTTCTCTATGTGTCCAAAAAGGAGGGTAGCGTTACTCTTTAACCCAATTTTATGGGCCCTTTTGGCAATTTCAAGCCAGCGTTCATGAGAAATTTTTGTGGGATATAGCTCTCTTCTTATCCGTTCGGAAAAGATTTCTGCTCCCCCGCCAGGGAGACAGTCAAGCCCTGCCTCTTTTAGCTCGGAAAGCACCTCCTCTACTGACTTCTTGGAGATCTTGCTTAGAAAGTCTATTTCCACACAGGTAAAAGCCCGAATCCTAAGATTGGGCCTCAGGGCTTTAATCTCCCTAATTAACTCAACATAATAACTATAGGGCAGCTCAGGATTTAACCCACCCACTATGTGTATCTCTCTAAGCTGATCCTCTTCCCTCAGTTTTTCAAGAATATCTTTAATACCTAAGGTATAACCCCCTGGTTCCTTAGGTTTCTTGTGATAGCCGCAAAATTTACAATTTAAAATGCAAATATTTGTATAGTTTATGTGTCTATTTATCGTATAGTAATAATTTTTCCCGTGAATCTTTTCCTTAACTTGATGGGCCAGTTGGCCAAGAACATGAAGATCTTCCTTGGTATAAAGCTCTAAAAGTTCCTCTTTTCTATAGGTCATGTGTAAAATTTAATAGTTCTCAGAAAAATTACAACACTAAAACTCTCGCTCTTAAACTTTTGTCTCTCTTGCCTTCATTTCAAGGTTTAGGACCATAAATATATTTAGAAGCTCACTTCTGCCCTGGTTTCCCTACCTTTACTTGACAAAACACAGAAAAGCATTATAAAATTGATTAATAATTAAATTTTGTTCAAAAAGGTATCTTGCCATGTGGAAGGTCCTTGGGTATATCACCAAGAATTTGGTCTTTTTTATCCCTTTGAGTATGCTTCTTGGGTTTCTCTCAGGCTATTTTTGGGATCTCCAGTTCTTAAAAAATTTAGTGCTCTTTTTTACCTTTGTGATGATCTATCCTATGATGATCAATCTCAAGTTTAAGAAGATCCTTGAAGGGGGAGACACAGCAACCTTACTTACTGCCCAGGCCATAAATTTTCTCATAATACCCTTTTTGGCCTATGGGATTGGGCGCTTCTTTTTTGGTGATAACTATTATTTAACTCTCGGGCTACTTATGGCAGGTCTTGTGCCAACAAGTGGGATGACCATTTCTTGGACAGGTTTTGCCAAGGGTAATGTGGAGGCTGCAGTTAAGATGACGGTTATTGGCCTCATTTTGGGCTCAATTGCCACTCCCCTCTATGTTCAAGCCCTCATGTCAGCCCATTTAAAGGTGGATGTATGGTATATTTTTAAACAGATTATCTTTGTGGTCTTCTTACCTATGATAGCAGGCTATTTTACTCAGAAATATCTTCTCAAGAGATATGGGCCTCAATATATGCAGAAAACTATTGCCCCAAGGCTCTCAGCTATTTCTACCATTGGTGTCTTAGGCATAGTCTTTATTGCCATGGCTCTTAAGGCCAAGGAAATTGCAAGCCAACTTTCGCTGATTGCTTATATTTTTCTGCCCCTTCTTGCTCTCTATTTCAGCAATTTTCTACTGGCCACCATTGTAGGGAAGCTCTTTTTCAAGAGGGGAGATGCCATAGCCCTGGTTTATGGCACGGTGATGAGAAATCTCTCCATTTGTTTGGCCATTGCTATGATGACCTTTGGCAAGACCAATTCAGAGGTAGCCTTAGTTATAGCTCTTGCTTTTATTATACAGGTCCAGGTAGCTGCTTGGTATGTGCGTTTTTCTAATAGGATTTTTGGACCCCCTGAAAAAACAGCTTAAGCCCTTGCCTTCTCCTAATTTCAGGCTATACTTAGGCCTATGCATTATTTCATCTATCATGCTGGTGAGTTATACTGTGAAGAGGTCCCAGTCTGCAAGATCGTGGAAAGATTTGGAACCCCTGTTTATATCTACTCAGGGAAGACTATTCGGAGACACTTTAAGGTCTTTGATGAGGCCTTCCAGGGGATAGAGCACCTTACTTGTTATTCGGTGAAAGCCAATTCTAATTTGGGGGTCCTTGCCCTTTTAGCTAAGGAAGGGGCTGGGGCAGATATTGTCTCAGGAGGTGAGCTCCAAAGAGCCCTCAAGGCAGGTATCCCTCCTCAGAAAATTGTCTTTTCTGGAGTGGGAAAGACCCCTGAGGAGATGGAGAAGGCTCTGCTTGCGGGTATCCTTATGTTTAATGTGGAAAGTGCTGAGGAGCTTGAGGTCTTAGGGGAGGTGGCTGCTAAGCTAAAGATTAAGGCTCCCTTTGCTTTAAGGGCAAATCCTGATGTGGATCCTAAGACCCATCCTTACATCTCTACAGGCCTGCGGAAAAATAAATTTGGAATCCCTGAAGAGGAGATTATTCCTCTCTACCTCAGAGCCAAGGAGAATCCCTATCTTCTACCTGTTGGCCTTGATGCTCATATTGGTTCGCAACTGACCACTATTTCTCCCTTTGTGGATGCCTTACGGAGGCTAAGGGCCTTGTGGGAAGAATTAGTGTCCCTTGGTTTTGAGCTCCCTTACTTGGATATAGGAGGCGGTTTGGGGATCATATATAACCAAGAGGAGCCACCCCTTCCTGAGGAATATTCTCAGGCAATTTTAGAGGTCTTAGGGGGTCTTCCTGTTACACTAATTCTTGAGCCAGGACGAGTAATTGTAGGTAATGCTGGTATTTTGGTTACAAGGGTTCTTTATACCAAGAGTAATAAGGAGAGGAATTTCATCATAGTAGATGCGGGTATGAATGACCTCATAAGGCCTTCTCTTTATCAGGCCTATCATAAGATTGTGCCTGTAATAGATAGAGAGGAAGAGGAGATTGTGGCAGATATTGTTGGCCCCATATGTGAGAGTGGAGATTTTCTGGCAAAGGAGCGGAAGGTGCCAAGGGTAAAAAGGGGAGATCTTCTTGCCGTTATGAGTGCTGGGGCCTATGGATTTGTCATGAGTTCTAATTATAACTCCCGTCCCAGGGCTGCAGAGGTCCTGGTGGAAGGAGATCAATTCTTTCTGGTCAGAAGAAGGGAAACTTGGGAAGATCTTACCGCCTTGGAAGAGATCCCTCCACTTTATTTTTAAATCCTGATGTCTCGTATCCCTCCTGAGTATGATCTTAGCTCCTATGACTATGAATTACCCGAAGATCTGATAGCCTATTATCCCCCTGAAAGACGGGCTGAGAGCAGGCTTTTAGTTATTAAGCGAAAGAGTGGGGAGCTAATCTTTCACGAAAGATTTTCCGAGATATTGAATTACTTTGTGTCAGGTGACTTACTGGTCCTAAACAATACCAAGGTCTTTCCAGCTCGACTAAAGCTCGTTAAGGAGACTGGAGGAGAGGTAGAGGTTCTCCTCTTTCAAAAGCCTAAAGGATATCTTTTTGTAACACCTGCTCTTCTAAAGGGAAAGAGATTAAAAAGGGGGCAGAGTCTTCTTTCGCCAGAGGAAGGATCTATTAGAATTATTTTGAAGGAAGACTTAGGGGGAGGCAGATTTCTTGTAGAGCTTAGTTCGGAGGGTATCCCTTTAGAAAGAGTTGTTGAAAGGATAGGGCGTGTGCCTCTTCCTCCTTATATCAAGAGAGAACCTGAGAGGCAAGATATAGAGAGATATCAAACAGTCTATGCACAGAAGGAGGGCTCTATCGCTGCTCCTACAGCAGGGTTTCACTTTGATGCTGATCTCTTGGAGCGTTTGCGAGCAAAGGGTGTCTCTATTTCCTTTATAACCTTACATGTGGGGTATGGCACCTTTGCCCCAATTAAGGTAAAAGATATACGCTATCATAAAATTGAGCCAGAGTATTTGGAGGTTCCTCAGGAGACTGCCTTGGCTATAAAAGAGGCTTTAAGAAAGGGAAGAAGAATTATTGCTGTGGGAACCACGGTCACCAGGGCACTTGAATTCCTTGCCCTCAAAGATTTTGAACCCTATGAGGGGCTCTGCGATCTCTATATATACCCTGGTTTTGACTTTAAAGTAATTTCAGCCTTAATCACTAATTTCCATCTCCCCAGGTCTTCCCTTTTTTTGCTGGTTTGTGCCTTTGCTGGAAGAGAGCTAATCTTTAAGGCTTATCAGGAAGCTATAAAAAGAGGGTATCGCTTTTACTCTTATGGAGATGCAACTTTTATTTTATAGGAGGTTCCCTATGATTAGATGGTCAAAAGAGAAATTCTCATCACTTTTCCTTTTTTTATTTGCATTACTCCTTTTTGCCTGTACCAACCAAGCTCAAACTGGGAAAAAGGAGGAGACCTTTAGTTGTCCTCCCTCCCAAGAGAAGGTTACTGTAAAAAGGGCTATTGATGGGGATACTGTGGAGCTTGAGGGTGGGGAAAAACTCCGCTATGCAGCGATAAATTCCTTGGAATTGCATACAGAGTCAGGAAAACCTGAACCCTTTGCTAAGGAGGCCTATCTACGTAATAGAGAATTGACTGAAGGAAAGAGCTTTTGCTTAGAAAAGGCTGTTAGAGAACGAGATAGATATGGGAGGCTCCTTGGAGAACTTTATTTCCCCAATGGCACATCTGTTTCAGAGCTTCTCTTGAGTGAAGGTTTAGCTTTGCTCTGTCACTATGAAGGAAGTGGAAAAATTTTTGAGAGGCTTCTTGTTACGCAGAGAAAGGCCCTATCTGAGAGAAAGGGGCTTTTTAGTTATGTAGATAAGCCAGAGGCAAAGGTAAACTTTATTGGGAATAAGAATAGTAAGAGATTTCATCATCCCCAGTGTGCTGAGGCAAAGAATATTAAAAGGAAGATCATCTTTAAAAACCTGGAAGAGGCCCTTTATGAGGGCTACTGTCCCTCAAGAGAGTGTATCTATATGATTTTTCCTCAATAGGAGAGGCCCCTCTTATTTCCATGTAATGGTGTTTTTTTCCTCTAAGGGGGGTATTTTTTATTGGGGAAGAGGTTACAGGCAGTAGGGTATTTAGGGAAACTTAAGTCCTTTTGTTTTTAGGGGTGATTTTTTCCAGCCCGCCAGTGTATGGTCTTAGGGCCTTAGGGATGATCACGGAGCCATCTTCCTGTTGATAGTTTTCTAAAAGGGCCATCAAAGTTCTTCCCACAGCAAGGCCAGAGCCATTGAGTGTGTGCACAAATCTGGGCTTACCACCACCCTTTGGTCTATACCTGATATTAGCCCTTCTTGCCTGAAAGTCTTCAAAATTAGAACAGGAGGAAATCTCTATGTATCGGTTTTGTCCTGGGGACCAAACTTCAATGTCATAAGTTTTCGCTGCAGCAAAGCCAAGATCCCCTGTGCAAAGCACAACCACACGATAGGGAAGCTCGAGAAGCTGAAGCACCTCTTCGGCATCAAGAAGCAGGCTTTCCAGCTCTTCATAAGAGGTTTCGGGGGTAACAAATTTAACAAGCTCTACTTTGTTAAATTGGTGTTGACGCACGATTCCTTTTATATCTTTTCCATAGGCTCCTGCTTCAGCCCTGAAACAGGGGGTATAGGCTGTATAGTAGAGGGGTAAGATTTCTTCAGGAAGGATTTCATCCCGATGGAGATTAGTAACTGGCACCTCAGCTGTAGGAATAAGATAGTAGTCCCAATCTTCCAGTTTGAAGAGTTCTTCTTTGAATTTAGGAAGTTGTCCTGTGCCATACATAGAAGTTTCATTAACTATGAAGGGGGGAAGAACCTCAAGATATTTGTGTTTTTTTACATGGAGATCGAGCATAAAATTTATTAAGGCACGCTCTAAGAGGGCTCCTTCCCTGTAATATACCGTGAAACGGCTACCAGTGATCTTTGCTGCCCTTTCAAAATCAAAAATCCCTAAGGACTCACCAAGTTCCCAGTGTGGTTTGGGAGGAAAGGGAAAACTTGGTGGTTCTCCATACTTTTTGATAACTACATTGTCCTTGTCTGAGGCCCCTAAAGGCACACTTTCATGAGGAATATTAGGAATGCGAGCAAGTTTGTCCCATAGAGCCTTTTCAGTTTCTCTAAGGTTATCTTCTAAATTTTTTAGGTGTTCCCCAAGGAGCTTTACCTCTTCAGCAAGGACCTTGGCCATTTCGTTTTTGCCTTCCCTCTTAAGCCTTCCAATCTCCTCCGATTTTACCCGTCTTTCATGACGGAGTCTCTCAACTTCTTGGAGAAGTGACCTTCTTTTCTCATCAAGGGCAAGAACCTCTTCAACTGGATAGTCCCCACCCCTTGTCCTCAGACGCTCTATAACCCAGTCTTTTTTCTCTCTGAGTATCTTGAGATCAAGCATGGAGTAAAAGATACACTAAGTTAAATAGAGTGTCAATAAGCAATTTCCCTCTTTGTTCAGTGACTAATTCAAATTTTCTCTCTCGCACAAATCAGAGAACCTCATAAACTTTGAAACCACTAAAGCCTCTAAAGACGATTATATATTTTGAGCTCAGGAAAGAAATTCTTAAGTTTTTCTAAAAAATAGAGGGATTCCTCTTCAGAATAAGGGGATACCCCTTTACCTGAGAGATTCTTCTCAGGCAGATATTTTTGCAGGGCAACGCGAGTAAAACCCTGCAAGTAGGGAAGCATCTCTTCAAAATCCTCAGGGGTTACCAGGGGTGGATAAAGAGTGATTCTGATTTCTACTTTTTCAGCGTAATTTTTTAGTAGTGAAAGGGTCTCTTTGATTATTTCAGCCTTTCCTCCCAGCTCTTCGTATCTCTTGAGAGAGGTTTTAAAATCAAGGGCAAGAAAGTCAATAAGGTTATCTTTGAAGAGATTTTCCAGGAGGTCAGGCTTAGAGCCATTAGTATCCAGTTTTATGGGGAGATCTAATTCATATTTTATGCGTTCCATGAAAAAGCGAAGCTTTCTATCCCAGATAGTGGGCTCCCCACCTGAGATGACTACTCCCTGGATAAAGTTTTTTCGCTTGGAGAGTTTAGCTAAGATCTCCTCTTCTGAGAGATCTGGGAGTTCCCTGTAATATTCTGGGTTCACCAATTCTATGTTGTAACAATAGGGGCACCGAAAGTTACAACCATAAGTGTAAATAACTGAGGCAATTTTTTCTGGATAATCTACCAGGCTTGTGCCACGAAAACCCTTAATCATAGATCTTTTTAAGCTCCTCTAAGATTTCTGGATTTAAGGAAAAAAGGTGTCTTTCCCCAGGGAAAAGACAGGCCTTTACTTCCTCCTTATAAGACTCTAAGGCTGATTTGAAGAGTTCAAAGCCTTTTAGGTAATTTTTCACAAATTTAGGGCGCATTTCTGGAAAAAGGCCCACTACATCGTGAAAAACAAGGATTTGCCCATCGGTATGGGGGCCTGCTCCGATGCCAATAGTGGGTATAGTTAATCTCTCAGTTATGAACTTAGCTAATTCAGCTGGCACACACTCTAAAACAAGAGAGAAGACACCAGCCTCCTCTAAGGCTATGGCTGCCTCTATTAAGTTTTTAGCTGTCTCCACGGTTTTGCCTCTAACCTTTAGGCCTCCCATTTCTATGCTTCTCTGAGGAGTGACCCCCAGATGTCCCATAACAGGAACACCTGCTCTCACTATGGCCTTAACCGTATCCACCACCTCAAGCCCTCCTTCCACTTTTACCCCGTGGCACCTTCCCACCTTGACGAAGAGGCAAGCATTATATATGGCCTGCTCCAAAGAGGCTTGATAACTAAGAAAGGGCATGTCTCCAATTCTCAAAGTATTTGGGGCACCACGAGATACCGCTTGGCAAAAAATTAACATCTCTTCCATTGTGATAGGGTAGGTATCGGGATGCCCAAGCATGACCATGCTTGCCGAATCACCAATGAGAATAAAGTCAACCCCTGTAGCTTCAGCTAAGCGCGCTGAAGTATAATCATAGGCAGTAAGACCTACGATTTTTTCTTTTCCCTTTTTGGAGAGAAGATCTAAAGGACTGTGTTTAAAGAGAGACATCTAAGAGAAGCCTTCCTTTTAGGTATTTTTCTCCCAGGGGGGTTAGGACTCTACCTCGGCGAGTCCTTGCAAGAAGCCCAAGTCTTATAAGGGTTGGTTCATAAATAGTTTCAAGCTCTTCAGGACTAATCTTGGAAGAGAGAGCAAGAGAATTTAACCCTACAGGGCCACCTTTGAAGTCCCGGTAGAGGGTAAGGAGACATCTTCTATCTTCAGGTGTTAATCCCAACTCGTCAATCTCAAGAAGCTCAAAAAATTCAGCTACATCCTCATCACGCACCTTGATAGGTTGCTTCAATTCCTGGCTTTTATGGATCATGAAATCCTTAAGCCTTCTAAGAAGATTTAAGGCCTGTCTGGGGATACCTTTACCTCCCTTAGCAAGCCTTAGGGCTGCCTCCTCTTCTAAGAGAAGCCCCCAATTTTGAGCAACCCTTTGTATTATCTCTTTGAGCTCGGATGCCCTATAATAATCAAGTTTAAAGGTGAGCTGAAAACGGTCAAGAAGGGGATTGAGAAGTAAATTAGGTTTATTTGTAGCTCCCAAAAGGGTGAATTTAGGAAGGTTTAATCTGATGGTCTTGGCACCTTGGTTTTTACCGATAATTATGTCTAAAGCAAAATCTTCCATAGCTGAGTAAAGTATTTCCTGACAAGGTTTAGGCATCCTATGAATTTCGTCAATAAAGAGTATATCTCCCTCTTTTAAGGAAGTGATTATGCCAGCCACAGATCCAGCCTTGTCAAGGACAGGCCCAGAGGTAATTTTGAGTTCTCTTCTAAGCTCATAGGCAATAATTCTTGCCAAAGTGGTTTTGCCAAGTCCAGGGGCTCCTATGAATAAAGTATGAGGAAAAACTCCCCCCTGTTTTTGCACAGAGGAGATGTAAATACTGAGCTCCTCTTTGACCCTTTTTTGTCCAATGAATTCCTGAAGGCTCCTTGGCCTAAATTCCCACATCTTTCCTTATTTTTAACCCCATATTGAGCCTTGTCAATAGAATTTTTAGGAAAAAACCTTTCAAGCCCTGGCAAGAACCAAGGCGTGAACCTCTCTTGCAGAGACTTTCTTAAGCACTTTAGCTGCCTCTCTCAGGGTAGCCCCAGAGGTCATCACATCATCCACAAGAAGGATCCTTTTATCCCTCACGAGGTCCTTTACAGCAAAGGCCCCTTTGATGTTCTTTTCTCTCTCCTTTGCTGAAAGTTTACTCTGAGGCAAGGTATGTTTTATCCTCTCAAGAATTGAGGGCACCTTTCGTAAGCCGCCATATCCCCAGAGGAGTAGAAGACTCTGATTGTAGCCACGCTCTCTAAGCCTCTCCTTAGAAAGGGGCACAGGCAAAATAAGATCATATGCCCTAAGAGGTAGATCTATAACCTGTTTTAAAAGTCTTCCCAGTTGATAGGCAAGAACAAAATCTTCACCAAACTTTGCCCTATGGATTAAAGATTTAAGGGGCTCTTCATATCTAAAGGCAGCATAGACCCGCTCTAAGGGAAAATCGCCCTCATGACAGTTATGACAATACCTAAGCGTAGAGGGAGCTACATACTCAAGTAAGTTATCAGAAAGAGGGGTCCCACAGCGTTGACAATAGCACCTTAGCAAGGGAAGCTTAGGTATGCAGTTTGTGCAGTAAAGAGATTCATTAAATTTGAGAGGACTTTGGCAACCTAAACAAAGCTGCGGATATAAAAAGTTAAGAAATCTCTCTAAAATTCTCACTATAGGTCTTAAGAATTTCAAGGGAGAGTTTTGCACAATCGAGAAGATCTTTGATCATGATAAATTCTTCGGTAGTGTGCACCTTTTGCATACCTGTGCCTAAGATAAAGGTCTTAATCCCTCTTGAGTTAAAGACATTGGCATCTGAGCCCCCTTCCTTTTTACGGAAGGTAAGCTGGAGCCCCACTCTTTCTCCAGCCTTTTTAATTAAACTTGCCTCAGGCCCATCTTCAGGAAGATGAAAGGCCTTAAAGACTGTAGTAAAATCCAGTTTATATTTAGGTAAGTCCTCCACTTTATAGAGATAATTTTCAATTACCTCTTTGGCTATGGAATCTATCCTCTCCTTTAGATTTTCTAATTTTTCCTCAGAGTGGCTCCGCATTTCTCCCTCAAGAAAGGCAAGGTCTGGGACCACATTTACATAGGCTCCTCCATGGATCTTGCCTAAGTTCATAGTGGTCTCTTCATCAAGCCTTCCTGAAGGGAGCTGGGTTATTATTTGGGCAAGGAGTTTTATAGCATTGATGCCCTTTTCCGGTTCCAACCCTGCATGGGCAGATTTCCCATAAACTTTAAGCAGGAATTGATAAGATGAAGGGGCCTTGTTAATCACTTCCCAAGGATTTTCCGAATCCAGAACAAGACCAAATTTAGCCTCAAGAAGGTTATAGTCTAAATATTTGGCCCCAAGTAACCCAATTTCTTCACAGGTAGTAAAAACCAGCTCTACAGGGGCATGAGGAAAAGGATTTTCTCTTAGCACCTTGGCAAGCTCAACCATCACCGCAATTCCAGCCTTGTCATCAGCGCCAAGTATGGTTTTTCCATTACTCCTGATTAGCCCCTCTTCTTCAATAATCTCCACGCCCTCGCAGGGACCTACAGTGTCTAAATGGGCACAAAACATAAGAGGTGGGGCTGGTATAGTGCCTGGAATCTTAACAATTAGATTGCCCACTTCAGAGCTTGTGTGTTCTCCTGATTTATCAAAAAAAGTAGTGAAGCCTAAGGCTTCAAAAATGTCTGCCAGATAATAGGCAAGTTTTCCTTCCCTTTTAGAGGGACTCTCAATTCCCAAAAGGGTTTTAAACTCAAGCAATAGTCTTCCCTCATCAATCATAGGCGCTCCTCAATATTTGATGAAAAAGCCTTCATATTCACCAAGATAAGGTTCTTCAAATACTTCAACCTTTTCAACCTTTGAAGCTGGTGAGCCACGATGACACCACTTAATCATTTTCTCCACAGCCTCATCTTCACCTTCAAAAAGGGCTTCCACTCTTCCGTCAGGAAGATTTCTCACCCAACCTTTAAGCCCAAGCCTTTTTGCCTCCTCTTTAGTGTAAGCCCTGAAAAAGACCCCTTGAACCTTTCCTGAAATTAAAACCCGGACTCTTTTCATATAACCTATATTTTAGAAGTATTGCAGATTAAGTCAAGGGATTTTAGCGAGGGTGTTCTATAAACATTTTCAGATTTTCATTTTATGCTTATAGCATAGGCCTCTGGTAAGTGGCAGGCATCTTTAAATCCTTTAGCATGCCAAGGGAGGAAACTTAAAATGCTTAATGTCCCCCAACCAAATTGGCTTGAAAGTCAAGAATTTAGAGAAGTGCTTTCTCAAGTGATAAATGAGCTCTTGAATACCAAACTAACAAAGTTTATTATTCGGAGGGAAAAGGAAGTTACAAATATTTCCATATTAGAGAGGATTTTGAGGGTGGAAGAGGAGCTTAAGACATTACGAGAGTTTCAGGAAAAGCAGTTTGAGGCTATATTGAGAGAGATGAATGCCCGCTTTGAGGCAATGAATGCTCGTTTTGAGGCCCTGCAGAAGG
>CAZBLU010000035.1:0-16216 GCA_964493015.1 uncultured Caldimicrobium sp.
GCTTTGAGTCAATGAATGCTCGTTTTGAGGCACTGCAAAAGGAAATGAACACACGTTTTGAGGCCATGAATGCTCGTTTTGAAGCATTGCAAAAGGAAATGAACACACGCTTTGAGGCCTTGGAGAAGCGTTTTAATCATATGCAATGGTTTGTTGGAGTTGGTTTTACTATTTTGAGTATACTTATCGGTTTATTAAATTTTATAAAATAGGTTCAATTTATACTTATAGATCCACTCTCCATTTTTAAATTTCCCTCAGTTACTATCCTTCCTCTATTTTGCGGGGGAGCTTTGTCCCCTCTTTTTGATAAACTTTTGAGGGTGGCTGACCTTCATAGAACACCCTGAGAAGAAAGTTACTATTTCAAAATTCAAAGACTAAAGTTTTAAAACTTTAGTTTGTCTTAACTGAAATATGTTATAATAATCAAAACAATAATTCTTTCAGGATTGGTAAATTGCCCAAGCTGGTTAAGGGGGTTAAAACATTGGGATTTTCTCTTGTTGAGCTGGTTATTGCTATTGCCATCCTTTCCATTCTTGCCGCCCTTGTCTTGCCTTATTATACTCGCTATCAACAAAAAGCCAAGGTTTCCTCTTATGCCTTGCCCATAGCCAGGGCCTGCGCCCTTGATGCCATAACTCACTGCATGAGCGGAAGGCTTGCCGATGAAGAAACTGTGACTATGAATGTTACAACCTTCCCGAATTGTCGCAACTCAACTATTGCCTTAGGCAACCTAACAATTGACATAACTGGCTCTATTACCTGCGAGCCAACTGGCCATGTCTCAAACTGCATGGTCTATGGGAAGCTCCAAAATGTTACCCTTTACCAAGCCCGCTGTTCCCTGAAAGACCAATCTCTCCACTGTGAGGTTATCTCTACTTCCAATTAGTATTTGTTAATACCCGTTATGAGTGCCCGCAACCTTGGGAACACCTTAGGCCAATTTTGCCCCTTTACTTTTAATACAAAATAGCAATATTATAATATTAAAAGAAATGAAAAGGAAGTGGGGCTGAGCCCAGGGATGTTTTCTAATTCAAATCTTTTCCTTTGGTCAAAAAGGCTTTTTTTGATATTAATCTTTGTTATTTCCTCCCTAATATTTCGTGAAACCCCCTATGTTTCAAGCGGCATGAGCGACTACTGCTACACTCCCCCCTTCATAGGCACAAGCCTAAAACCCAATGTCCTTATTGTTATGGACTTCTCTGGCTCCATGCAGTTTCCAGCCTATGTGCCTTGTAATTTTACTGGCTATAGCAATAAGGTGGCTCAATGTGGTAGTAGCACATACTCTTATAACCCAAATCAGACTTACTCAGGTTATTTTGACTCTAATAAGTGTTATCAATATTCTTCAAGCTTTTTCCAAGAAGCTAATTGTGATTGTTCAAATAGAATTGGCTCAAGCACTTGTATCTCAGGAAACCTCTTAAATTGGGTGACTACAACGAGAATAGATGTTGCTCGTATGGTCTTAACTGGAGGAAGAACTTCTCAGTCCCAAGGAAACACCTTCCTTGAGAGTGAAGGTGCAGAATATACTATATACGAAAACAGCCTAAAATGCAGGTTCACTATAAGTGCCACAACCACAAACAATAGGGTGATGACTATATCTAATAATAACGGCACTTGCCCATTAGGAAATAATGCTATATCTGACGCTCAGATCAGGATAAGACCCTCTGATCCGAACTCTATAAGAGGAATTATTCATTCTTTCTGTGATACCTCTGACTTGAATGGTCAGGTCAATGAGAAGTGTAAGCTCATCATAGAGTTTATGGTTTTTGCAAGTGATGGTAGGTACGGAGAGATAAAAACTGGCAAAAATACTACCCTTGCAAGCCTGATTAGTGCTATAAACAATGAACTACCTTACTATGGTACACCGACTGGAGAAGCTTTGTGGGAGGCTTATGACTTTTATAAACAAAGCAACGACCATAACTATGAAGCAAATTCAGCCTATATTAATCGTGAAAATGGAAATGTAGATCCATACTATGATGGTTCTGGAGGAAATGCAACTCCCGTATATTGCAGAAAAGGATTTGTCCTCTTAATTTCAGATGGGGCCTGGAATGGTAATATTGATCCTGTTGTTCCTGCAAGGCAGATGCTTATTAATGACCTAAGACCAGATCTACCAGGCAAGCAAAATATTTACACCTATACCATCTATGCCTTTGGAGATTTAGACCCTTCAACAAAGCTTCAGGGAAGGCAGGCTATGATAACTACTGCCCTCTTTGGTGGCTTTGAGGACTTAGACTCTAACACTTGGCCCTTCCCCTTTACTGGTATTCAATACCCAACTGGAAGCGGAACTTGCTCTTCCCTTGAGAGTACTATAAGAACCAATATTCAAACTAATTCAACCACCTATTGTAATAGTAGAGGTGTAACTTATCTTCTTCCCCAGTGTAATCCACCCAATAACTGGAATCAAGGATGTGCGGAGTGGGACACAGTAAGTAATAGTCCCATGGATGGCCTACCCTATAACTTTTATGAAGCAGATGATGCAGAAGCTCTAAAGGGGGCTTTGCTTTCAGCTCTCTCCGACATCCTTCGCCGAGCCTCCTCTGGGGCCACAGTGGCAACTCTTTCCCAAGGATTTGGATCTGGAGCCCTTATGGTGCAACCCTATTTCTTCCCAAGCTTACAAACTTCTGCAGGTGAAGTATCTTGGATTGGCTCCCTTAGAGCCTTTTGGATTGATTTCTTAGCTCGTATGAGAGAAGATACTAATCTTAATAAAATCCTTGAAATTCTCGGAGAATTCATCGACAAATGGATTATCTTTGGAACCCCTTCGGGTAGCTCAACTCCTAAACTTTTCAAAATCACTAATGATACTACATGTTCAGCAGAATCCTTTGATGATCCCTTTAGAGCTAATGTATTATTTGATGTGGGTTGTCGTTTGGCTAATGCAAGTGATAATCGCAGAATATATATTAATTTAGGTAGTTCTTTAACTATTTTAACTCCAAATGATTCCACTTTGGTCAACAGCCTTGCTTCACTATGGAACGCAAGCGCAAAAACGCTTATTTCTACTAATACAGTTATAAATTCAGATACAACTAAATGTATAATCAATTATCTAATAGGCTCTAATTCTACCTCCTGTCCTGGAGGAAATTCAACCTTCGTCTCCAGGCCAAGAGATTTGGACATATCAAGACTATGTGGTGGCCCAAATGTAGTGAAGACCTGGAAACTTGGGGATATAGTCTATTCAACCCCTACAATTTTGTCTTATAGACCTCTTGGGGATTATCATTTGCGTTACGGTGATAGCTCTTATTTGGAATTTATTAGAAGTGACCGTTATCGTAACAGAAATACCTATATCTTCGTGGGAGCCAATGATGGCATGCTCCATGCCTTTAGGGTGGGAAGGCTCATTGATCCCTTCCAGCCACCTAATAAACCCCTAAGATTAGTTGATGCCTTTAATGCAAACACTATTGATCTCATAGGGAAAGAGGAATGGGCCTTTATACCAAGGAATGCCTTACCCTATCTTGTGGCTTATGGCCATAAGGATTGGTGTCACATATTTACTACAGATATGAAAGTATATGTCTTTGATGCAAAGATAAACAATCAATGGAGAACCCTTCTCCTTGGCACCATGGGATTTGGAGGAAGAGAGATAAATTTAGGAAATCTTGGAAATTATAGCTCCTCTATATATTTGCTTGACCTTACAGACTGGTTAGCAAATCCAGAGTCTAATTCTCCCACCCTTCTCTGGGAAATAACCCTGCCTGATAGAACGCTTACCCTCTCTTCACCCCATGTGATCAAGGTAGGGGATACCTGGTATGTAATTATAGGTAGTGGGCCAAAATACATTTCTGGAGCTGGGATGGTCAGTGTAAGCTATCCTTCTCAACCTAAGGTATATTTTATAAATTTGAATGATGGAGCTATTAGTCGCGAGATAGACCTTCCTGTAACTGACCAAGCAGTAGGTGCTATGCGCCCTGTAGATTATAATAATGACTATAGTGATGATTTAGTATATTTCGGCACATATAATAGTAATACTGGAACTGGAAAAATATTTAGAATAAATTTAAATAGCACAACCTTAGCTGAAGCTTTACCAGGCTTTCCAGGTGCACCTATAATTTCAGCGCCAGATTTGCTCTTAGATGAGAGTAAGAACATATGGGTTTTCTTTGGAACTGGCACATATTTTGGAACAAATGATAATAATAGTAGAAATTATTTTGTAGGATTTCGTGATAAATGTGCCTTTGGGGGATCAAATTGTACTACCTGGACAGATTTAGGAAATAGAACTAATTATTGTAACAATCCTTCAAATTATAATGCTACTATAGTGGAAAATGCAACCCAGGTAACTTGTATTTATAACTTAACAGCAGATAGAGTGGAATCTGCCAATTTGGGAATTCGCTATGGCTTTTCTTTCATATCTACAGGTGATGGATGGTATCACAACCTTGATTCAGCCTCAAAGGAAAGCATGTATTCCGATGTATTAGCCATGTATGGGATGGTTTATGGTATGAGTTTCAAGCAATATAATGATCCTTGTAAGATTGGAGGCGAGTCTTATGTTTGGGAGATATGTTATAAAGTGGGATGTCCCTGCTGGGGTAAAAAGGGAGAGCCTGTGCTTAGAGAATTTGTAGGTCCTGGATCACCGCCTTTGCGTAAAGCCTTTGTGCCCTTTATGACACCAGGTGGAAGATTGGTTCTTTTTACACAGACTTCAGCTGGTATGCCCTTAGGTTACCACGCTTCAGCTCCGAGTAAACTTTTTAGAGGTAGATATATCTTATGGATAGAAAAGTAAGGGGATTCACCTTAATTGAACTTTTATTTATTATAGCTATGTTGCTTGTCATAGGGAGTATAGCTGTGAAAGAGATTATTGCATATATACAGGAAGTTCGTTTAAGGGAGGCTGTTAATAAATTTTTGGGTGAAATTGAATATGTAAAGAATCAGGGGATAATTTCTCTAAAGCCCTATGGAATACGAGCTTGCAAAGATAGTAATAAATACAAAGTTTTCATAGATTTAGATAGTGATTGTAAAGATCGAACTCCATATTGTGTGCCAAGTGAGGATAAAGTTTGTGCCCATAATCCTACTGTCTTTTGCACCAGCGACGAGGGTATATGCGGGGTGAGAGATGGTCCCTGTATTACTGTTGAGCGTGTGGGAGAACTACCTGAAGGTACTAAGTTTGTTGGAAATAGTAGTTTTTATGTAGTCGTAAATAGGATGGGTTATTTTTTTGATTACAGCTGTGGCTTTGGGGCTGGCTCTATTAGTATTGAGAATGCACTGGGTAAGAGAGTTAAAATTACTGCCAGTCGTTATGGAAGGGTTAGTGTTGAACAGTAGGGTAAAAGGATACACCCTAATAGAACTTACTATTTTTATAGTAATAAGTATAATAATTTTATTAGGTATGGCAAAAGGTATATTAGAGTTTAGTAAGCATCAAAAAAGAATCCAGCTACTTGATACGTCAAGGATGCTTATGGAAAAAATATATTTAGACCTTGAGAGTAAACCCAAAAACTATTTTGGAAATTTAATTTTCTATCAAACTAATGCCACCTGTGATTTTAATGGAACCTGTTCTTTTGATGAATATTGTTTTTCTTCCTATTCTACCTATAGATACAGAGGGGTTAATTGTCTTCCTGGTTTTAATTGTAGATATTGCTTGCAGGGAAGTAGATTGATACCAACAGTATACAATTGCACCTCTGGTTATCAATTAGATGTAGAATTTGAGGTATCTTTGATAATTAATAACCAAACTTTACACCAAGATTACTCCACCTATGGGGTATGTTTAAAAGTTTATTTTAGAGATCCCATTTATAACAAAACTCAGGAATATAGGGATAGGGTTATTTTTAGAAAATGGGATTAAAAAGTAGTTTTGCCAAAGGATCAAAGGGATATAGTTTAGTAGAAATTCTAATGGTGATTACTCTTATTAGCATACTAAGTATAGGGATCTTGGGAGTTCTTCAAAATTTTTACAAGGAGGAAAAGGGAAGGAGGACTTTCTTAAAGAATGAGATGGAAGTTCAGATGCTCCTTTCTACTCTAAAAAAGCTTTTTTCTGGGATTGGCTTTGGTGCTCCTCTAAGGGAGGGCGATACCACTTCTGCTATATGTACTAATTTACCCCTTTTGGGTTATGATAAGGAGAACCAGGTTTTTTGTTACCTTTCTACAGCAGTAAGACAGGAAAGATACTCTGGATGCTGGTGGATTTGTGGTAAAGATGGAACTTGGAAGACAAGAGCTACCAATAATTTCGGAGTTCTCTGTCCTGATATTAATACCTTGACAAGTAACTCTCGTCACAATTGGTTTCTATATTTGTATAATGATAAATCGGAATACACTCAAGTGTCTAATCCCCAATGTAAAAATCAAGCAGATTTAGTTTATTATCTTGGAAGAGATAGATATTATAATCCTTACTTTTTCCCAGATGATTTCTCTGTCAAGTTACTTAGTGCTAATAATACAATTACAGGATGTGCTATTGGAACTTTTCAAATTAATCTTCAGATAGGAAGGGATGTTCCTCAACCTTTAATTAATTGTGTAGCAGATTTTAGGGTGAGATTAGTTTATAAGGGGATGGATACTTCCGCTCTCTTTAGAGGAGGAGTGCCTATAAAGGAGTTATCAGGTATGAGATTTTGTATGATTGTGCAGGTGGGGACAAGGCGTAGCTCTGAAGAACCACTTCCCAATTATACTGATTGTGGGGATTTTACCCCACCAAATCCCTCTTTAGAGGAGGAATGGAAACATTTCAGATGGAGAGTTATAGAGTTTAATGTTCCCTTGTACAATTTAATGTTATAAAATGAAACTGCTTAGTGAGGATTTTGATGGGAAAAACTGAAAAAAGAAAGAATGATTTAAAGAGAACAAGAGGAAGTATCCTTTTTATGGGGATCATTTTAGCCTTTATTGGTATGGTTATTTTAGCGGGGCTTTATTTTCACTATGTAAAATCCTTACATATTATTTTCCCAGTTAAGACTTACGCTACACTTAGAGATGCTGCAGTTGGGACCGTTCATATGGTAACTCATTATATTGATAATGGATACTTTAGGACTATTGATAATGATCCTTGTCCACCAGGAACTACGAATGTAAATGCCACTGATGAAAATGCCACTTTAGCATCGGCTATAAGATGTTGTGAAACTTCAATTAATTTCAGATTGGTTGGATATAGTGAAACATTTCCTGCTGACACAGTAGTATGCTTATTGGGCACTCAACCTCATATTAGCGCTGGAAGTAGCCCTGATCCTGTCGTTAAAGGTGGAGGACCAAGTGGATCTGAATCTAAGCCAAAAAAATATATATATAGTATCGCAACTAATGCGAAAGGTCCCAGAGGAACACTTTCTTATGTAGAGGCAGTTTATGAAAGTCCTCCACAGCAATAATTTACCCTGAGCTTAAAGTTTGCCCTTCTTACGCCTTTCAAGTGTATCTTCCCCATACCCCTTGCCCCTTTTTAAGCTTGGATTAAGATAAGTATTAATGGCTCTTAATCTTGAAAGGCTAAAGGAACTACTTGCAACCTTTCCAAAAGTTAAATTTGCCCTTCTCTTTGGCTCATATGCTCGGGGGAAGGCCTTCCCCTTTTCAGATCTGGACATAGCCATCCTCTTTGATGAGGAGCCTGAGCTTTTAGAGCTTGGCAAGATGACTGCTACCCTTGAAAAAGAAACAGGCCTTGAGGTGGATATTCTCCCCTTAAATGGCCTTTATGAGAGGGATCCAGCCCTTGCCTATGAGGTGATCACCACGGGGAAACTCCTTTTTTGTCGGGATGAAGAGGCTTTTGTGCTTTACAAAAAATATACCTTTCTCTACTATTTTGATCATCAGCCCCTCTTTGAAAGGGTTTGGGCAGATTTAAAGAGGCGCCTTAGAGAGGGAAAATTTGGAAAACTTGGAAGTCCATAAAAGACTATCTCGCCTGGAAGATAATTTAAGGCTACTTGAAGAACTGAGGGAAGCCCTTTCCCCTGAGGTCTTAGAGAAAGATTTAAAGAGTCAATGGCTCATTAGATATGGACTTTTTGAGTGTATTCAGATAGTAATTGACATAGCCTGTCACTTAGTAAGTAAGTATAATCTTGGAACTCCCTCAAGTTACTCTGAATGTATAGAATTGTTGAGAAGATATGACTACATTAATGATGCCCTGGAAGATAAATTAATCGGTATGATTGGGCTTAGAAATAGATTGATTCATGAATACTTGATAATTGAGCCCAAGAGACTCTTTAAGTTCCTTGCCTTTTTGGATGATTTTCGGGAATTTGCTAAAGCCATAGGGCCTTATTTTTAGAGGAGTATGTTTTTAGAACTTTTGCAGGAACTCTCACCTCTCCCCTTTGAAAGGTATATGGAACTTGCTCTTTATCATCCTGATTATGGCTATTATGCACGGGGTAATGTGCCAGGAAAGAGGGGAGACTTTATTACAGCTCCGTGTATTCACCGTGCCTTTGGGGCAACCCTTGCCTTGCAGGTCCTTGAGGTCTTTGAGCTCTTGGGAAGGCCTAAGGATTTTGCTATTGTAGAGATGGGGGCTGGGGCAGGATATCTTGCCTTAGACATCTTGAGCTATCTTACGGAAAAGGGTTATGATTTTAAGTATCTAATTGTTGAGCCCTTTTTGCCCTTAAGGGCTCATCAGGAGGAGGTGCTTTCTGCCTTTGCAAGTAAAGTTGAGTGGTATGATGCTTTGGCAAGGATTCCAGCCTTTGAGGGGGTTTTTATAGCTAATGAGCTTTTTGATGCCCTGCCTGTGCATCTTGTTGAGAAGGCAGGAGGTGAGCTCTATGAGGTGTGGGTTGAGTTTGGGGAGGGTGAGGTTAAGGAGCTTTTGAGAGAGTTTTCAGAGGTTGAGATACTCTCACGGGTCTATCCCTATTTTCCCTTCTGGGATGAGGGCTATCGCACAGAGGTTTGTTTGAGGGCTGAGGCAATCTATGCTGACCTTGCGGTAAAGTTAAAGAGAGGCCTTATTTTGATCATAGATTACGGCTACCCAAGAGCTGACTACTATCATCCCCAGAGATCAAAGGGGACCCTTCTTTGTTATTATCGCCACAGAGTGGTGCAAAACCCTTACTTTAAGCCTGGACATGTAGATATCACTGCCCATGTGGACTTTACCCTCCTTGCAGAATTGGGGGAGAAATATGGCTTTCAAAACCTGGGCTTTACCCAGCAGGGAAGTTATCTTGCCTCTTTGGGGATTGACAAGGTCTTTGAAGAGGTATCAGAGGGGAGCTTCCGCGAAAGAGAAGCCCTAAAGATGCTACTCCTTCCTGAGGGGCTTGGACAGAGCCACTGGGTCCTTGCCCAGGGGCGATTTTTTGGTGGAAGGCCTAAGGCTAAGTTTGCCGGCTTTCGTTTTAGTAATAGACTTGGGCTTTTGAGGTAGATTTATTAGAATATAAGAGATGGATAGAGAAGTTTGAGGAAGCCCTTGGTTAAAAAGACTGATAATACTATAGTAGAACTATACACTGATGGCTGCTCCCTTGGGAATCCTGGGCCTGGGGGATATGCCTGTCTTATACGAAATGGGGAGAGGGAGACCATTCTCTCAGGGGGAGAGCCCTACACAACCAATAATAGAATGGAGCTTTTATCCGTAATTAAAGGGCTTGCCTATTTCACTGAGCCTAAAAAAGTAAGAGTTTACACAGATTCTGAATATGTCCTTAAAGGGGCTACAGAGTGGCTTCCTCAATGGAGGAGGAAAGGTTTCAAGGCCTCTTCGGGAAAACCTGTTAAGAATCAAGATCTCTGGCTTGAGCTTGAAAAATGGCTTAATTTTCATGAGGTAACCTTTGTCAAGGTCCCTGCCCATGCAGGACACCCTGAGAATGAAAGGGTAGATAGACTGGCTAAAAAAGAGGCTGAGAAATGGAGAAGAAACTTTTAGTGGGAATTACTGGGGCAAGTGGAGCTATATATGCTCTATACTTTTTAAGGGCTCTTAAAGAATTGGATCTCCCTGCAGAGGTAATTATAACTGAGGCAGGAAAGTTGGTAATTAAGCATGAGCTTGAGCGGGACTGGGAGAGCCTTCTTGAGTATGCAGAGCACATCTATGAAGAGCATGAAATTGGGGCGCAACCTGCAAGTGGGTCTGCACCCTATTTGGGGATGGTGGTTATTCCCTGTAGTATGGGAACCCTTGCTGGCCTTGCAACGGGACAGGCAAGAAATCTCCTTCTACGCGCTGGAGATGTGATGCTTAAAGAGAGAAGACCCCTTATTCTTGTGGTGAGGGAAACCCCACTAAATGCCATTCATCTTCAAAATATGCTCACTATTACCCAGGCTGGAGGGGTAATTTTCCCTGCCATGCCTGGTTTTTATCATAAGCCAAAGACCCTGGAAGAGCTCTTAGAGGGTTTTACTCTTAGGCTTTTACAGTTTTTGGGGCTAAGTGATAGGGGAAGGGCCTGGCAAGGTCTTAAGTAGATCCCCTTTCGAAGAGCTCTTTGAGGGGGATTTCAATTTCTAAGCTATGGAGCTTCAAGGTGTTTTCCCAGTTGTAGATTTTAGGCTCTCCATAGGTTGAATTTTCCGTGAGGGTGTAATGTTGAACGATCTCCAAGTCCGGGAAGATAAGGATATATTCTTTAACCTGAAACCTTTCATAGAGTTTGCGTTTGATTTCAATGTCTTTGAAGGCCGTGTTTTTGGAGAGGACTTCAAAGATAACGAGGGGGACTTGGAAGATGTGGGAGTGTTCTTCTAAGGGGCCGCAGACAATGAAGAGGTCAGGCTGAACCACATTGTGTTCATCTAAGACCACATCAAGAGGTGCTACAAAGAAGTCACAGCCCTTGGCTCTTAATTTTTCTCTTTCTCGATAAAAGATTCCAGCAAGATTCCGCACTAAAGCTTGGTGTTTGACGAAGGGGGAGGGAGTCATCATATAGATCTCGCCCTCAATGAGTTCACAGCGAAAGTCCTCAGGAAACTGAAGATAGTCCTGGTAAGTGTATTTAGTTTGCGCTTTGGCAGGAAGAGCCATATATGCATTAATATACCTAATTTTTTCCGCTGGGCAACTTTCAAAATTTCCTCTTTCTGGAGAAGATTTCTACAAAGAGTTGCAAAATTACCCTTGATATTTTTTAAAAGTAGTTTATAAAACTCTGAAACAGGCTATACCTTAGGGGAGGAGGTAAGGAAATATGAGAATTTTGGAGGATCGTCTCTACACGGAAAATCACCTTTGGGTCAAGAAGGAAAAGAAAAAAGTTGTCAGAGTTGGGATTACCGATTTTTTCACCTCTCGAGACGTTGAAATAATTGATGTAGATCTCCCCGAAGAGGGAGAGGAATATG
Source organism: uncultured Caldimicrobium sp. (assembly GCA_964493015.1). Lineage (GTDB taxonomy): Bacteria > Desulfobacterota > Thermodesulfobacteria > Thermodesulfobacteriales > Thermodesulfobacteriaceae > Caldimicrobium. Next base: position 11,458 of record CAZBLU010000035.1, read on the forward strand.
AAAAAGATGACATCTTTGGGAGTATAGAGAGTGTGGAAGAGATGTATAACCTTATCATGCCTGTTTCTGGAGTTATCGTAAGTGTTAATGAAAAGGTTTTAGATAATATTGATCTCTTGAATGAGGATCCCTATGAAGAGGGTTGGCTTGTGAAAATTGAGATGAGTAATCCCTCAGAGCTTGATGATTTGCTGCCCCCAGAGGATTATGAATTAAAGATCTCAGAGGAATACGAGGAAATTCTTCCTGAAAAAGTGGCTGAAGAGGAGGTCTAAGTGATAGCCCTTGTTTTCCCTGGACAGGGGTCTCAATATGTGGGCATGGGGAAGGACCTATATGAACACTTCCCCAAGGTAAGAGAAATTTTTCACGAGGCGGAGAACTTAACAGGAATTCCCGTAAGAAGACTTGCCTTTGAAGGGCCTTTAGAAGAGCTCACTCGCACAGAAAATCTCCAGGTGGTGATTACTACTTTTAATATAGCTACCTTGGAGGTCTTCAAAGAAAACTTAAGAGAAAAATTCAAAGATCTGGTAGCCTTTACTGCTGGACACAGCTTAGGTGAGTTTAGTGCCCTTTATGCAAGCTCTGTTCTCAGTTTTGAGGATACTCTAAGGGTGGTAAAAAGGAGAGGGGAATTGATGGGAATGGCCGCTCCAGAGAAGCCCTCGGGAATGTATGCCATAATTAATCTGGAAAGGGCTAAACTTGAGAGCCTGATAGAGAGAATAGAGGGCTTGGTTATAATTTCTAATTTTAATTCACCTAAACAGCTTGTCATTAGTGGAGAAGAGCCAGCCCTATCTCAGGTTGTTGAGGAAGCTAAGGCCTGTGGGGCAAAAGTTGTAAGATTAAAGGTTAGCGCAGGCTTTCATAGTCCCCTCATGAGTCAAGCGGAAAAAGAGTTGGCTGAAACGCTTGAAAAAATCCCTTTCAGAGACCCTTTGATTCCTATTGTTTGTGCAGTCTCGGCCAAAGTGGAAACCTCAGGAGAAAACCTAAAGAAACTCATGAAAGTTCAAATTACCTCACCTGTGAGATGGATTGAGGTAGTAGAGTATATCTACGCCCAGGGCGTTTCCACCTTTGTAGAAATAGGGCCAAAACAGGTCCTTAAGGGACTTATTTCACAAATTCTTCAGGAAAGACCTTTCAAGGTCTACAATGTGGAAAACATAGCTACCCTACAAGAGACAATTAAGGCCCTTTCCTAAGATGAATATAAAGATCCTTGAAGAGCGTTGTAAAGGATGTGGCTTGTGCATAGAGTTTTGTCCAAAAAAGGTGCTTGCCCTTTCTGATAAAAGAAATCTTCATGGGTATAAGGTAGTTTTTTGGGCTAATCCTGAGAGATGTAATCGCTGCGGTATTTGTTTTCTAATGTGTCCTGAGGTAGTCTTTGTAAGGGAGGATTTCTTTGAGGGGTAAAAGGGTATTGGTCAAGGGAGTTGAGGCTATTGCCCTTGGGGCCTTGGAAGGGGGGTGTGAGTGTTATTTTGGCTATCCCATAACTCCCCAGAATGAAATTCCAGAGCTTATGAGTGTGGAGCTCCCCAAGAGAGGGGGGGCCTTTTTGCAAGCAGAGTCTGAGACTGCGGCTATCAATATGGTCCTTGGGGCAAGTGCTGTAGGAGCAAGGGTGATGACCAGTTCCTCAAGCCCTGGGATCTCTCTCATGAGTGAGGGCTTTTCCTATCTCATTGCCCTTGAGCTCCCTTGTGTGATTGTGAATGTGATGAGAGGAGGCCCAGGCCTTGGGGGAATTGAGGCCTCTCAAGGAGACTATTTTCAAGCAGTAAAGGCACCTGGCCACGGAGATGGAAAATTCTTAGTCCTTGCCCCTTACTCTTGTAACGAGGCCTATGAGTTTACCGCTAAGGCCTTTGAATTAGCCGATAAATATCGTAACCCCGTGATGATTTTATCTGATGCCATCTTGGGGCAAATGAAGGAACCTCTTGATTTAAGACCCCTTAAGGTTAAAAAAATCCCTAAGGACGATTGGGCTCTCACTGGAGCTAAGGATAGACCCTCCAGAGTTATCAAAAGCCTTTTCCTTGATTCTCAAGAGCTTGCAGAGAGAAATCTTAAGCTCAAAAAGAAATACAAAATGATGGAAAAGGAGATACGCTTTGAGGCCATAGCTGAAGGAGCTGAGGAAGTTATAGTGGTTGCCTTTGGCTCCATGGCAAGGATTTGCAAAGAGGCTGTCTTAAACCTGAGAGCAAGGGGCTACCCTGTTGGTTTTTTTAGGCCTATTACCCTTTTTCCCTTTCCAAAAAAGGCCCTTTGTGAGGTTGCTGAAAGTGAAGGGAAGAGAAAGAAATTTTTGGTCTTTGAGTTAAACTGTGGGCAGATGGTGGAGGATGTAGCTGCCTCCCTTTGTGGTAAGGCAGAGACTCTTTCTAAATTTTATCCTCCCAGTGTTTTGCCCTTCCCTGAAGATATAGAAAAGGAGATAAAAAAGTGCCTGAGTTTTTCCAATTTCCCAAAACGCTAAAGAAGACTCTTTTTCACTACTGTCCTGGTTGCCATCATAGTATTATTCATAGGCTTCTCTGTGAGGTTATTGATGAACTCGGCATTAGGGATAGGGCTATAGGGATTGCCTCTATTGGTTGTTCCTGTTTTTTATATTTCTATATTGATGTGGACATTGTGGAGGCTCCTCATGGGAGATCTTGCTCAGCGGCAACTGGCATAAAAAGGGCACGCCCTGAGCTTATAGTCTTTACCTATCAAGGTGATGGAGACTTTGCGGCAATTGGGCTTGGAGATAGCTTGCATGCTGCCTCTCGGGGAGAAAAAATTACGGCCCTTATGATCAATAATACCGTTTATGGGATGACGGGGGGGCAGGTTTCTCCCACAACCCTTCCCCATCAGAAAACTACTACCACTCCTATGGGTAGAGACCCTCAAAGGGAAGGCTATCCCCTAAAGGTAGCTGAAATCTTAGCAGGCTTTGAGGGTGTGGCCTATAGTGCACGCACGGCAGTGAATACCCCAAAAAGGGTGCTTGAGGCTAAAAAAATTTTGAAAAAGGCCTTTCAGACCCAGCTTGAAGGCAAGGGCTTTGCTTATGTGGAGTTTCTCTCTGCCTGCCCCGTGAATTGGAGGATGTCCCCTGTTGAGGCAACGAAATATATTGATCACCTTACCGAGGTCTTTCCCCTTGGGATCTTTAAAGACATCTCTTAAGGAGAGTTGAGGTGAGGCTTGAGGTAATCTTTTCTGGTTTTGGTGGGCAGGGAATTCTCTTCGCAGGAAATCTCCTTGCCTTAGCTGGTATGTATCAGGGTTATAATGTGAGCTTTCTTCCTGTTTATGGGCCAGAGATGCGTGGGGGCACCTGTAACTGCACAGTAATTCTCTCCGATAAGGAAATTGCCTCCCCCCTTGTTCTGGAACCAGGATATTTAATTATTTTAAACTTACCATCTTTCATCAAGTTTCTTCCCCGCTTGAGGAGGGGAGGGGTAGCCTTAGTGAATGCAGATTTAGTGCGAAAAGAAGAGCTCGAAGACTTTGAAAACATGGTTTCAGGAAAAAAGGTTATGTTTCTTCCTTTTAATACGTTGGCTGAGGAAGCTCAAGCACCCTTGGCAGCAAATATCTGTGCCCTTGGGGCCTTTAATGCCCTGTTAAAACTAATTTCAGAGGAAGTTTTTGAAGAGGCTTTGAGGGAGATGCTTGGGCCAAGGAAGGCTCACCTGCTTAAACCAAATCTTGCGGCCTATCAAAAGGGTTTCCTATATATGCAGGGTCTTTTATGAAGGCCCTTTTGCAGCGAGTTAAAGAGGCAAAAGTAGTTGTAGAAAATAGGGTTTATGCCCAAATCGGAAAGGGCTTGCTTGCCTTAGTCTGTATTGAAAAGGGGGATGACGAAAAGATTGTGGCGTGGATGGGAGAAAAACTGGTTAATTTAAGGATTTTTCCCGATGAGGCTGGAAAATTCAATCTCAGTGTAAAAGAGATAGGGGGAGAAATCCTTTTGGTTTCAAACTTTACCTTAGCTGGAGAGCTCAAAAAGGGCACAAGGCCAAGCTTTCACAGAGCAGAAGAGCCTGAAAGGGCAAAAGCTATGCTTCAAACCTTAGAAGAGGAGATAGCTAAGAGGGGGATTAAGGTAAAAAGTGGTCTCTTTGGTGCCCATATGGAGATTTTCCTTATAAATGATGGTCCTGTGACCATACTTTTAGAGAAAGGAGCTCAAGGGTAAAGGGCCTCTTGGAATTAGCTTGCACCTTTTTAAGATCCTAAAACTTGGCTTTGAACCAAGGTGATAGTATAAAAAATATATAAGGTGTTTCTAAAAATAGGGTTTAAGGAAGTAATTCAAGTTGGAGGTGTCTTATGAAAAGGATAGCCTTTGGGTTAGCTCTAATCTTTGGGCTTTTTTGTATAAGCTCGGGTTACGCTTCAGAAGGGGAGAGGATCTTTGGTGCCAGAGGTTGTTCTGGATGTCATGAAAAGACACAGGACACAGTAGGTCCAGCACTTTCCACAATTACGCAAAAGTATCAAAAAGATAAGGCAAAGCTCATCAAATTTTTTAGAGGAGAAGCCCCACCTATCATTTGGCCAGAGAAATTTAGAATTATGGAGCCCTTTATGAATATGCTAAAAAATATGGATGAGAAAGACCTTGAGGCCTTAGCTGATTATATTTTTTCCCACTAACCAGAACCTTTCCTGAGGGTGTTCTATAAAGGTCAGCCACCCTCAAAAGTTTATCAAAAAGAGGGGACAAAGCTCC
>CAZBLU010000036.1:0-15964 GCA_964493015.1 uncultured Caldimicrobium sp.
TGAAAAAGGAAGAGCCTAAGAAGGAGGAGGCCCCCAAAGTCATGTTACGACTTGACAAAGAAGTTTATAAGGGAGGGGAGACTATCAAAATTACTGGACAAGCTCCCCCTGGAATGAAGGTGAATTTCATTGAGATTACCGCCGTTGATGCTAAGGTGCAGGTATCTCGTCTTGATAGAAAAGATTTTAAATTCTATCTCTCAAAGGAGATTCCGGCTTTTTATCATATAATAATTAATGAAGATTATATAGCTAAAATTGATAAGAATGGAACCATTGAAGAAAAGCCGGTAAAGGAAGTCTACAATAAATGGAAGGCTGATAAGAAATGGAGAATTGGAGAGTTTTTGAAAGAAACAAATGCAGATATGGCCTTCGTCACTCCACCAAAGCTCGTTTCCGAGATAAAGGTTTGGAAGACCACTGTGAGCAGGGCCATAGTTGGCTCCCGTGGAGAACCATTACCAGCCTTAACAGACAAAAAAGATGTTCGCCGTGAAACGGCAAGGCTAATTCAAACAAGATTTAGAAATTTACCAAGAATCTTTACCCTAAAGCAGATTAAGACGCAAGATGATGGGAGCTTTGAGGTAACCTTTACCCTCCCTGATAATGCTCCTCCCAGGAGTTATACAGTTCTTGCTGTGGTAAATAAGGAAGTCAAAAGTGACCCAGTTAAATTCTCCGTAGATGTATCTTTTCCAAAGGTATATTTCCCTGTAGCTGGAACCTCCACGAATATTTTTGGTCCCTTCATTTTAGCTCTGGCTATTTGTACCTTTGGAGTTCTTATGGGTGCAGGTGGAGGATTTATTTTAAATCCTCTTTTAATTCTCATTTACAAGATACCCCATGGTGTAGTTGCTGGTTCAGTTATGCCCACAGTGCTATTTAGCCAAGCCTCAGGAATTTACAATTATTCTAAAATTGGCTTTATAAACTGGAAGCTCGGTTTATCTGTAGGTATTTTCATGGCCTTGGGAGGTTTTTTTGGACCCCTTCTTAACCAGTTTGTTACCCTTGATGAGTATAAGTTTGTTTTTGGAGTAGTCTTGTTAATTCTTGCAGCCCTTATGTTATGGCAGACAACCCCTGGATATATAGAAAAATCTAAGAAGGAGAAGGCTATTCTTGAGGAATACAAGAGAAGGGCAGCTGCTGCCAAGGCAGCAAAAGAACAGAAATCTTAAGGAGGTGATAAAATGAAAATGACCTTTGAATTCTGGGGAGAAAAATTTCAGGCTAATATGATAATTGGGGCCTTAGGAGGCTTTATAATTGCCGTTGCCTCAAGTCTTGGTGGCTTTGGAGGTGGCCCCTTTGTTGTGCCTCTTATGACGGTTATTATGGGATTACCCATATATGTAGTAGTAGGTAGTTCCCTGCTGGCTATCTTCTTTAATACCCTAATGGCCTCAAGTAGGTTCTACTTCTTTGGACAAACGGACCTTCTTCTTTTTGTTGTAATGGCTGTAGGAGCAGTCTCGGCAGGTTTTATTGGCCCAAGGATTGCTAAGAGATTGAGCCCTATTTGGGTTAAAAGGGTAGCTGTAATTGGATGTACCTATTTAGCCCTTAAATTATTAAATGTGCCTTTCATCCCCTAAAAGGGTTTATCCTAATCCCCTCCTCCCCCTCCCTACAGTGACATCCTCCCGACCCCCCTCCCGGGAGGGTGTCTTTTCTTTTTACCAGTAAGACTCCTTAAGCAAAGAGGGAAGCCTTGGGATATCAAAATTAATACCTCTAATCACAAAATTTCCATCTTTAAAATAAGTAATTAAAGGGCCTTTGAGATGATAGGTCTCGAAGGCAAAGAAGAAAGAGGTATGGAGATTTAAAATCTCACAGAGGAGGGCCCTTATAAAACCACCATGGGTAAAAATAGTAAAGAAACCATCCTCTTCAAGATTTTTTAACTCTTCCCAAAATTTTCTTGCCCGCTCTCTTAGACTTCTCAATGATTCTCCACCAGGTGGGGAAAGATTTTCATTTTTTAGTCTCTCCCAAAAAAGAGGCTTTTGAAGGATAATCTCCCGAGGTTGACCAGTCCATTCACCATAATTTATTTCCTTAAGTTCTTCTCTGAGGTGTAGGGAAAGACTCTTTTTCTGGGCAAGAAGTTTGGCTGGAAAAAGGGCTCTCTGTAAAGGGCTTGAATAAATAGCCCTAATAGGGATTTCACTTAAAATATCCACAACTTCCAAGGATTTTTTCTTTCCTTCTTCAGAGAGGGGGACATCCATTTGTCCATAAAAGAGCCCTCGATAACTTTCCTCTATTTGGCCATGTCTTAAAAAAAGAAAATGCTTCATCTGGAAAGAGATTTCTCTAACTCAAGAAGTTTAGCAAAATCTATTTTAAGAAGTTCTCTAAACCTCTCATTAATCTCTTGCCAAATGGAATTAACGGGACAGATAGAATTTCTCGGACAAAGGCGAGGATTATCCACACAGCGGTTTAAAGCAATTCGCCCTACAAAGCTTTCCAGGACATCAAGAAGGGTTATATTTTCAGGCGATTTCCTTAGGCGATAGCCACCTTTTTTACCCCTATGAATCTCCACAATACCTGCATTTTCCAAAGTCTGACCAATCCTTGCTAAAACACTCAAAGGGATATCCATGGCCTCCCCAATTTCTGCCCTTGAAGCTATCTTTTGAGGATTTCTGGAGAGATATAGCACCATCCTCACAGCATAGTCTTCTAATACACCAAACTCCATAGCAATGCTCCTAAAATAATAAATTTGAAATTTCTTATAATTCTTAGCATTTTTTTATAATTGTCAATAGTTTGTTTAAAAAGTTTTCACAGAGAACCTTTATGTAGCTACCTTTGAAAAACATGCTAAAATAAGAGAGAAAATTCTTATAAAGAGGGAGTCCTTGAAAGAAAAGGTCTGGAGTGGCAGATTTAAAGAAGAGACAGATAAGTTTTTTGAGGACTTTACGGAGTCTATTTCCTTTGATTACAGGCTTGCCCTTGCTGAAATTAAGGCAAGCCTTGCCTATGCCAAGGCCTTAGAGAAAGCGCAAATCCTCTCACAGGAAGACCTCAAGGCTATAGAAAAAGGTCTACAAGAGGTTGAAAAGGAGATCAAAGAGGGCACCTTTGCCTTCAAGAAAGAGCAGGAAGATGTGCACATGAATATCGAAAGGGCCCTCTATGAAAAGATTGGGGAGACAGCTTACAAACTGCATACTGGCAGGAGTAGAAACGAACAGGTAGTAACGGATTTGAGATTATATCTTCTTGAGGAGGGCGAATCTCTTAAAGGACTAATCTTGGAGTTTATGGAGGCTATTTGCGAAAAGGCTAAGCAGTATTCAGAGGTCATTATGCCTGGGTTTACCCACCTTCAACATGCCCAACCTGTCCTTTTTGCTCACTGGATAACTACCTATGCCGAGGCTATGAAACATCACTTTGGTCGTATCCTTGACTGGGAAAGAAGAGCTAACCTTTGTCCCCTTGGTAGTTCAGCCTTTGCTGGCACAGGCTTTCATTTAGATAGAGACTTTCTGGCTAAGGAATTAGGCTTCTCTGAGCCCCTTGCTCACAGTGTCTACGCAGTCAGTTCTCGAGACTTTGCAGCAGAGTTGCTTTTTATTCTTACCCTAATTATGCTCGATCTTTCTCGTCTTTCTGAGGAGTTAATTCTTTGGATGAGCCCAGAGTTTTCCTTTATTGATCTACCAGATAAATACTGTTCTGGAAGTTCCATTATGCCTCAAAAGAAGAATCCAGATGCTGCTGAGCTCATTAGGGGAAAGGCTTCCAGTGTCTTAGGGAATCTCTTTCAACTTTTAAGTCTCATTAAAAACCTACCCCTAAGCTATAACAGGGACTTACAGGAAGATAAGCCCCCCATTTTTCAGGCCCTAAAAACTACTAAGGATTCTCTTTTTATGGCAACCCTTCTTATACAAGGGTTAACCCTCAAAGTGGAGAGACTAAAGGAGCTTATCAAAGAGGGCTATCTTTTAGCCACAGAGCTTGCTGATTATTTAGTCACTAAGGGGATACCCTTCCGTGAGGCCCATCACATAACGGGAAAAATTGTAAGATATGCCGAAGAGAGAGGGAAAAGATTAGAAGAATTGAACCTCGAAGAGTTTCAGAGCTTTTGTCCACTTATTGGTGAAGATCTCTATCCTTGGCTCACCTTAGAACACGCTCTAAAAAGAAGGGAAATCCCAGGAGGCACAGGTAAAGAGGCAGTAAAACAGTATCTCCACGATTTGGAAAAATTTATAAAAACATGGAAAAAATGAGACCACATCTACTTTTTTGTTATACGGAGTCCCCAATTTCTCTCAAAATTATTGATTATTTAAGGACCCTTTTTGATGGGAGCTCCTTGCGCTTAACCCTCTATCACTTGGTAGAGATTCCTTCCTCCCTTTTACTGCCTCAGAGGGATTATTTAAAGGAGGTTAAAAGGGAAGAGGCCTTAGAAAATTTTTGCCGCGAGGCTAAAGAGAGAACGCTTGGCCATTTTGAGAGAATCTCTCAGGCTCTACGAGAGACCGTAGATCTTCAAGTGGACTATGTGATAGATTATACAGAGGGCGACAAAGCGGAGAAACTACTTCACTTCCTTGAAGACAAGGCCTATTCTGCTGTGGTCATGGGAAAGAGGGGGCTTGGGAGATTAGCTTCCATTTGGGCAGGTTCCTTTACCCAAAAGATGATTCTCTATGCTAAGCAACCTCTCTGGATTATAAGGGCTAAAGAACCGAATAAAAAAATTCTTGTGGCCTTTGATACAGGAGAAAGGGGCCTCAAGGTTTTAGAATACACCTTTGGGATCCTCTCCTATCTTAAAGATTATCAGGTTACCTTCTTTCACGCCTTAAGATGGTTGGGATCCTCTTTTCATCTTGAGGGGTCTTTTGCCTCAGTCCTGCAAGGAGAGTTGCCAGAGAATTTGAAAGAGACCTTACAGGAGGCTCAAAAACTCTTGACAAAATATAATTTACCTGAAGAGCGGATCAAGCTTAAGTTGAGTTCTCATTTCCTTGGGCCTGCCTCTGCTATTCTTAGAGAGGTTAGAAGAGAGGGGTATAGCACTGTAGTTATAGGGAAAAGAGGTAGGGGTGGTTTTGCTGGACTACTTCTTGGTTCTGTGGCCACAAAGCTTGTTAGCCTGCTTGAGAGAGAGGCCCTATGGCTGGTTCCCTAAAAAAAGTTAAATGCCCTATTTGTGGGAAGAAAGCTCTTTGGGATGATAATCCACATCGTCCCTTTTGTTCAAGGGAATGTAAATTAGCCGATCTTTACAACTGGCTCTCTGAGGTATATAAAATCAGTTTGCCAGAAAAAGGGGGCGAGGTGCAGAGACTTTATGGAGAAAGTGAAGGGTAAAATTATTTTTGATGATAGATAATAGAAGGAGGTATTAGGCGTGAAAGAATATGAGATTATTATTATAGGGGCAGGGCCAGCTGGGCTTCAGGCTGGTATTCATGCAAGCAGACGCCGTCACAAGGTCCTGATTATTGGGAAACCACAACATAGCGCCCTCTACTGGGCTCATATTGAAAACTATTTTGGCTTTAGAGAAAAAATAGATGGCAAAGAACTAATTGAGGCAGGTCTTGAACAATGTAAGAGATTTGGGGCTGAATTGTTAGAGGAAGATGTGGTTAAACTTGAAATGGAGCCAGAGGGCAGCTTTTTAGTGGAGACGGAGAGGGGGGCAAATTTTAGGGCCCAGGCCCTTATTCTTGCCTTAGGGGTTAAGAAAAAAAAGAAGGTTTTCAAGAATGAAGATGCCTTTGTGGGGAAGGGCCTATCTTATTGTGTGGACTGCGATGCCTGGTTTTATAGGGGAAAAAGAGTTGCTGTACTGGGAGATGGCTCTGCAGCCCTCCATGGGGCTATCACCTTAACCAAGTTTTCAAGCCAAGTTTATCTGATACCCCTTAAAGAAATCCCCCATCTTGAGGAGGAACTCAAGGGAAGCCAAGTTGAGGTTATAAGAGAAAAACCCGTGGAAATAATCGGTGAAGAAGAAGTAAAGGGGTTAAAACTTGAAGGCGGAATGGAACTTGAGCTTGATGGCCTTTTTATTGAACTTGGGGCTAAAGGGCCCCTTGAACTTCTCTCCCCCCTTGGCATAGAATTAGATCCTGAAACTTTTAGTTATGTCAAGGTAGATAAAAAAATGCAAACCAATATTCCTGGGATCTTTGCCTGTGGTGATCTTACTGGGCCTCCCCTTCAATTAGCTAAAGCAGTTGGTGAAGGCTGTATAGCAGGCCTTAGCGCCTCTGATTACCTTAAGGCCAAAAAGGCTTAATTTCTTTACTTGGGAGGGCGATTACTATTTACTGGCCAAAGACATTAGAGATAAATTTAAATAACCTTAAAGCTAATCTTAGGGCTTTAAAAACCCTTGTACCTGATGGCACAGAGATTTTACCTGTCATAAAAAACGATGCCTATGGGCATGGGCTCTTAGAGGTAGCTAAGGCTTTAGCAGAAGAAAAGGTTTATGGCTTTGGAATTTCTGAGCTCTATGAAGGCAAGCTCTTAAGAAGGGCCGGTTTTATCCATCCCCTAATTCTTCTTTCAGGCTTTGAAAAGGATTGGCTCCCTGAGATCAAAGCCCTAAGGATTATTCCCACGGTTACCAGTCCGATTTCCTTAGAGTGGCTGATTGATTTTTCTCTCAAAAAGGCTCTAACTGTGGAGTTTCATTTAAAGGTGGACACAGGAATGCACCGCTTTGGGGTGACCTTAGAGGAACTACCTTGGATCATAGAAAGGCTAAAAGAAAACCCTCAGCTCCATCTTATTGGTCTTATGACGCATTTGGCCTGTGCCGAAAACCCAGAGAGCACTCTTTTTCAAGAACAGCTTAAGAATTTTACCGAGGCTGAGGCCCTTTTAAAAAGAGAGGGCTTTATTCCCAAGTTTAAGCATTTTTGTAACTCGGCCGCCCTTATTTTCTATTCAGGATCCAAGGGAAATTTAGTAAGGCCTGGAATTTGTCTCTATGGTGCTTATCCAACCAATAGGGCCCGAGCATATGTTAAGTTAAAGCCTGTTATGACTTTGAAATCTCGAATTGTGGAGATTAAAAGGCTAAAACCTGGTGAGATGGCAGGTTATGGGCCTACCTTCACAGCCAAAAGGGAGACTCTCCTTGGACTTGTCCCCCTTGGATATGGAGATGGCTATCCCAGAACCCTAAGTAATAAAGGTTTTGCTGTGGTAAGAGGAAAGAGGGTCCCTATTGTGGGCACTATTTCTATGAAGGCCCTCTATCTTGATCTTACTGATATAGAGAACCCTGAAAGAGGTGAAGAGGTCATTTTGCTTGGTGGAGAGAGAGAAGAGGTCCCTGCAGATGAACTTGCCCAGCTTGCTGATACCATCTCTTACGAACTCTTTTGTCAGTTAGGGAGAGGTATCCCGAGGAGGTATCTCTAAATGTTTAACATTGGCTTTTCCGAGGCTCTGATTATCTTTCTTGTGGCCCTCATTGTCTTAGGTCCTGAAAAACTGCCTGAGGTAGGTAGATTCTTAGGTAGGCTCTCTATAGAGGTCAAAAGGGCTATAGATGAACTAAAAAGAGAGCTTGAACTGGAGGAGGTAGAAAAGGATATCAAAGAGGCTAGAGAAGAGCTGGAAAAACTCAAAGAGGAAGTAACTGATCCCATGAAACTTCTTGATAAAATAGATCCTAAGGATCATGGCCAAACTAAATCTTCCTAATTTTCTGGATCTGGGTATATTAGCCCGTTTAAGGCGAGAACTTATTTTCTATCTCCTTTTTTTGTTTCTGGCCTGGGTGATAGTATTTTTCTCCTTTCCCAAGGTTTTTCCTTATCTACTTTATCCCTATTTTGGTCTTATCTCGGGGAAATCCTTGGTTTTTATTAGCATAGAAGAGGCCCTTTTAGTGGTTTTAAGAGCCTCCTTTTACATTGCCCTTGCTCTAACCATACCTCTTTTGGTCTTTCGCCTGTGGAAGGCCCTCTCCTCTGAATTTGAGGAGACTGATAAGAGAATAATCAGGCGTTTGATCTTTTCTTCCCTGCTCTTGGGGGTAGCTGGCCTTTTTACAGGTTATTTTCTTTTTACCCCAATTTTTCTCAAAATTTTTCTCTTTTTTGGAGAGAATTTTGAAAGTAATTTGAGGATTTATGCCTTTTTGTTTTTTCTTCTTAAGGTGGTTCTCTTTTCCATGGTTATTTTCCAATTGCCTTTGTTTTTTGCCCTCTTAATAAAGGAAGAGATTATAACTGATAACCTTTATAAAAGAAGGAAACTCTATTTTTGGGGAGGGTTTTATCTTTTGAGTGTTCTTTTTTCCCCAACAGATTTTTTTGGCCAGCTCTTGTTAACCCTATTTTTTTTCTTATTTTTTAAATTATCCTTTATAATAGCCAGATTTCTTAGATAATGGGTAACATCCTGGTAGGGGGTAATTATGGAAAAAAAGAAGATCACTAAACAGGAGGGAGAGAAGAAAAAAGCAACAAGAGGGACGAAAAAGAAAAAGGCAGCCGAGGAACAGCTTACAAGGATAGAAGAGCCCTTAGGGCCAAGGAAATACATCCTCTTAATAGGGGATGGTATGGGGGACTTTTTCCTTAAAGAACTTAAGGGGAAGACCCCCTTAGAGGTGGCGATTACTCCAGGGATGGATTTTATAGCAAGCTATGGAGAGATAGGGGCTTGTCAGACCATACCTGTGGGTATGCATCCTGGTTCTGATGTTGCCATCATGGGTCTCTTGGGCTATCCCCCTGAAAAGAAATATACTGGGAGAGGTCCCATTGAAGCAGCAGCTAAGGGGATTGAGCTAAAGCCAGAGGATGTAGCCTATCGTTGTAACTTAGTCACTCTCCGCTTTGAGGGTAATGATCTAATCATGGAAGATTATTCCGCAGGGCATATATCTACTGAGGAGGCCATAGAACTAATTAACAGTATTAATTTAAAGGCAGCTACCGATAAGATTGAGATCTTTCCTGGGGTCAGTTATAGACATATCCTGCTTTGGAGAGGAGGCTCAGGGGGGCTTCATACTTATCCTCCCCATGATTTGCTTGGGCAAAATGTTTGGTTTGCCTTTCAGAGCTATGATGAAGAACCCTATCTTAAGGAGTTCATCCTTAAGGCTATAGAGATCTTAGAAAAACACCCTATAAATCAGAGAAGAAAACTTGAAAATAAGAGGCCTGCCAATGCTATTTGGCCCTGGGGCCAGGGAAGGACCCCTGAGTTAGAAAAATTTGAAATGAAATGGGGGCTTAGAGGTGCCGTTATCTCAGCGGTAGATCTGATCAAAGGTCTTGCCGTTTTATCAGGTCTTCAAGTCATAGAGGTCCCAGGAGCCACGGGATATATAGATACTAACTATGAGGGCAAAGTAGAAGCTGCTTTAGAGGCTCTCAGAGAGCTTGATTTTGTTGTAGTCCATGTGGAGGCCCCAGATGAAGCAAGCCATGAGGGTAATTTAGAGCTGAAAATTAAGGCTATTGATGAATTCGACAGACGGGTTGTGAGATATTTTTTAGAGAGGCTCCCAGAGATTACCAATAACTATCGCCTCTTAGTTTGCTGTGACCATCTTACCCCTATTCCTATAAGAACCCATTCTGCAAAGCCTGTCCCTTGGGCTATTTTCGACTCAGCAAAAGATAAAGCTAAGAAGAGAGAGGTTAAGTTTTGTGAAAGAATTGCTTATGCCTCTCCTCTTTTCATGAGCAGTGGACCAGCCCTATTTGAATACTTTGTAGAGAGAAAACCAAACTTAAAAGAGGATACAACGGAATAATGGAAATCATTCGAAGCGATTTCCTCATTATTGGCTCTGGTATTGCAGGTCTTTCTTTGGCTTTGAAGCTTAAAGAACTTGGCGATGTCATTGTCATCACCAAAAAAAGGATCTTTGACACAGCTACTGCCCTTGCTCAGGGGGGTATAGCCTGTGTTTTAAGCGAAGAAAACCATATAGAACTCCATCAAAGGGATACAGAGATTGCTGGAGATGGTCTTTGTGATCCCGAGATTGTAAACTTGGTGGTAAGCTCTGCCCAGGAGAGAATTAAGGACCTATTAACCTGGGGGGTTCCCTTTGACCGGGATCCAGAAAACCCACAAAAATTTCATTTAACCTTAGAGGGTGGCCATTCCAAAAAGCGCATCCTTCATGTGGGAGACTATACAGGAAGAGCTATTGAAACGGTTTTAGTGCAACAGGCCTTGAATGCACCAAATATAACTATCTTAGAGCACCATTTAGCCTTTGAGCTCCTTTTGGAGAAAAATTGTTCATCTAAACCCTGTCGAGTAGCTGGTGTCTATGCTATAGATCTTACGCAATCAAAGATAAAGGTTTTTGTGGCACCTGTAATAGCTATCTGCACAGGTGGTGCTGGTAAGACCTATCTTTATACCAGCAATCCCGATACCGCAACAGGGGATGGCATTGCCCTGGCTTATCAAGCAGGATGTACAATTGCCAATATGGAATTCATGCAATTTCATCCTACCTGTCTTTATCATCCCAAGGCTAAAAATTTTCTCATAAGTGAGGCCTTAAGGGGTGAAGGCGGAATTCTTTTAAACCCTGAAGGCAAACCCTTTATGCATAAATACGATCCTGTAAGAAAAGACCTTGCCCCTCGAGATATTGTAACCAGGGCTATTGATATGGAGATCAAAAAAACAGGTGGTGAATGTGTCTATCTTGATATCACCCACCTACCCTCTGACTATATTAGGAAAAGGTTCCCAGTGATTTACGAGACCTGTCTTAAATATGGCATAGATATCACCTCTCAACCTATTCCTGTCGTTCCAGCAGCTCACTATCTGTGTGGAGGCATCCTTACTAATCGCTGGGGTCAGACGGATATTCCTAATCTTTTTGCCATAGGAGAATGCGCCTGCACAGGCCTTCATGGTGCCAATAGGTTGGCCTCCAACTCCCTAATTGAGGCCTTAGTTTTTTCCCACCAAGCCTACTTAAAAATCAAAGAGGAGCTCCCCCTTTTTAAAGAAAGGGCCCTTAAAATCCCTCACCTAAAAGAACCTACTATCAAAGAAATCAAGGAAGAAAAGGTCTTCATCTCTCACAACTGGGATCTTATTCGCAAAATAATGTGGGATTTTGTTGGTATTGTAAGAAGTTCTAAAATGCTTAAATTTGCTGAAAAAAGAATAGAGTTTATCCAAAGGGAAATTGATGAAAACTGGAGTGGTCCTTATTTGGACTTAGATGTTATGGAATTAAAAACTATTGCTTTAGTGGCTGCTTTAATGATTAAATCAGCCTTACTCAGAAAGGAATCTCGAGGCACACACTTCATGTTAGATTATCCCTTCAAAAAGAAAGAATATGAAAAATATACTTTGATTAAAAAAGATTTTTAAAAAAATTTTCAAAAAATCCCTTTACAAAATCTCCTTTGGTTGTTAAAATTTTAACTAAATTATCCAAATATGGAGGCCCTATGAAAGTTATCTTTGATCCGGATATCCCAGAGGATATTAAAGAGGATTTACTTAAAACTATAGAGGAAGAACAAATAAAAGAACCTTGCAAAATCTGTGGTGCAGATACCATTTATATTGCCCTTATTGATAATGTATTAGATGTAAAATGTTATGAATGTGGCTATTCCTACATGGAGATAGAGCTTTCTGAAGAGTAATCTCTAAAGGGGTAATGGATACAGGCATAGGCATTATGTCCATGAATAGATTCCATATTTTCCGCTTCTACAGTAAACCAATAAATTTCTTTTCTTTGTAGAAGTTTTATAGATACACCTCTTACCACATCTTCCACAAATTTGGGGTTCTCATAGGCTCTTTCGGTCACATATTTTTCATCTGGTCTTTTAAGAAGGGGATATACAGGGGAAGAGGCACTTTCTTCCGCTATTTCAATTAATTCCTCAAGCCAAATAAAACCTCTACTTCTTACGGCAACGCTCACTATTCCTCTCTGATTATGGGCCCCATATTGACTAATACTCTTAGAACAGGGACATAGGGTCATCACTGGCACCTTCACACCTAAAATAAGGTCAAACTTTCTGGGAAAAAGGCTTGCCAACATAAAGGCCTGATATTCCATGAGAGAGGGAATACCTGTAACTGGAGCCTTTTTTTCAATAAAGTAGGGGAAATAGACCTCCAAGTGAGCAGCACGGGCACTTAATTTTTTTCTTAATCTTTTTAAAATTTCATTTATATTCTTCACATGGATCTCCTCTTTAAATTCATTTAGAACCTCGATGAATCTACTCATATGGGTTCCTTTAAAGTGGGAAGGAAGATCGACGTATAAATTGAATTCACCTACGGTCTCTTGATATCCCTTGGACCTATCAAGGACCTTGATGGGATAACGGAGATTTTTAATACCCACCTTTTCTATAGGGATTTGTTCCTCTGGATGAGAGCTCTGAATATCAGGTAGCTTCATGGACGAGCTCCTCAATCCTTTCTTTGAGCTTCAGGGCCTGGCTAAAAAGGGGGCCTCTGTAATCCCAAAGTCCTTTCCCTTCCATCTCCCTTTTCTCAAGCTCCTCATCAGGAGCAAAGGAGAGTAGATATTTAGTCCCAAAGGTCTCTTGTAAAATCTTTTCTTGTTGAAAATCCTTTACACGGTTACCAATTACATATACCCTTTCCATATGAAGTTCCTTAGCAAGTTTGAGAATCTGTTTAGCTGTCTCTATGCTTCCCTTAAAAGGCTGCGTAACGACCAAGAGGAAATCCATGGGAGCCACAGTAGCCCTCCCAAAATGTTCAACCCCAGCTTCCATGTCTACGATAACCACCTCTTTTGCTGTGAGGAGGAGAAAGGTCAAAAGACGTCTGAGCACTGTTTGCTCTGGGCAAGCACAACCTCCCCCAGCTGTCCTTATAGCTCCAAGGACCATTAATTTCAACCCATCCTTAGTTAAAGTAAATTTCTCAGGAAGATCGTCAATCTTTGGGTTAAGAGTATAATAGGGACCAGACTTTTGAGCCCTCTCCGCCAAAAGATCCATCATCTCAGCAAGGGGAGTGACTTCTCCTCCGATCTCCAAAAGTCTTGCCAGATGAGGACTGGGATCGGCATCAATAGCTAATACCTTATATCCTGAATGCAAAAAAGCAAGAGTAAGTAAAGTGGCTAAAGAACTCTTACCCACCCCTCCCTTTCCGCAAAAGGCAATCTTCACTTGTGTTCCTCCAGGGCTTTTAAGATAGTGTCAAAGGGAAGGAGTCCCTCTCTGATTAATTTAATCTCATTATCACAAATTTCCACTACAGTTGAAGGTAGTTGAGCCGTGCTTCTCCCCCCGTCAACAACAAAATCAATTTGCGGAAAAACTTCGAGAACTTCTTCAGCACTCTTGCAGGGAGGCTGGCCTGTTAGATTGGCACTGGTTCCAGTAATAGGCTTTCTAAAGGCTTGGGCTATCTTGCGAGTAACCTCACAAGAAGAAAGTCTAACCCCTATGGTATCCAAGCCTGCCGTCAAAAGTTTAGGTAAGGACTTTCTCGCAGGAAGCACTATGGTCAGAGGCCCAGGCCAGAAAAGTTTCATCAATTTTAAGGCCTTTGGAGGGACCCTTGAGATAACAAGAGAAAGATCTTCAAGCCTTCCCAGTAGGAGCAAAATTGGCTTATTAGGAGGTCTATCTTTTAAGTTAAAAAGCCTCTCTAAGGCTGATTGAGAAAAGGGATTACAGGCTAAGCCATAAAAGGTCTCTGTAGGGATAGCTCCCACTTTATCAGAAGCAAGAAGACGTGCTACCTCTTTGTAGAATCTTTCCTGTTCCTGAGGATTTTCAGGGATCTTTAAGAGCATTAATGGTGAGTTTAGGGAGTTGACTCTTTAGGCGTAGTAGTCTTTTCTTCTGGTTCATATATTTCCTTATGATAAATCAATCTCTTACAATGGGGACATTCATAATATCTATTATCCTTTTGTAACTCATTATATAGCTGGGGTGGAATCGCCATATAGCAACCCTCACAGATTCCATTTTTAACTCCTGCAATACCAATCCCTCCTTTTTTGCGGGAAATGAGCTCATATTTCTTTAGAATCTGAGCAGAGATCTTAGCTGAAAGGCTTGCTCTTCTCTCCAGATACTTATTTTTTTCTATTTCTAAGCTTCGGCAGTATTCCTCAAATTTCTGGTTTTCCTCTTCTAAAATTTTTCTCGTCTCTTCAAGAGCACTCTCAAGCTTTTCCTTCTCTTTTTCCAAACCCTCAATCTCCTCCATCATCTTCAAAATTTCGTCTTCCTTTTGTTTGATCGTCCTCTTCATCTCTTCAAGTTCCTTGAGAAGAAGCTGATACTCCCTTGAACCTCTAATCTGGGTTAATCTTGCTTGGATCTGCTTAAGTCTCTTTTGCTCCTCCTGAAGTTCTTCTTCAAAAAGCTTTTTTTGTTTCTCTTTTTCTTGAAGAATGCTCTGAAGTTTAGCTATTTTTTCCGCATAAATTTCACTATTTTTTTTGGCCTCTTGTAAACTCTGGGGGATCTCACTCATAGCCTTTTCTAGTTTTAAGATCTCAAGATCAATCTTTTGAAGCTCAATTAGTCTGGCAATATCCTCCTGCATAATATTCCCCCTTTAATCTATAATTTTAAAAGGACTTTTCTCCATATAAACTTTCACAGGAATGATATGTCCATGTTCCTTGAGATAGGTCTCAATTTTTTCTTTAAGTTCATGAAGAATTAAGGACTCTCCTACGCCATGATCAATAAGAATGAAATCAAAGGCCTCCTCTTCAGCCTCTTTAGCTAAATGGTATTTCACATCAGAGGTCAAAAGGGTAAAAATATTTTCTTTCCTAAGGTAGTCTTTAAGAAAGCCGCAAGAGCCCCCACATATAGCTAATTTATTTATCTCTTTTTGAGGATCTCCCACAAGCATTACCCAGCTCTTTAATTTTTCTTTTATCTCCCGTGCCAAGCTGTCAAGATTAACATATTTTTCAAATTTTACCACCCTTCCCAGGCCATAACCATTTCCTTCTTGTAAGATAAATTCCTCTGACTTCCAGCCCAAGGCCTTGGCAAGGGCTGCACTTACTCCCCAGGGAACTTTATCAAGAGGTGTATGCCAGGAAAGAAGATTAAGACCTTTCTCAACGGCAAAATATATGATCTTACCTGGAAAAGTATCTCTATTTACACTTCTCAAAGGGTTATAAAAAAGGGGATGATGGGTAATAACCAGATTTAGCCCCTGGGTTGAGGCAAAATTAAGGGCAGCAAGGCTTGGATCTACAGAGAGGAGTATTCCTTGAACCTCTTCCGAGAACGAGCCAATTTGGAGACCATTGTTATCGTTTTTCTCGGCTAAACTTAGAGGAGCTATTGTATCTAAGTAGTTATATATATCTATGATTTTAGGGAGCATAAAAGTTTAGTGGGCCCGCCAGGACTCGAACCTGGGACCTTCCGGTTATGAGCCGGTGGCTCTAACCAGCTGAGCTACGGGCCCTCAAACTCTAAC
The DNA here is from genome assembly GCA_964493015.1 of uncultured Caldimicrobium sp. Lineage (GTDB taxonomy): Bacteria > Desulfobacterota > Thermodesulfobacteria > Thermodesulfobacteriales > Thermodesulfobacteriaceae > Caldimicrobium. Next base: position 15,505 of record CAZBLU010000036.1, read on the forward strand.
TATAATTAAAAATAACTAATCTCCAAAAATTTGTCAAGGGCCAGTATCTGTAAACTTTGAAAGCCCCAGAGCATAACTCTTTAAGTCACGAGTTTAAACTGCCGAAAGTGCCCTATCCGCACAAGTTCAATAACTATCTCTTTAAAAGAGTTCTTGGGGCGTTCAAAATCGTTCTGTCTGAATGTAGATCTGCCTTAAGGTAGAAGAAATGCCCAAGAATGTTCTTATATGAATTAAGGTTTTGGCTTGATAAGCCTTCTGATTTTTTGACCAAAATAGAGGCCCATCTTAAGAAAAGCACGAATGATTAAGTAACCCATAGCCATGAGAAGCCCTAAAAAAGTCTTTGGCTATAGATCAAATGATGGTTATAAGGCCAAAAAAGAGAACAAAGACCACAAGATAGGCCAATAATTTTATAAAAATCATGAAGACCTTTTCAATTATCATAGCTCCTACC
>CAZBLU010000037.1:0-15907 GCA_964493015.1 uncultured Caldimicrobium sp.
GCCTTAGAGGAGAGGTTTGGCAAGGTAGAAAAAGACTTGTCTGAGCGGATAAAGAAAATTGAAGACAGAGACTTTTTAAAGCGTTTACACCGATTAACCCTCAGAGTGAATTCATTAGACGAAATTTTGCAGGAATTGAATCTTAAAAAGAGTTAAATCAATATTTTTCGTCATTCAAAAGCTTCATACCATGCCCCCTCCCTTTTTTATCTGTCAATTCTATCTGTTGATTACAAATTTATCTCTCAATCACTAACCATAAACTAAAGACTGCTCAATAATTTACCTTAAATCCGCTCTACTTAAACCTGCCTAAAGAGGAAGAACTTCACACTTAATAAGTGTAGAGGAATTATCCTATTTTTAGTTAGCCATGATAAGTATGGCCACACTATCTCAAGTTGAGGAAAAGGTTTTTTGTCTTAGAATAAAGGATAGAAAGCACAAATATCATCCTTGACACATTAATGAGGAGGACCTTGAGAGAAAGATTAATCATTGGCTGTGGGGCCTTAAATTGGGACATTTTCTTTCAAGTAGAGGATTTATCGTCCCTCTCCTTTGAGGGGTTAACTTTAGAGCCTGGGAGAGAGTATGTCTTGGAAAGAGAGGCCTTTCTTGCGCTCTTACATAGGCTTAAACAGAAAGCCCTTTTGGTCTTTGAGGGTGGAGGAGGGTCTGCAGCTAATACTATATATGCCCTTGCAAGCCTTGGCTTTAAGACAGCCTTCCTTGGGGCTGTAGGAGTAGATCCCTTTGGGGATAGGGTATTAGAGGAGCTTCTCTCAAGGGGTATTTCTGTAGAAAGAATTCGTAGAGAGGGAGAGACAAGTCTTGCCCTTATCATCCTTGATCAAAATAGGGATAGAACTATAATTGTTAGCCCAGGGTCAGCAGAAAGAGCCTTAGCTCTTGAAGATGGGGATCTTTTTCCCCAGGCTCTGTATCACCTAACCTCCTTAGCCAGCCCTGAAGGGGCTTCCTTTCAAAAGGCCCTTCTTACCAAGCTTCCCCAAAGGATATCCTTTGACCCAGGAGAGATTTATACAGGTAAAGGGAAGGACTTCTTGCTCCACTTTTTACAAAAAACAAGATATCTCTTTATAACAGAAGGTGAATTAGCAAAGAGTTCCTTCTCACAGAAAGAGCTCCTAAATTTGGGAATTGATACCCTCTTTCTCAAAAGGGGCAAAAAGGGGGCTAAGGCTATTAAAAGGGGGCTTATAGTGCAAAGCTCTGTCTATCAAGCTCCAAAGATTGTAGATAATACTGGTGCAGGTGATTATTTTAATGCTGGGGTTCTTGCTGGGCTTCTACTCAATCTCCCCTTAGAGAGGGCCCTTGACTTAGGATTATACTCGGCAAGTCTTAGCCTCAGAGATTATGGAAGAAAAGGGATCATGAACCAGATAGAGTTTAAAAATTTTTTGAGTAGATTAAAATAGGAAATTGATGAAAGGGCTACTTTATAGCGATCTCTATTTCGAAAAAAGGGATTTCCTAAGGGTCACTGTGGAGCCTGATAAAGTAGAAGAGCTTTCCTCTGGCTCTGAAAGAGGGCTTGCCTTCCGCAAAATCTTTTCTGATTTTCAAAACCATTATACCTACTTAACCGATAATTATCATACATTACTAAAAGAGAATAAATTACCTTTTGCCAGAGATTCCTTAGCTGAATTTGGAACAAGGATGGACTCTCTTCTCAATGAGTCCCATTTTTCTCTTTCCATAGACAAGATATTCTCTTTTCTTGAGGACTTAAAGAAAAATATTCCTACCTCTCCTCACATAAAACACTATCGCCTCTCACTTAGCCAGCGAATCAGTCAGGTTTTACTCTTAGCTTCTGACGGAGCCTTACATCAAACCACCAGAACTTATTTTAGAGTTATGGCCCTTGTTGTAGCTGAAAGGGATGGCAGGCTTGAGAGAGGTTATGAAGCAAAGGGCTATACCCTCTCTATGGAGGAGGCCCTGAGAGTTGACCCTGATCTCCTCAAGGTTTCCCAAAAGGCTTGCGAGCTTGCTTTGCTTATGCTTGACGCTAAAAAGGCCCCTGCTGGAGTCATGCCCGTAATCCTTGCTGGTGAGGCTGGAGGCACGATGATTCATGAAGCGGTTGGGCATGGCTTGGAGGCAGATCATGCCGAAGAAGGTTTATCTGTTTATTCTGGGAGGCTTGGGGAAAAAGTGGCAAGCCCCTTGATTACCGTCATTGACGACCCCACTTTGCCCCACCTCTATGGCTCCTACGAAATAGATGACGAAGGCACTAAGGCCTTAAAGACTGTGCTTATAGAGAAGGGGATCCTTAAAGATTTCCTCTATGATCGCTATACTGCCCTTAAATATAACAAGAAACCAAACGGACACGGAAGAAGAGAGAGTTTTCGCCACCTACCCATTCCTCGCATGAGTAATACCTATATTGCCCCTGGACCTCACAAGAAGGAAGAAATTTTGCGCTCCATTGATAAGGGGCTTCTCGTTAAGAAAATGGGAGGAGGGGAAGTAAATCCTCTTACTGGAGATTTTGTCTTTGAGGTAAGAGAAGGCTATTACCTTGAGAAAGGGGAGATTTGCTATCCCGTGAAGGGTGCCCTCTTGGTGGGGAATGGACCTAAGGTGCTTGAAAGTATCGACATGGTCTCAGATGACCTACACTTTGAAGCTGGCACCTGTGGGAAAGATGGCCAAGGGGTTCCTGTTTCTGATGGACAACCAAGTTTGAGAATACCTGAGATCACCGTTAGCGGGTCTTTAGAGTGAGGAGTAAAAATGTGTGGAATCGTAGGAATTTATGGAGTTTCTGAGGCAGCCAAATATACCTATTTTGGGCTTTATGCCCTTCAACATAGAGGGCAAGAAGGAGCAGGAATTGCTGTTTTTGATGGAAAGAGAATAAGGGAATACAAAAATTTGGGTTTAGTAAGTGAGGTCTTTAATGAGAGGATTCTCCAAGATTTGCCTGGAGAGATAGCTATCGGGCATGTGCGTTATTCCACCACAGGCTCCTCTACTCTCCAAAATGTTCAGCCCTTTTGTGTGAAATATACCAAAAAAACCTTGGCCTTAGCCCATAATGGAAATTTAACAAATGCCTACTCCCTAAGGTGTGAACTTGAGGAGGAGGGACATATCTTTCAAACAACCCTTGATAGCGAGGTGATTCTTCACTTAGTAGTGAAACATCTCAAAGAGGGTCTTGTTGAGGCTATTGCTAAGACTATGCACAAAATCCGAGGAGCTTATTCAGTAATTCTCCTTTGTGACGATGTGCTTGTGGCCTTTAGAGACCCTTGGGGTTTTAGACCCCTTGCTTTGGGGATGCTCAATGGTGGTTACACCTTAGCCTCAGAGACTTGTGCCTTTGATCTCCTTGGTGTGGAATACCTAAGAGATGTAGCCCCAGGAGAAATTTTAGTTATTGACGAAAATGGGCCAAGGTCATATTATCCCTTTGAGAAGGAACCTCAGCCCCTGAGTCACTGTATTTTCGAATTTATCTATTTTGCAAGGCCTGATAGTCTTATATTTCAAAAAAATGTCTATGAGGTTAGGAAAAATCTGGGAATTAATCTCTACAGAGAGTGTCCTTTACAGGCAGATTTTGTTATGCCTTTCCCAGACTCTGGAACCTATGCAGCCCTTGGCTATGCCCAGGCAAGTGGGCTCCCCTTAGAATTTGGCGTGATCAGAAATCACTACATTGGCAGAACCTTCATTCAGCCCTCTGAAAAATTAAGGGATCTCTCTGTGAAGATGAAGTTAAACCCTATAAAGGAGTTTATTAGGGGAAAGGAAGTGATTGTTATAGATGACTCCCTTGTGCGTGGCACAACCAGTAAAAACCGCATTAAAAGCATTAAACTTGCTGGAGCAAAGAGGATTCACTTTCTTATCTCCTGTCCACCTTTGAAATATCCCTGTTTCTTTGGTATAGACTTTCCCAAAGCCTCGGAATTGATTGCCTCAAAACACACGGTAGAGGAAATCCGCAAATTTTTGGACATAGACACCCTGCATTATCTTAGCCTTGAGGGGTTGCTTGATGCCGTAGGTGACCTTAAAGACAAGGTCTGCCTTGCCTGTTTTTCAGGAAACTACCCCTTAGAGGTAGATTTTACCTTTAGAAAGGACATAATTGAGCTTTAGGGCAATTTTTCATTTCGAATGGTGATATATGAAGTATCCTGAAAATCTGCAAAGCTTTTTAGAGCTCCTCAAAAAAGAGCGAGAACTCCTTTATATCAAGGAAGAGGTTTCTACTGAGCTTGAGATCACCGAAATCACCGATCGAGTGGTCAAAAAGGGAGGGCCAGCCCTTTTCTTTGAAAGGGTTAAAGGGCACAAGATCCCTGTAGTAACCAATCTTTTTGGAAGCTTTCGTAGGCTCTGTTTGGCCTTAGGTGTAAATAGCCTTGAAGAGCTCACCCAAAAACTTGAAGATTTTATCGAGATCAAACAGGCAGAGGGCCTTCTTGGGAAACTTAAGCTTTTGCCCAAGCTTTGGCAGGCCAAGAATGTCTTTCCCAAGTTGGTAGACAAAGCTCCTTGTCAAGAGATTGTGCTTAAGGGTAAAGAGGTAGACCTATATAAACTTCCCATTCTTAAGTGCTGGCCAAAGGATGGCGGCCCCTTTATCACGCTTCCTTGTGTGATCACCAAGGATCCTGAAACAGGTATTCGCAATGTGGGTATGTATCGTATGCAGGTCTATGACCAAACCACCACAGGTATGCACTGGCAGATCCACAAGGTGGGAGCCAAACATTATCGGAAGGCTGAAGCTCGGGGAGAGAGGCTTCCTGTGGCAGTGGCCTTAGGGCCAGAGCCTGCTGTCATTTACGCCGCAACTGCCCCCATGCCCGAAGATGTAGACGAATTCATCCTTGCAGGTTTTCTTAAAAGATCTCCTGTGGAGCTAGTACCTTGCTTAACGGTTCCCCTGGAAGTGCCTGCTCAATCGCAAATTGTCCTTGAGGGCTATGTAGAACCCTTTGAGAGGCGCCTTGAAGGGCCCTTTGGAGACCACACAGGGTTTTACACCCCCACTGAGCCTTATCCAGTCTTTCACGTAACTTGTATAACCATGCGCAAAGAGGCCATCTATCCTGCAACCATCGTTGGGAAACCCCCTCAGGAAGACTGCTATTTAGGTAAGGCTACAGAGAGGCTTTTCCTGCCTCTCATAAAAAAGGTGCTCCCTGAAATTGTGGACATAAATCTCCCCTGGGAAGGGGTTTTTCACAATCTTGCCTTTATCTCCATTGATAAGCGTTATCCAGGGCATGCCTTTAAGGTGGCTTCAGCTATCTGGGGCTTAGGCCAACTTATGTTTACAAAGATTGTGGTAATTTTTGATAAAGAGGTAAATGTGCAGGATACAAGAGAAGCCCTCTTTTATCTCTGTGCCAATGTAGATCCTGCAAGGGATATAATGATAGTGAAGGGGCCTGTAGATGTCCTTGATCACGCAAGCCCTGAAGTTGGGTTTGGTTCCAAGATGTGTATAGATGCCACAAAGAAGTGGAGAGAAGAGGGCTATACCCGAGAGTGGCCTGAAGAGGCAGTAATGAGCGAGGATGTAAAAAGAAAGGTAGATAAAATTTTAAGAAATTTAAAGCTCACCTAACATAGGGATTATTTGAAATTATCCCGAAATAATTAAGACTCTGTTTCTAAAATTCTCAGACTAAAAGGGAAAGTTAAGCTTCTACTTTGTATAAAGCCTCAATTGAAAGGAAGTTAAAAATTAGTATCTAATTTTCCTACTTCCTTTATTCTAATTACCCCAAGGTTATCTTCAAGTAGAATATATAAATCCTGATCTTTCAAGCGGATTTTTGGATTTAAGACCTGAGCAAATTCTATCTTATTTCTTTTTCCTACAAACCCCAGACGATTAGAGGTGGCATAAAGTATCTTATCCTCTTCTAAACATTCTATTTCCCTTAAGGGATTTGCATGGCGGAAGAATAGCTCCAATCTTTTTGTTGATAAAAAAATTTTTATAATAATATTATTCATAGCCAAATATAAATTATCCTTAGCCACGCATACATCCCGGAGTCTTTCCTTTGTTTCAAAGACCTTCAAGGCCTCTCCCTTTGCTCCCAGATCTTGCAACAGAAAAACCTGAGAAAGGCCCCTTTCGGGATTAAAAATTAGAACAAAGAGCCTTTTCTCATCTCCACTGCTTAATCTTACCTCTCCTTTGGGCAAACTTAAAACTGGGAAAAAGGTAAAATTTGGGCTCCCCTGGGCATAGGTCAAAAAACCAAGGGAATCCTTGGTAGCTATAATGAACTCCCTTTCTGAGAGAAAAATAAAATCTTCAAAGCCAGTGTCTACCTGAAAAATAGTCCTTTTCAGAGGATTATACAGATATTTCCCCTCAAGGCCTAACCAGGGCTCCCCTTTACTATCAAGATCAAAATTAATTTTATTCTTGGTCTTCACAGGGCTTGCCTTGGCTGGGACAAGCCATTCTGCTCTGATAGAAAGCCTCTTTGGGAAAACAAACTTTATCCCCTCTGGAAGGGGATATTCCCCTGAAAAAAGGTTGTTAAAATTTAATAGGATAAATAAGACAATTATTAGAGTCCTCATTTATTTTCCTCTATGCTTTCATAAGTGGTGGTGCCTGCTGAGAAAAATTTCCCTAAAAGACCTCCTACTTGGGGAATTCCCTCTATGTATTCTCGTGCCACAGTCTTTTTAGCTTCCCAAGTAACCTCTTTTTCTGCTTCGTTAACCACCCTTTGGGATCTCTCAGCAAGTCTTTCCCACTCCGTGGGATTATTAATGGCTAACTTTACCTCTTCCAGAAAGTCAAAAACACGTTTAATTACAGACTCCTTTATCAAACTTCCCACAGAGAGGGCCTTGTCAATTTTATCTAAAGGAAACTTGGCCTTCTCACTAAGTAATTCCAAAAGTGACCCTTTGCTCTCTTCCTTATACCATTCGGCAATTTTATGAAGCACCTCGGGGTTGGTTCCATCAATAAGGGCTTGGGATTGGCTTAGCTGTATTAATGAAGAATTAAGAGAAACAAGCTTTGAGGCTTTCCCTTTAACACTTACGCCCTTCCATTTTGAAATAAGAATTGGTTTTTTAGCAAGGATTTCCTTTCTCTCCCTTTCTTCCCTCTCGAGCATTTGAGCTATATAAAGCTTTTTTTCGCACTTGGCTTTAACAAGCTTTAGATTTGCATCCAAAATAAAGTGCCAAATCTGCGGATCTGGATCATAGGTTGACTGAGGCAGGCCTTCTACCCAACTCAATTCATCTTGAGAGCATCCCATGTTCTTGAGTTGATTTTTCATAGCCATAACCTTTGCTTCAATCTCTTTACGAGCCCTCTCCTGTGGGGATTCTTGTTGTGGTTTAGGCCTTGATGGCCCAGGAGAAGAGGGTCCACAGGGAACACATCTTGTCATTCTCTGCCAATAAGCATCATATGGAAGAGTAGATCTTCTTTGCATCTCACAGGAATTAAAATCAGAGAAGGGCCCATGTAATCTTTGAGCATAACAGGCTGCCTGAGCCCCCCTTACATTTCTACACATCCAATCATTATAGGCTCCAGCATCTATACAATATTGCTGGGCAAACCCGTGGGAATTTAAAAATAAGACATACCAAATTATAATTAAAAACAAGAGGCTTATCCTTTTTGAGCTCATTTACTGCATCCTGTATTTTATTTCACTTATAAATTCGTCAAGATTTTCTTTAAAGGGTTCTTCCCAGAGAGCTTTCTGGGCAAGACTTCGCTCTTTTTCCCACTCCTCCCAAATGTCTTTCCCTGGAGTAAGTTTCTTATAGTTTGCTCTCCTAAAGGTCGTCAAAGTAAGGGAAGGAGTTTCACCCTGAAACTCAAAATTGCCTTTGATAAGATACCAATTATAAATTAGTCTATAGTAATTCTCCTCGGGTGTTGGGGGTGCTATATATAAAATCAGATACCTTACCTCAAACCTCCTTCCTTTAAAATTAATGCGTAGATAGGGCTCTCTTTCCACATTCTTCTGATAAGATCTATCTACAAGGGTTTCATCTTTCATCTCTTCCCAAAAGGAAAAAGTGCGGGATAAACGGTGAAAATCAGGATGCTGTAGATAAATTTCACCCTCTCTTTCTACAAACTTGAAGGCTTGCTCTTCCTGTTGAGCTCTCCTTTTAGAGCCACGATTAGGCATATCATAATTAGGAACCTCGAAAATCTTTATCAAAGAGCCACTCACCATTCTTTTCTTGATATCCTCTAATCTTTGGAGATTTTGCTTGTTTTTAATTATTAGTTGATCAATCTCCTCTATCTCCCTTAAGGATAAGTAAGGAGATCTTCTTTTAAATTCTTGCAAATTAATGATAGCCTTTTCATAGTCCTCAAGAGCATCATAAATAAGCCCCAAATTAAAATAGATATTTTCTTCCTCAGAAAAAGAAGTCTTTGCCTTTTCCAGAAACTGAGCAACCAATTCCGTTTCCCCATAAGTTTGAGCCTCAAGAAGGAGTTCCTTTGCCTTATCAAGATAATCTTTTGGCCTTGGATAGAGCTTCTCTATTTCTCTCTTTAAAAGCTTCTTTTTGTTCTCATTTGACCTTTTCAAGTTTTCATATGTGTTTAACATGGTGTTGAGGTCTGCTTTTGTGGTTGGTTGAACTATCTCTCTGGAACCTTCTTTAAAATCCCCAGAAGATGCAAGAGTAATTCCTAGGATATTCTCACCCTGAGGGATCAGGTAGAAGTCTATATTTTTTTCACCCCTTTTAACCTTAAGAGAAAATGGGGTCTTTTGGCGAAGAAGGGAGGAAACCTCCATCTGAAAGGGTCTAATAGCATAGACATCCTTACCGTTAATTTCAAGGATTTTATCACCTACCTTTAGACCAGCCCTATCTGCTAAGGAACCAGAGATTACATCAGTGATAATTAACCCTGAGGCAAGGCCATCCTCTATAAGGAGGATGATCAATAATATAAAAATAAAGAATCCTGCCTTGGCCTTCAACTAATTTTTCTCCAGGCAAATATAGCTTACTTGAGCCTTTATATGGATGGCTTTTTCATCCTTTTTAGGCTCTGGAGCCTCAATTGATGGGCCTGCTTTTTCCATCTCAAGGCCTGATGACTTTAAGATGGGCCTATAAGGTAGTGGAAAATAAAAACCCCTTATCTCATAATCTATCTTGGAAATTACACATCTTCTCCCTAACCTTTCACCAGCCTGCTTACCAAACTCTACCGCTGTTGAAAGGATCTCCAATTTTAACTCTCTCTCTTTTTCTTTATATAACTTTTCTGAAATTATCCAGGTTGGATCAGAAACATGATATTCTAAGCTTCCTCCCTCTTTCTCTTTAAAGGCCTCCAATATCTCTAAAACCTGATTTTGTTCCCTTGGTTCCTTTAAATAGAAAGAATAAATAAGATTTCCAAGATAACCAATGCATCTCCATTTATTCTTTTCCAAAAAACAATTTTTATTTACTGAGTAGCTTCCTCCTTTGTAATCAAGCTTTAGAGCCCTTATCTCCTTATCAATAGCGCCCAATAAATTTATGACCTCTCCCTCCCTTTGCTTTTTTGCTGTAATCTCCACCTTGAGTAGAAGCTTATCTGGTTCAATTTCTTTTCTCTCTTCAAGGGTGATATAAATTCTCGTTATCTTGTGTTCCTCACTCTTGTCTTCAGCCCATACAATAGAAGCCCCTATAATGAGAATGAATAGTGATATAATCCCGATTATCTTATTCATCTTTATTTCCCCTTTTCTTTTAGGTCTAATTCCTATTCACAAACCTCTTCCCATTGCACACAAACTTTTACTTTTGTGCACACGGGAGGTATATTAGGTTCTGGGAAATAGCTACAATCTTTTCTTTCTTCCCATTGGTGGCACACAAGCTTACACTTCTTCTCCTGCGATGTGGCCTTAGAGGGAAATTGGGCTATTCTCCAAAAATTTATTGAGAAGTAAACCATTAAAACAAAAACTGTGAAATAGGACAAAAGCTTTCATCTATATGTTTGTCTTTAAGACACAATGATAGTGCTCTCTTCAAAAAAGTCAAGTCAAACTTTAGTTTAAATCTTTCTTCTTAACAATCCCCTTGCCTATTTCCCTTTTTAAATTAAAATCCATTTAAAATATCCAAAAATAAGTTAAGAATTTATGGAGTATCTTCCAAGAAAAATTGAAAAAAAATTGGAAGATTGGATAGAAAGTCCTTATGTCATAATCTTAAAGGGACCAAGGCAAAGTGGAAAGACTACTCTTTTTAGACACCTTCAGGCTAAATATGGAGGATACTACATCTCTCTTGAAGATGAGGAACATGCAAAGGCCCTCACTCAAGATCCCCTACTCTTTGTCAAACCCTTCTTAAAAGGGAGATTTCTCTTTTTAGATGAGGCTCAGTATGTAAAACATATTGGAAGATACTTAAAGCTCCTCTTTGATCATTATGGGGAAAGGCTAAAGATTCTGGTTACAGGCTCTGGGTCTTTTGAAATAAAGGAAAACCTTGGTAAGTATCTTGTAGGAAGGGCTCTTTATTTTGAACTCTTTCCCCTCTCTTTTGAAGAATTTTTGGCCTGGAAGGATAGCTCTCTTTATGAAGTATATTTGCACTACCATACTTATTTAGAAAAGGCATTTCACGGTGATTGGAAATCAGTAAAAGAAATTTTTATCTCAAAATCTATGCCTGTAATTTACTCCAAGAGATTTCTTCTTCTCCTTGAGGAGTTTTTAACCTTTGGAGGTTATCCTGCCATTGTTAAAGAAGAAGATAGGGAGAGAAAAATTTTCCTTCTAAAAAATCTTGTTCAGACCTATCTTGAGCGAGATGTTTTCCATTTTTTAGGAGTTCGTGAAACAGAAAAGTTTAGAGGTTTACTTAAGGCCCTTGCCTTTATCTCTGGGAGCCTCTTAGAAAATTCAAATCTTGCCACAGAATTAAAGACTGATTTTCGAACTCTTCTACACTATGAGGAGCTCCTTATTCAGTCTTACATAATCAATCTACTTCCTCCCTTCTATGGAAATCTATTGAACGAATTAAGAAAAACGCCTAAGGTTTACTTCCTTGATCCAGGAGTGAGAAATGCCCTTCTTGGAAATTTTCTCCCCTTTAATAGCCGAACAGACCTTGGGGCACTACTTGAAAATTTTTCCTTTTCTGAATTAAAAAAAGCTGGTTTTGAGGTGAAGTTCTGGAGGAAGGCAAGTGGAGCAGAGGTTGACTTTGTGGTTTTAGCTAATTCAAGGCCTATTCCCCTGGAAGTCAAAAAAAAGGCCAAAGTCGAAAAATCATTAAGAAGCTTCATTTCAGCTTATAAGCCACCCGTAGCCCTTATCTTAGCCCTTGAGCAAGATAAAGTGGAGAGCCTTTCCTTGGGAGAAACACTCCTCTTGCTCTGTCCCTTATATCTGTTATAAAATTACAGGATTTTTAAGAACTTAAATTTTGCTACTCTCCTGTCAAGTATAATTTTGTAAAAGAGGTATCTCCTAAACTCAAATGCTCTATTTAAAAGGTTAAAAATTGGGATAAAATAGTGCATGGATAGCGAAGTTTCTTTATAAGGGGTTACCACCATGAAAGTGGCCATAGTGAGTGATTCCCATGATAGGATTGATCACCTTGAGTGGGCCATAGCTGAAGCCCATAAAAAGGGCGTAAAGAGGCTATTTCACTGTGGAGACCTTATCTCCCCCTTTATGGTGCTAACCCTTGCCAAGTTTCAAGGGCCCGTTGAACTTATCTTTGGCAATAATAGGGGTGATGTCTTTCTCCTCTGTAAGCTCCTAAGAGACTATCCTCAGATAACCCTCCATGGGGAAGAGGCCTTTTTAGAGGTTGAAGGCTTTAAAATTGCCATGGTGCACTATCCCAAGATTGCAGAAAAACTTGCCCGCTCAGGAGAATTTCACTATGTCTTCTGTGGCCATACCCATAAGCTAAAGGTCTGGGAGATAGAAAAAACGCTCATTATTAATCCAGGTGAACTTATGGGCAAAGAGGGCCCACCAAGCTTTGTCGTGCTTGACCTTGTAAGTGGCACCTATGAAGTTATAACTTTAAAATAATATGGGCTACAAAAAGATATATCAAAAACTTTTAGCTAAAATAAAAGAAAGGGTTATTAAAGGCTATGGAGAGAGATTAGTGTCTTGTGTAGTCTTTGGCTCTGTAGCAAATGATACCTTTTCTCCTGAATCTGATATAGATCTCCTGATCGTTCTTGAGAGCTCCCAAGGGAATTACAAGGATTATACGGAATTTTATGAAAAAATTGAAGAAAAAATAAAGCCATACCTATATAATATAGAAATCAATCCTATAATAATTGTCAAGGACAAGCTTTCTGTAAATCTGCCTCTACTTTGGCAAACTTCATTTATTATTCTTTATGACAAAGACAACTTTTTTAATAACTTTATAAAAGAACTTGAGGCTTTTAAGAATACCCATCTTGTTTATCATAAAAAGTCAACACCCTATATCGAAATAAGAAATGGTTAATATAGCCCTTGCAAAGGATTATCTACAGAGGGCAAGAATAAGATTAGAGATGTTAGATACTCTTACAGAACGAAAAGATTATGCAGATGTAATCAGGTTTTCACAAGAAATAGTTGAACTCTGCGAGAAGGCAATTTTAATCAAGTTGGGAATAACTCCTCCCAAGCTCCACGAAGTGATCAATGTAATCATTGAAAATATAGATAAAATTCCTGAAAGGCATAGAAAGTTTTTCTTGAATATTAAGAGGGATTGTAAATGGTTAAGAAGCCAAAGGGAGTTAGCCTTCTATGGGGCCATGGATTTTATTCCTTTAGAGGACTATACCTCAGCTGAGGCAAAAAAGGCTAAGAAGATTGCTGAGAAGTTTCTCAAGCATGCAGAAAGCTTGATAGAGGAAGATCTCTCTAAAGGAGGCTTAAATCTATGAAGCTAACAAGGTTTCTTATGCCGACCCTTAAGGAAGACCCTTCTGAGGCAGAAACGGTTAGTCACAAGCTTCTCTTAAGGGGAGGTTTTATCCGCAAGGTTGCTTCAGGTATTTACAACTTTTTGCCCTTGGGTTTACGCTCCCTTAAAAAGATTGAAAACATTGTGCGTGAGGAGATGAACAGGGCAGGTGCTTTGGAGATCCTCATGCCTATGGTACAGCCTGCTGAGCTCTGGCAAGAAACAGGGCGCTGGGAGGCCTATGGGAAAGAGCTTCTCCGTTTTAAAGACAGAAAGGAACATGACTTTTGCCTTGGCCCCACCCATGAAGAGGTAATAACTGACCTTGTAAGAAGAGAGGTTAAGTCCTATCGCCAGCTCCCCTTGATTCTCTATCAGATTGCTCCCAAGTTTAGAGATGAAATAAGGCCCCGTTTTGGAGTGCTTAGGGCACGAGAATTCATCATGAAGGATGCCTATTCCTTTGATGCCGATGAAGAGGGCTTGGAGAGGAGCTATCAGCTCATGTATGATACCTATAACAGGATTTTTAAGCGCTGTGGCCTGAAATTTAAGGCAGTTGAGGCCCACACTGGGGCTATTGGGGGAGATGTCTCCCATGAATTTATGGTCCTTGCTGAGACTGGGGAAGATACCCTTGCCTTTTGTGAGGCCTGTGGCTATGCCTCCAATGTGGAATTGACGCAAGCCTTATCTCCCGAGGTCTATCCTTGTGAACCGCCAAAGCCTTTAGAGAAGGTCTATACCCCAGGAGTTAGGACTGCTCAGGAAGTGGCTGATTATCTGGGGCTGCCCTTAGCCAAAATTACCAAAACTCTCATCTACATAGTGGAAGAAAGGGAACCTATTGCCATTGTCTTAAGAGGGGATCATGAATTAAATGAGGTGAAACTGGAAAAGTTGCTCTCTGGTCGCCCTTTTAGAATGGCTCGAGAGGAGGAAATACTTGCCCTAACAGGGGCCCATCCTGGCTTTTTAGGCCCTCAAGGCTTAAAGATGAAAATCATTGCCGACAAGGCCCTTGAAAATTATCCTAACTTTGTAATTGGGGCAAATGAAGATGACTATCATTTCCTCAATGCCAACTTGGGAGAGACCTTTAAGCCTGATATTATTGCTGATTTAAGAAAGGCCAAAGAGGGAGACCTATGTCCGAGGTGTGGAGCCCCTCTTTCCTTCACTAAAGGAATTGAGGTTGGGCACATCTTCAAGCTTGGCACTAAATATAGTTCAGCCATGCAGGCAACCTTTCTTGACCGTGACGGGAAAGAAAAACCCTTTATCATGGGCTGTTATGGCATAGGAGTGAGTCGAATCCTTGGGGCAACTGTTGAGCAAAATCATGACGAGGCTGGAATAATTTTCCCCTGGGCAATTGCTCCCTTTGAGATTGCCCTTATTTCTCTACATAGGGATTTAAATCCGCAAGCTGAAAGTTTGTATGAAGGCTTGAGGGCTAAGTGGGAGGTTCTCTTTGATGATAGAGATGAAAGGCCTGGGGTAAAATTTAAGGATATGGACCTTGTGGGGATTCCCATCCAGATTATCCTTGGAAAGGCCTATCAGGAAAGGAATGAGCTTGAGGTGAAAATCAGAAAAACAGGGGAGAGAATTCATGTCTCTCCCGAGAAGCTTGAAGCCCTTATTGAAGAAAAGGCAAAGGAAATACAGGAGACCTAATTAGTTAAGTTCATGCAGAAAGGCTCAAAGACCTACAAGCTTTCAGAGCTTGCCTCTCTACTTGGGGGAACCCTTGTAGGGATGGATTTGGAAATTACGGGGCTAAATGCCCTTCCCTTGGCTAAAGAGACAGAGCTTTCCTTTGTAGATACTCTTAAGCGGGTGGAGATAGCCCAAAAAAGTAAGGCAAGGGCTCTTCTTGCTCCCCTTGGCTTTGCCTCCTATTTTTCTGAAAAAAGCATCCTTGAAGTGCCTGATGTAAGGGTTGCCTTAGCCAAGGTTAGTTATCTTTTCAAGAGGGACGTCCCTTTTAGCCCAGGAATTCATCCCTTAGCCGTTATTGCCGAGTCAGCCAAGATTGAGGAAGAGGTTCATATTGGCCCCTTTGTCTACATTGGAGAGGGGTCCCAGGTGAAACGGGGAGCAGTTATTATGCCCTTTTGCTATGTGGGGGATTACTGCGAGATAGGAGAGGAAAGCCTATTGTTTCCCCATGTGGTGCTCTATCCTGGCACGATTGTGGGGAAAAGATGTATCCTTCATGCAGGAGTTGTCCTTGGGGCAGATGGTTTTGGTTATGCACAAGAGCCTTTAGATGAGGGTTATAAAAACTTAAAAATTTATCACTTTGGAAGGGTTAGGGTTGAAGATGAAGTGGAGATTGGGGCAAATTCCACTATTGATAGGGCCACTTTTGGGGAGACGCTAATAGGGAGGGGCACAAAGATTGATAATCTTGTCCAGGTTGGGCACAATGTTCGGATTGGGCGGGAAAATATCCTTGTTTCTCACACAGCTATCGGAGGAAGTGCTGTCCTTGAGGACTATGTTATGCTTGCAGGCCAAGTAGGAGTTGCTCCTCAGAGTATTATTAGGAAAAAAGCCAAAGTGGCAGCCAAATCTGGCGTGGTAGGAGAGGTTCCAGAGGGGGCAGAAGTTGCTGGCATTCCTGCTATAAAGGCAAGTATTTGGCGCAGAGCTATGGTTATCTTGGAAAAATTGCCAGAGTTATACAAAGAATGGAAAAAGAAACTGGTGTCATAGCACCAATTAAGTGGATTATGTTTTATTATATCTCTTGTTTTAAGCCATGCTTACCACCGGCATATTATTTTTGTTGTTGAGTAAAGATTTTGTATTATAATAATAGAGAAAAACCCTTGGAGGAGATTTTTAGCTGGAGGGGTGCCCGAGTGGACGAAGGGGGCGGCCTTGAAAGCCGTTGAGGGAGCTT
>CAZBLU010000038.1:0-13788 GCA_964493015.1 uncultured Caldimicrobium sp.
CTCAAAACCTGTGCCCACTCCATAGCCTTACATCCCCTTTTACTTTCTTCATTTTAATCATCTCTCATTCCCCTGTCAAGTTAGAACTTAATCACCCTTTAACACTATGGGTGATTTTATTTTTACAAAACCTAAGTCAATAAAAAAGGGAAAGAAAAGTCTCTGTAGAGGGTCCTGTCTTTTTCCCTCCTCTGAAAAGAAGTATAGGCCTTTTTCTGTGTTCACAAAATATAGAGCAAAATTTCTCTCCCTTTCAGAAAAAATCCTGACACCCTCATGGGACACTGAGGGACTTATTCTCTCTGCCAAGAGAACTTCCACATAGGGCATTACCATTTCCTTCTTAAGAAATCCTCTTACCACTTGCAGAGTCAGCCCCTTAAATTCCACAAGAAAAGAATTATCTCCAAGAAGGATGATTTCCTTCCCTGGAACAAAAAGCCTAAGTGCGGGGTCAAGGGCTAAATCTTCTTGATGATAAATTACACCTATATCAAAGTGCCTACGCAAATCCTCTTCCACAAGGCCTATATTTGCTTCAGAGGTATCCCTCCAGAGCAAAATTTTATCAATCCTCCTAACTCCAAGCTTTTTTAAAAGGGGAAAAAGCTCTCGGGAAGGAGATCTCCCTTCTTTTACCCACAGGAAAAGATAAAAACTCTCCTTATCCTTAAAAAGGAAGGCTTTATTTTGAGAAAACTTAGGGACTATAAGATACTCAACTTGCTTATACATGTCTACCAAAAGGGAGTACAAAAGAAGAACCAAAATTAGGCCCACACATATATACCGCCTACTGGAAGGACCTATTTTCCCAAGCAAAAGGAAAATAAAAAGGCCCATGAACAAGAGAAGATAAAAAAGATTCAACGGAATAGAGGGGCTCCACTTCAAGGTAAAGAGAGGCAACTCTATATAAAAACTGAATATCTGAGCAAGCAGTTCCATAATAAACTTTGCTAAAGGCTCGCTTATCAAGGCTATCAAGGCACTCAATATAGACACAGGGATAAAGAGGAAACTCCAAAAGGGGCCTGCTATTAAGTTATTGAGAGGGGTAGCTACAGGGATCTCTCCAGAAAGGCCAAGAATAAAAGGTGAAGTAAGGAGACTGACCAAGAGGCTCAACCATAAGGCATAAAGGCTATTTAGTAAGCATCTTTTCCCTAATCCTTGAGATGCCTGTGCCTCACTTATAAAAGAACTACTTCTCCAAAGCCAATCTCCTATAAGAAGAGCAAAGGTGGCCACAAAGGATAGCTGAAAGGAGATATTTCCCACAAGTTCAGGGCTTAAGAGCACAAGAAAGGCTCCTGCTAAAAAAAGGATAAGGAGGGCTTGTGTGTTTCTAAAAAGGAGTTTTCCAAGGAGAAGGAAGATAAGGAAGAAAAAGGCTCTAATTGTAGGAGGTTGAAACCCAGAGAGTAAGAGAATTAAGAAAGCTCCAGGAAGGGCAAAGAGGGAGGCCCATATCTGAAGGGGCACTCCAAATCTAACTATTCCCGTATAGCTCAAAAAGATCCTCATTAGCTTGTAAAGTAAACCATATAAGATAGCCAGATTAAAGCCAGAGATGGCCAACTGATGATAGAGCCCTTGGCTTTTTAAGGTCTCTAAATACTCAAAGGGCAACTGATTTTCTACGCCCAACACCAAGGCTTGAAAAAGCCCTTTAGCCAAAGGACTAAGCCCCTGCGAAAAATTAAAGAGCCTCCAACGAAGCCCCTCCTGAAAGGAGGCCTCTCCCTCCACACAGAAAGTAGTTAAATTTTCCAGATGCACATACTCACCAATAATCTCTTTAACGAGGAGTCTTTCCCCAAGAGAGGGCATGTAGGGATTGAGAAATCTTTTCTTTACTTTAAGAAAAAGTTCACAGGTTTGACCAGGTCTTAGGCTACAGGCACTCTTTGAGGTAAACTCAAGTTTCTCAAAGTTTTTGTTTTGGGCTAAGACCTTGCAAGCCTCGTAAAAAGGCTCAACCTTTAGTATTTTTACTACAAACTTTTGTCTTTTTTCCTCTTGAGAGAACTCTTTTTCCGAAAAAGTGAGGTTACCATAGAGAAGGGAAAAAAGAAAAGTTAACACAAAAATTAAAAAGGCCCTTTTTTTGAGATATAAAAAGGCCAAAAGTAGGATAAAAGGAGAAAATAAGAAGGTTAAATGATAAAAGGTAAGATAGAATCCCACTAAGAGGGCTGTAGAAATGGAGAAAATAGGCGTTTCTCTCAAGTCCTTGGACCAAAGAGCAAAGTCCCAACCCTAATAAGGGTTGCCCCTTCCTCTATAGCCACTTCAAAATCATGGCTTGTACCCATGGAAAGTTCCCTAAAGGGTGCACCAAAAATAGGCTTAAGTTCCTCAAATAGTTCTCTCATTCTGATAAAATAGGGCCTTACCTTTTCAGGATCTTCAGACCAAGGAGGAAGGCACATAAGTCCCCTCACCTCAAGATGGGGAAACTTAAGGATCTCTTCCGCAAAACCAACTAAATTCTCTGGGAGAACTCCCCCTTTGGTGGGCTCATGGCCTATATTAACCTCAATAAAGATTGGCAAAACTTGGCCTTCAGCGGCTAACCTCTTCTCAAGCTCCTTAGCAAGGCTAATTCTATCCACAGTCTCAATGAGGTGAAAGAGTTTTATTGCCCTTTTCACCTTATTAGTTTGCAGCCTGCCAATAAAATGCCACTCTAAGAAGAGGTCTTTAAGGGCCTCCCTTTTACTCTCAGCTTCTTGCACATAATTTTCTCCCAAAAGGTTTAAACCAAAAGAAGCAAGTAAACGAATCTTTTCTGGAGATTGCCCCTTGCTTGCCCCTAATATCTTAACGTCCTCTCTCTTTCTTCCAGCTCTCAAGCAGGCCTTCTCCACCCTTTCAAGAAGAGCCTCCCAATTTCTTTTAAGTAGAGATTCCACCTCTTTCACCCTTATAACCAGCCCCGTTCAGTGAGTAATAGGTCCATCCTTACATCAAAGGGCTCAAGAGGTAATTCAGGCACAACCTGAAAGGAAAAGGCTACCCCCACTTTCAAAGCTTTAGTTTCTCTCAATATCCTGTCATAATAACCACCACCATAACCAAGCCTTCCCTTAGTTAAATCAAAGGCAAGAGCTGGAACTAAGATTAAATCTAAATCTTTCACTGAGATTTCTGGGGCCTCAGAACTTGGCTCTAAGATGCCAAAGGCACCAACCCTAAGCTCTGCTAAGGACTTAACCCTATGAAAATAAAGAGTTCTTTGTTTTGTATCTGTGCGAGGGAGAAATACCTCTTTTTCTTTCAAGGCCTGGTTAAAAGCCAGGCTTAAATCTACCTCCCGATTTATAGCCATATAAAAGGCTATACTTTTTGATACTTGATAGTAATCCGACCTAAGCAAGAGATTACATATAACTTGACTGTAGATTTTCCACTTTTCTTCGGAAAGAAGCTCCCTTAAGGTTTTAAAATGTTTTCTTAAAAAGGCCTTTTTATCTCGGATGTCCAGCCTTACCCTTTTCTGCAACTAATAATCTGGTAAGTGCCCGCTGCAGAGCTGCCCTGGCCCTGGCATAATCAATCTCTTCTCTTTTAGTTTGATATTCCTGCAAACGCTTTTCCGCCCTCTCTTTTGCCCTCAACGCCCTTTCTACATCAATCTCAGCTGCCCTTTCAGCAGCCTCTACTAAGAATGTAATCTTTGTCCCAGACACCTCACAAAAGCCTCCACTTACAGCAAGCCACTCCTCTCTATCTCCTACTTTATAACGGAGCGCACCTATTTTGATAGCAGCAACCATGGGGGCATGGTGAGCCAAGACACCAAACTCACCAGCAACCCCTGGTGCCGTAACGATATCTACCTCTTCACTAACCACCACCCTCTCAGGAGTGATGACCTCAAGCAAAATTCTGGCCATAAACTGCCTCCTTAAGCCTCAAGCAACTTCTTTGCCTTCTCCACAGCCTCTTCGATGGTTCCCACCATGTAGAATGCCTGCTCAGGAAGATCATCATGTTTTCCTTCCAATATCTCCTTAAAGCCCCTGATAGTATCCTCAAGCTTGACATATCTACCAGGTAGCCCTGTAAATGCCTCAGCCACATGGAAGGGTTGTGAGAGAAATCTCTGAATCTTTCTGGCACGAGCCACAATAATTTTGTCTTCCTCTGAGAGCTCTTCCACACCAAGAATGGCAATGATATCCTGTAGATCTTTATATCTCTGAAGGACCTGTTGCACCTGACGGGCCACACTATAATGCTCCCAGCCCACCACATTAGGATCAAGAATTCTTGACTGAGAATCAAGGGGATCCACAGCTGGATAGATACCAAGCTCAGCAATTTGGCGAGAGAGAACCACCGTTCCATCAAGGTGAGCAAAGGTTGTAGCTGGAGCTGGGTCTGTCAAGTCGTCAGCTGGCACGTAAACACATTGCACTGAAGTAATAGAACCCCTGGTGGTGGAACAAATTCTCTCTTGAAGAGCACCTATGTCGGTAGCCAAAGTGGGCTGATATCCCACGGCAGAGGGCATCCTTCCAAGAAGGGCGGACACTTCTTGGTTTGCCTGAGTAAATCTATAAATATTATCAATAAAGAGAAGCACATCTTGACCTTCTTCATCTCTAAAATATTCAGCTAAAGCAACAGCTGTATGCGCAACCCGTGCCCTGTGCCCAGGTGTCTCATTCATCTGACCATAGACCAGAGCTGCCTTATCTATAACGCCTGATTTCTTCATCTCCAGATAAAGCTCATTACCCTCACGGGTCCTCTCCCCTGCACCACAAAAAACTGAGATTCCTCCGTGCTCCATAGCAATATTATGAATCATCTCCATCATAACCACTGTCTTTCCCACTCCTGCCCCACCGAAGGTACCCATCTTACCACCACGGGGGAAGGGGATGAGTAAGTCAAAGACCTTGATACCAGTTTCTAAAACCTTAATTTGCACATCAAGCTCTGTAAGCGAGGGAGCAGGCCTAAATATGGGATAAAACTTATCACTATTGATAGGTCCTGCCTCATCCACTGGGTCTCCCACAGCGTTGATAATTCTCCCAAGAGTTGCTTTACCAACTGGCACCATAAGGGGGCCACCTGTAGCTAAGACCTCCTGACCTCTCCTAAGCCCGTCAGTATAGTCCATGGCCACACATCTGACCACATTGTCTCCAAGCTGCTGGGCCACTTCAAGCACGAGGTTCCACTCTCTATCATCAATCATAGGATTGGTTACTCTTAAAGCATCAAGGACCTTGGGAACTTTTCCTGGAGGAAACTCCACATCAACGACCGTTCCCATGATTTGCACGATCTTTCCTATAACCCTTTCCTCAGCCATAAGTGTTACCTCCTTTGTCTTTATCCTTTTATGGCTTCAGCACCACCTACAATATCCATAAGCTCCTTGGTGATGCTTGCCTGTCTAACTTTATTATAATAGAGGGTTAATTGTTTGACCATATCCGAACAGGCACGGTTCGCATTATCCATAGCGGTCATCCTGGCTGCCTGTTCACTCACCGCCGTCTCAAGCATAGCAGAAAAGACAAGGGTATTCAAATATTGTGGCAAGATCTGCGGCAAAAGCTCTTCCTCATCGGGCTCATACATGTATGATGCTTGAGGCTTAGTTTCCTTCATTTCAAACGCGAGGGGTAAAAATCTCTCAACCTTGGGGACCTGTCTTATCAAATTAATAAAACATCCATAAATAATATAGACTTCGTCCCACTCACCTTCTAAAAAGGCAGTGATAGCTGAACGGGAGATCCTACGCGCATCCTGCATGAGCACTCGGCTCATTACATCACCAAAGACTTCCCTAACAGGCAACTTTTTTCTGAAATAACTTATCCCTTTCCTTCCCACAAGTATTAATTCTACACCCTTTCCCTCACCCTGAAATTTTTTAATCAGCTGCTCAGCTTCTCTAATTAGATTACTATTGAAAGCTCCACAAAGCCCTCTGTCCGCCGTAATTAGAATTAGCCCCACCTTTTTAATCGGCTCTCTAACCTTAAGATAGGGAATCCGCCCCTTATTCAAACTTGGCGAACTTAAAAGTTGGGAGAGCACCTCTTCAAACTTTTGGCGATAAGGCCTAAACCCTTCAAGGCGGCCCTGCAAAGACCTCAGTTTGGCTGAGGCCACCATATTCATGGCCTTGGTAATTTGACCAATCTTTCTTATAGCATCAATTTTTTTGCGTAGGTCTCTTAAACTTGGCATCTCTTAGCTCCCCCTACTATGGCACAGGAACTGGTTCAATATTGTTGGCCTTCTTAAACTCCTCATTAAACTCCCTAAAAACACTCTTCATCTTTTCTTCAAGCTCTGGTGAAATCTCCTTTTTCTCTCTTATTTCTCTATAGATCTCAGGATATTTTCTTTCAATAAAGTCATAAAGCTCCCTCTCGTATTGGGCCAAGACATCAAGTGGCATCTCGTCAAGAAAACCTCTCGTCCCAGCAAAGAGAATGCAGACCTGCTTTTCCACTGGAAGAGGCTGATACTGCGGTTGTTTCAAGATCTCCACAAGCCTTGCTCCCCTGTGAAGAACCCTCTGCGTAGCCTTATCAAGCTCAGAACCAAACTGAGCAAAAGCTGCAAGTTCTCTATACTGAGCAAGCTCAAGCCTAAGTCTTCCAGCAACTTGCCTCATAGCCTTAATCTGAGCAGCTCCCCCTACTCGAGAAACAGATAATCCCACATTAATGGCTGGTCTGATTCCTGCAAAGAAAAGACCTGGTTCAAGATAGATCTGTCCGTCAGTAATGGAAATAACATTGGTAGGAATATAGGCTGAAACATCTCCCTGCAAAGTCTCTATAATCGGAAGGGCCGTAAGAGAACCTCCACCATACTTGTCATCAAGCTTTGCTGCCCTCTCAAGCAAACGAGAATGATTATAGAAGACGTCTCCAGGATAAGCCTCACGACCTGGTGGTCTCCTTAAAAGTAAGGAAATTTCACGATACTCAGCTGCCTGCTTAGAAAGGTCATCGTAAATCACTAAGGCATGCCTTCCTGTGTCGCGGAAATACTCCCCAATGGCACAGGCTGAATAAGGAGCTATCCACTGTAAAGCTGCTGAGTCTGAGGCACAGGCCGCTACCACAGTGGTGTATTCCATCGCTCCATATCTACGAAGAGTTTCAATAATTTGAGCCACTGTAGACTTCTTTTGTCCAATAGCACAGTAAATACAATAGACATCAGTATTTTTCTGAGCAAGTATGGCATCTATGGCAATAGCTGTTTTCCCAGTCTGTCTATCCCCAAGGATTAGCTCCCTTTGACCTCTACCAATTGGTGTCATCGCATCAATAGCTTTTATACCAGTATACATTGGCTCATGTACTGGCTTTCTACTAATAATTCCAGGAGCTTTCAATTCTATCCTTCTAAATTCCTTTGCTTCAATAGGTCCTTTACCATCAAGAGGCCTACCCACAGGATCTATAACTCTACCAATAACTGCCTCCCCAACAGGGACTGAGGCCACCTGCCCTGTTCTCTTTGCTATGTCACCCTCTTTTATCTTAGAATAGTCCCCCATCACAGGGATACCTACATTATCAAACTCAAGGTTGAGGGCAATACCAACCTCTCCACTCTCAGGAAACTCTATAAGCTCCATATACTCGCAATTCCTCAAACCAAAAACACGGGCAATACCATCGGCAACAGAAATAACTACTCCCATTTCCTCAAGATTTATCTTCTTTTCAAACTCCTCTATTCTCTTCTTAATAAGATCGCTTAATTCTTGAGCTTTAATAGCTTCCATAAGCTATACCCCCTTTTTAATAATTTCTTTAAATTTTTCAAGCTGAGTTTTCAAAGTCCCATCCCAGACATAGTCACCTATCTTGACCTTGACACCACCAATAATTTCAGGGTCTATCTTAGCCTCCAAATACACCTCTTTCTTTAAAAGGGCCTTTAAAGCCTCCTCAAGGCTCTTCTTTTCCTCATCACTTATCTCATAGGCAGTCACCACTTCCCCTCTGGCTATCCCAAGCTCTTCATCAAGCAAAGCCTGATACATGGACACAATATCTGAAAGCAACTGAATCCTTCTTCTCTCCACCAGCAGTTGTAAAAACTTCTCTACCTCTGGATCTACTTTAAAATAAGTTAGTATTTCCCGTAAGATTTCCATCTTGACATCTGGAGGATAAATTGGGCTCTGCAAGACATTAATAATTTCTGGATAAGCCCTTAACCCCTCTTGAACTCTGGCTAAATCTTCTCCAAATTCTTTAACCTTGTTTAGCTCCTTTCCTGCTATAAATAACCCCTTAGCATACTTTAAGGCTGTGGCTAAGGCTCTCAATTTGCAATCCTCCCTTTGATATTTTCTACAAACTCTTTAAAAAGCATTCTCTGGTCTTCAATAGTGATCCTGTTCTTAAGTATTTCTCCAGCAAGCTTTACGGCCTCCTCCGCAAGCTCTATACGCAAGGCCTCTTTTGCCTTCTCCATTTCCTGGGCCATATAAAGTTGAGCCTGCTCCTTAATGCGCTCAGCCTGCTTACGAGCCTCCTCAAGAATCCTTTCCTTCTCTTTCATCCCTTGCTCAACATAGTTTTGATAAATAGCCTCTGCCTCAGCCTTGAGATTTTTTACCTTTTCTTGTAACTCTAAATATTTGGCTTCGGCTTCCTTTTTCTTAGCTAAAAGCTCTTCATATTCCCTTTTCAAAGCCTCTTGCCTATTCACAAAAAAATTAACTATGGGTTTTTTCAAAAGCTTATAGAGTATAATAAGGAGAGCTATAAAATTAACAGTCCACCATATAAGATTCTTGATCTGCGAGGCAGTGACGCCATGGGCTCCATCTGTCATGCCTTCCTCCCAAGAAGTTTTTCCACAATTAAATTAGCAAAATACTCCCTTTGGGCAAGCACAGCCTCTCTGAGTTGAGAGAAATCTCGCCTAAATTGCGCCTCCCACTCCCTCTTTTGGGCCTCCATTTCCTTGGCTACTTTGGCCAACACTTCCTTCTCTATCTTTCGAGCCTCCTCTTTCAAAGCCTCCCTTTTTTGCGCTCCCTCAGCCCTTGCTGCAGCTAAAGCTTCCTGATAATTCTTCAAACCCTCCTCTACTTGCCTTAAAAGATCTTCCACTTCACCTTCTAAACCCTTAAATTGCCTTTTCCTCTCCTCAATATGATTCATCACTGGCTTAATTAAAAGAATATTCAAAATCATAGCTAAAATCAAAGCCTCAATTATCTGAACTAATAAGGTGATGTCAAATTTTAGCATGACTGTACCTCTCCTCAGTGTTTGCTAAAACTTCTTAAAGCTTTGAAGTTATTAAATTTTTCCTCAAAGTCAAGCCCTACTTAAAGCCAAAATTAAAAGT
This sequence comes from uncultured Caldimicrobium sp., assembly GCA_964493015.1. GTDB lineage: Bacteria > Desulfobacterota > Thermodesulfobacteria > Thermodesulfobacteriales > Thermodesulfobacteriaceae > Caldimicrobium. Next base: position 9,370 of record CAZBLU010000038.1, read on the forward strand.
TATTTAAAAAAATCTTTCCTAAAGGCTATATTAAATAAAAGTGATAACATAAGATAGGTAGAAATAGTTATAGATCCACCATAACTGAGAAAGGGTTGAGGGATACTGGTCATGGGCAGTAACCCTGATGCCCCTCCCAGGTTAAAAATGAGTTGAAACAAAAGAATAAGCACTATTCCAAGGCTTAGGCTCTTTCCCAAGAGATCTTTTGCCTTTCGAGAGACATTAAGCCCCCAGTAAAGGAGATACCCATAAACCACAAGAAATAGGGTTGCACCCAAAAGCCCAAAAGCCTCAGCCCAGACAGAGAAGGCAAGGTCTGTATTCTTGGCAGGAAGATAATTGAGTCTTGTAGACCAGCCCTTCTGCAAACCCTGTCCCACTATCCCACCTGAACCTATAGCAATAAGAGACTGATTGATTTGATATCCCCAGGTCTTGGAATATTTTTCTGGATCAAGATATCCATAAATCCTACCCTTTTGATGAGGTTTCAGTTTGTTCCAGGCAAGGGGGAAAAGAACTATGAGAAAGATTAGTCCTATGATGCCCATGAATATAAAAAGTCTCTTAGGAAACCCAAGAAATAAGAGAAAGACAAAAAACATGAGAAAAATTATCCCAGAATAATCTAAATCCACGGGAAAGAGAAATATAAGAGGTATGGAAATAGTTAGTAGTAAAAAAATGCCCTCACCATTAGATAATTTAAACTCTTTCTTTTTGAAGACTATGAGACTAATCAAATAGAGGAGAACGATCTTCAAAAATTCTGAGGGCTGAATACTCAAGGGCCCGAGAACAAGCCAGCGCTTCTTAAAAAGGGCAAGAATTATCATCAACAATAAAAGAGCACCATAGATCACCCAAACAAGCTCCAAAGAGATACGGCGATAATCAAATTTATATAATATTAAAAAAAATATAACTAACCCTGTGAAATTCCACAATATATTTTTCCAAAAATAGGCCCCTGTCTCTCCCATCCCTAACTGATTAAGGATATTAATCCCTGTAAGGGTAAAAAGGGACAAAAGGGCTAAGCTGTTCTCCTTAATAAAAACCTTAGTTCGAAGTAAAATTTCCATTGATTATTCCCTCCGTGAGTTCCGAGGGTGTTTCCTCGGGCTTTTCTTCTGGGATCTTTTTCATCAAAGATGGGAGCTTGTAAAAGGCACGATAGAGTTCTCCTGCTATAGGGGCAGCTACAGCCCCTCCTCCACCCCCGTGCTCAACAAGTACGGCAGAGACAATCTCAGGGGTGGAGTTTCCTGCATAACTCACAAACCAGGCATGATGTTCTAAATGTCTGGTCTTTTTTTGTAAGGCTACAACTTGAGCAGTCCCCGTCTTTCCCCACACGGTGATACCAGGGACTTTAGCAGCCTTCCCTGTTCCAGACTCCACTACCTCTTTAAGGCCTGTGCGAAGCCATTCCAAATGTTCAGCAGATATACTTACTTTACCCTCAAACTCAGGATTAGCCTTAAAAATGGAGCTTCCATCCTTCCTCTTGACCTCAGCCACTACAAAGGGTCTATAAAGGTGTCCACCATTGGCAAAAATAGTATAGGCCCTGGCCATCTGTAGAGGAGTAGTTAGAATATAGCCCTGCCCAATGGCTACCACCACAGTCTCTCCTTGACTCCAGGCTGAGCCATAGCGCTTTTTCTTCCAGGCCTTGTCAGGAACAAGCCCTGCCTTTTCGTCAGAAAAGCCAAGCCCAGAGGTCCTACCAAGGCCAAATTCTCTTGAGACTGAAGCTAATAGATCAATATCTATCCTTGAGCCCACGGTGTAAAAGAAGACGTCACAAGAAACAGCTATAGCTCTAATTAAATTTACCCCTCCATGGCCACGTCTCTCCCAGCAACGAAAGATATGATTTCCAAAGGGAAAATAACCAGGGCAAGAGACCGTCCAGTTAAGGCCTTTAATAATACCTGCCCTTAGCCCTGCAAGGGCGGTAATCAATTTATAGGTGGACCCTGGAGGATAGGGCTGAATAACCTTATTCAAAAGGGGCTTCCGAGGGTCATTAACAATCTTTTCCCATTCCCCTTCTTCAAAGCCATAGATAAATTTATTAGGATCAATAGAAGGTGCACTAACCCAAGCAAGAATAGCCCCATTTTGGGGCGATAGGGCAACTATGGCTCCTCTTTTCTCCTTCAAGAGTTCATAGGCCCTCATCTGAAGGTCGTGTCTCACCGTGAGAATCAAATCATTCCCAGCTACAGGGTCTGAGCGCCCAACCACTTTGCCAAGCCTGCCCTGGGCATCTCTTTCCGTCTCAATGCGACCGTTCACCCCCTTTAAATAGGGCTCGTAGAGCTTTTCCAAGCCCTTTTTCCCAATGAGGTCCTCAGGAGAGTAATTTTTATCCTTTAGGGCCTCATATTCCTCCTTACTTATCCTTGCAACATAGCCAAGGAGATGAAAATAGGCCTCCCCATAGGGGTAATATCTCTCTGCCTCAACCTCTACAATTACCCCAGGTAAGTAGTACTGCCTAACCAAGATTCTGGCAACCTGGTCCCAGGAGAGATTTCTCTTTAGGAGAACCCTTCCAAAGGAGGCCTTTTTAGCAAGATAATATTTCTCTTTGAGAAGCCCATAATCCTCCTTTAAAAGGAGGCTCAATTTTTTCAAAGTCTCCTCTTCATTAATAAGGCTCTCCAGATCAAGATAGAGCTGGAAAATAGCCCTATTCGTGGCAACCACTACCCCATCTGCTGTGATAATCTCTCCACGGGGGGCCTTGATCACATAGCTTGCTATGGATCTTGCCTTGGCCTTGTTCAAATAGTAAGAGTGTTTTATTACCTGAAGATAAAAAAGTCTTAGCCAGAGGAGAGCTAAGACTATAAAGAGGAGAATCTTAGCCCAGTAGAGTCTTTTATCCCAGATCTGGTTAATATTCTCCTTTCCTACCCACTTTTCCTTGGGCCTGCACAAATCCTTAGGATTCATGATCCCAGATCACTTTTAATAGGCGGTAAAAGGCTATAGTTAACAGAAAGGTAAATAGGGCATAGAAGAGCGATTTAAGGAGAAGACGCAAGAGGAAATCATAGGTTAAGCTATAGAGACTCAAGCGATTAAAAAAGAGAAAAAGCTCTAAGAAAACAAGGATAAGGATAGCCAAGGCCCAAAAAAGATAAGGGAAATAAGCAGACTGTTCCTTAAAGTATCTCTTCCCCCAATTTCTCAGCCACAAAAGGGCACTGTAATAGGAAGCAAAAAAGAGGAGAGGATAAACCCCATCAAAGGCCCTGATTAGTCCCAAGAGGAGCATACCCACAAGGGCCCAGAGATTAAACTTCCAAATGAGCGTAAAGGCAAGAGAGAGGGCTGTAGTTGGGTCAACATACCATAGGGGAATAAGCCCTGTAAGAACCCCCTTAAGAAAGAGAAAGACTAACCAAAAAGGGAGAAATCTGAGGAAAAGCTGCGGTGGGTTCATAGCTTACATAGAGACCTCAGGGGTTTTAAGCAAGACCACTACATAGCTGAGGTTATAAAAATCAACCAAGGGTCTTACCTCACCTCTCTGAAAGAGACCTTGAGGATCTTTTTTCAAAGCCCTTAATTCTCCTACCATGAGCCCTGGGGGAAAGAGAAGATCTTGTCCCGAAGTAACTACAAGGTCACCTGCCTTGGCTTGAGAATAAAGAGGGAGAAATTCTAAAGCTGCCTGAGGCTCAGCCTTCCCTCTCAAAATGGCCCTATCTTGAGTTCTCAAAAGCTTCACATCTGCGGCAAAGGAGGGATCTGTAAGGAGGATCACTTTACTAAAATTGCGATAGACCTCAACAACCTGCCCCACAAGGGCTACCCCTACACCTTCAGCTAAGGCTAAAACTGGCATCTGAGGCATAAGCCCATCCTTTGCCCCCTTGTCAATGATAAAAATATCCCCATAGGGATCTATACCCTTGTAAATGACCCTTGAAACCACCTGGGGATACTCAATAGCGGTGGAGAGTTTATAAAGCTTTTCAAGACTTTGATAGAGGGCCTCTCTCTCCTTATAATAGGCAAGTTCTTGTTCTAATAAAAGAAGTCTCTCTTTAAGTTTAGCGTTTTCCTCTTTAACCTTGACCAAGTGGAGATAGCGGGAGAAAAAGGCCTTGACTTCTTCGGCAATGGTTGCTTCCATATTCCAAAAGGGCCTAAAAAGGAAGCCCACAGGTCCTTTGCCAAGATCTTTCTTTATGAAAATTATAAATAGCCCTATGAGCAAAACTACAGAAAGTATTAAAAGATAGGGCCTTTTTAACATGCCTCTAATTTTATCACAGCCCAAGCTATTTTCAAAAAGGGCTTTCTAAAGCAGTTACAATGCTTAAAAAGTTGAGGAAGCTTAGAGCTATGTTGAGTAAATCAGGTAGGAACCCTTAAAGGGGTAAGTAAGCT
>CAZBLU010000039.1:0-13581 GCA_964493015.1 uncultured Caldimicrobium sp.
TCTCCTTAGCCACATCAGCTCTAAGTTGCTCAATCTCCTTTGTTAACTCAGCCCTAAGCTTCTCTATTTCAATACTTAAGTCTGCTCTAACCTTCTCAATCTCCTTAATGAGCTTGAGTTCCTTTTCTTTGATATCACCAGCGAGTCTGAGTTCACTTTGCTTTAATTCTTCTGAAGTAGCAGCTTTTCGTCTTTCAATCTCCTCAATATACTCTGCAAGGATTTTAGCAGGAGTCTCCCCAAAGGCTCTAAAGGCCTCATAGACTTTTATGGCATAACCCATAACTATACCACCTCTTTTTATTGAAATTAGCCTATTTTAGACAAAAGGTCAAGGTCTTTAAAGGGCTTCAAGCTGCCTCGCTCTGGATGTGAATTTCCATGGCTTTAGTAATACAAGCAGCTACACAAAAGGCACAGGCAGTGCATTTATTAGGATCGTAAACAACTTTAAAGGTTTCTCTATCAACAGAGAGTGCTCCAGTTGGGCAGACCGCTGTGCAGGCTCCACAATGAATGCAACGCTCTTCGTTTTTCATTACCTGCTGTCCAAGAGGTTGAACTTCTACTCCCTCTTCCTTAAGATACTGGAGCCCCTTTTCTAAATTTTCTCTCTCCCCCATCAACTCAAGGATCATCAAGCCCTCTTTCCCAGGAGTAATAGTAGCCTTTAAAATATTAAAGATAAGATTATAATCCTTGACTAAGCGATATACGATAGGCTTTTCCACTATTTCAGGGGAAAATTTTAAAAAAAGTCCTTTTTTATGCATCTCTTCCTCCCATAAGAGATTTAATTTTTATTATGCAATATATTCTCACAATATTCAAGACCCCGCTTGGCCATAGTTAAATCAGGATCAAGAGCTAAGGCCTTTCTAAAGAAAATTTCAGCTGGAGGAATAAAATTGAGATTTTTCAGACAGTATCCTGCATTGGCATAATCAACGGCTGAAGAGGGATTAAGCTCTGTTGCCTTAATAAAGGCCTCCAAAGCCTGAAGATAATCACCCTTTTTATAAAAGGCCCTTCCCATAAGATTATATAGTTCAGCTACCTCCTCAAAGGTTAAGGCTTCTTCACAAACCTTTAAGGCCCTATCCAATTCTCCCTTCCTAAGATAGGAATCAGCAAAATGGGTATAAAGAGAAATCAAATCAGATGGAGGAGGATTTTGTAAGAGGACCTTTTCATAGGCAATCACAGCCTCATCAACTCTACCCAATTCCTTAAGGATATTGCCATAATAACCATTAAGATAATACCTATCCCCCACTTCACTGAGAACCTCTTCCAGGATTTTCTTAGACTTTTCTGGTTCCAGATAAAGAGGAAGGATACGGACAAGTTTAAAGAGATAAGGTATTTTAGTGCGTTCTCTAAAAAGGATGCCAGGAATAAGGGCATAAACTGCAGGAATTTTTAAGACCTCCTCTTCCAGATCTATGAGATATATTTCATAGCCTCGAGCCTTCATCTCTAAGGCAAGCCTTTCTAATTCTTCCACGTGATCCTCGGCATATAGATTAGGAAGGTCTCTCAGCCTCACTTCACCTGCCTTTTCTACAACCTGTCTTGCCTCTTCTAAACTGGCAAATTTAGGCAAACCACTCTCCAAGTATTTTCCCTCTGTGTCAAAGTCGCCAGCAAGCTGAGCTACCTCTGTTAAGGCTCTAATTAGGGCCCTCTCTGGGCTTGTCCCTGTCCCTGCAGCATAGACGATTTCACTTCTCTCAGGAAAGGTTGAAGGATCCATAGCCATAACCGCAACAGTAGGCACAGGCATACCAAAGGTCATGTCTCTTATCCAAAGCCTAATACCTAATCTCTCATAGGCCTGAAGTAATTCTTCAGCTTGGCCTCCTATAGAATCTCTTCTTATCTCTGGCATAGGCTTACCATAGCGAATAGAGAGGGCGTTTGTGTGTGTCTTTCAATCAATTCACAGATAGCCTGCACTGCTGCCTCAGGATAGGTATTCCCCCCTGCAGAGCCATTATACTCATAGAGGACCAAAAACCAGTGAAAGGGAAGATATTTAATCTCCTTAGTGCGCGCTTCCAATGCTGGCACAAAGTATTGGGGTATCCGAGGGATTATTTTCAGGGCCACCTCCTTCACCTTTGGCTCTTCCTCATCCTCCACAGATTGGAGAAATACCTCCCAAGGGATAGCTCTATCTCCCAGTTCCTCAAAGGGAGTTAAAATAGCCTTTTGAGGAACCTTATGATAAAAACTAAAGAGGGAAAATCTCTCCACAAGCTCCACAAGGGCACTTGCCTTAGATAAAAGCTCTGTCTGCCCCTTTCCCATTTGCTTAAAATTACCCGTAATTTTCGTCCCTTCTACATCATAGAGACTAAGATAAACGGGAATACCAAGCCTACCTTTATCTATACGCTTTAACCCTTTGTATATCCTTAAGCCATGGTTAGTTAATCTTTCCTCAACTATCCTTATGGTCTCTTCAGGAGGTAGGGCCTTATCAGCAGAGACCTTCTTTGAAGAGGAAAAAAATTTTTTAAGATAATTCTCCCTCATGCCAAAACCCTCACCTGTGATATAATTTTAAAGTAAAGAATAATTTAATTTATTTTTTTAAAAAGACAATGGAAGCGGAAAAAATTGTAGCCATTGCCTTGAGCGGAGGGGTGGATAGCGCAGTTTCTGCCCTTCTTCTCAAGAAAGGTCTTGTTATACCTGAGCCATGTAGGTTAATAGGGGTGACTTTTTGGCTTTTTGATGGACAGGAGAAGTATCTGGAAAAGGCAAGGAGTGTAGCTCAGTTCCTTGGAATTGAGCACCAAATATTTGATCTTAGAGCCCTTTTCAAGGAAAGGGTAATAAAGGCCTTTTTAGAAGGATATCTCCAAGGTATTACTCCCAACCCTTGCGCCCTCTGTAATCGTCTCTTTAAATTTGGGATAGTGCCCGAGCTGGTAAAAGCTAATCTCAAGGCCCACTATTATGCTACAGGGCACTATGTAAGGAAGGCAGAATACAAAGGTTATCCCCTTTTAAAGGTCTCTGCAAATAGGGCAAAGGATCAATCCTATTTTTTAGCTCTAATAAAAAGAGATATCATACCCCAACTAATCTTTCCAGTAGGCACCTTTACTTCCAAAGAAGAAGTGAAAAAATTGGCCCTTGCTGAGGGATTAAGTTTCTCTCAAGAGAGCGAATCACAGGATGTATGTTTTTTACAGGGTAGGAGTCTGAGGGAATACCTTAGGGAGCATTTTAAGGAGAGTGAAGGTGAAATAATTTATAAGGGTAAAGTTGTGGGGAAGCACAAGGGCTTTTATTTTTATACCATTGGCCAAAGAAAGGGCTTAAACGTGCCCTTAGGTAGACCCCTTTATGTTATAAGGATTGATGCCGAAAATAATAGGATCTATCTCGGAGAGGAAGAGGAGCTTGCCCGAGACACCTTTTGGCTTGAAGATATAAATTTTCATCTCCCCTTTGAGAGATGGGGAGAGGTCACTTTGCAGGTAAGGTATCGCTCAGAGAGGGTGCCTCTTCTTAAGCTAAGCCAAGTTGGGCCTCGTTGGCATGTGCTTTTAGCTAAACCAGTAAAGAGGGTTACTCCTGGACAGGTCTGTGCCTTCTATGAGGGGGATTTACTGCTTGGTGGAGGGATTATTGCTAAAGATATTTAGCCAAATTCATATCAGAAAACATCGCCACAGCTCTTAAGGCAGCCTCATAGGCAATCTGAAGGCTCTGTAGCTGTGAGGCAAGCTTAGCCAAATCGGCACTTTCCCTCTCCCCCAGATTGCTCTCCAAGGTCTGTTTGAAATCCTCATAGAGATTCTTTTTGGTCTCAAAATGTGCCATCTTGGACCCTACATCTCCCCTCTTTTGAGCTATATAATTAAAAATTTGATCAAGTTTATTTATAGCCTCCTGAATATTGTATTGCTCCCTTTGGTAGTCAATCCTGTTGTCAGCAAGAAGGGTCCTCTTTAGAGAGAGAAGGGTTTCAAAGATCCCGCTATCCATAAAGACCTTTTGCCCATTTTCACCAAGTTTAAGTTTCATATTGAGGTCATAGCCAATTTCATAATCTTCTAAAGAACCCTGATAGATCACGCGCTCTATTATCTGTCCATCGGGAAGGGTTTCTTTAACGATCTTAAAAGGGGTCTCTCCAGGAGGATAACCAGTGGTCTTATTTCCTCCAAATAGATATTTTTCTCCCAGTTGAGAATTGGCTAAGGCCAAGAGGTTTTGCACCAATTGGTCAATCTCCTGAGCAGTAGCCCTTCGTGCGTTGAGATCCTGAGTAGCATTGGCAGCTTGAATGGCTAAAACCTTTGCCCGAGCTACAAGATCCTCTACATTGGCTAAAGTTGACTCTTGGGCCTTAAGAAAGGCATAGCCCTCATTTATGGCCCCCAGATAACGATCAATTCTTGCTATCCCCTGTTTATAATTGAGGGAGATAACTGCTCCTGGAGGGTCATCAGAGGGCCGAAGAAAATTTTTTCCAGAAGATATTTTAAGTTGCGCTTTACTTATCTCAGAGGAGAGCCTTTCCAAATCGGCAAGGAAACCTCCAAACTTGGTGTTCATCCCAATTCTCATTTAGAGATCACCCCCTATCTCTTAGCAGAAATCAGGGCTTCAAACATGTCCTCAACGGTTGAGAGGACTTTTGTTGTGGCTATAAAGGCCTGTTGATATTTAAGCAAATTTGCCATTTCCTCATCAAGCGAGACCCCAGAGATACTATCTTTAATAGCTGAGAGTTGGCGAAGCAAGTCATCAAGGAAGCTTCTGCTCTCTTTAACGGCCTTGGTTGCCGTGCCTACCTCTCCTACAATGCTTGCATAGTAATTTTCTAAGGTTGAAAGATTAAGTTTTTCCCTGGTCTCTGTGGCAGAGTCTGCTATAGCCTGAGCTATGCGATTATCACCTCTTTTTAACTTATAACTATTTGAGGAATATATGATTCCTTCACCACCTTTAGTCATGGAGGATAGTTTTGATGTAAGAAAGGCAGAGAAATTACCGTTACTTTCTAAGGTGAAATAGGAGACCCTTTGAGATCCTAAGCTTAAGTCCCTAAACCTGATGTATATCTTGCCCTCGTTAGTAATTTCAGCAGTTAAATCACCAAAATTGTCACCATCAAGGTCAAGGGTATTTAGCCAGTTTAGAATGTCATTTAGATTAGGATTAGTAAAACTGTTAGTTGCCTGAGCTATGAGCGTGTTATTAGAATCAAAGATCCTTAGTGTAATATCTTGTGTCGGAAAGGTAGGATTTCCTGAAACTTTGTAATCACTTAAATAAAAATAAGAATTTGTTAATTGATCATAGCGTAAGGCATTTCTCTGAAGGGATGTATTTGGTGTGGCAGGCCTGGTGTCTAAAGATACAAAGCTTCTTGTATTATACAAACCAGTTGTTTCAAGTATTAAATGTCCCTCTCTGTCCAGACGTGCTGAAAGAGCATATATAGCATTTTCTGTGGCATTAATTCTCTCAAGAAGCTGGAAGAGAGCTTTATCCGTATAAAGCTCAACTCTAAAGGGATCTATTACTTGGTGATCCTTGTCCAAGGCATCAAGGGGGCTTCCTTTTTCATTAAAGAGATAAAAAGATATTTCTCCCATCTTAAGTGGGACATAGCCGGTATCTGTTCTTACTAATCCCTCACTTCCTTCAAAGATGCTATCTCCATCGTCATATACTTCAATAGTAAAATAGGCTAAACCTGGTGGTGTTCCAGGCTCTGTAGGATCAAGCCAAATATAAAATTTATCCCCATTAATCTGAGCCTTTATGCCTGCCACGTTATCAAAGTTATTAATCAGTTGAGCAAGATTAGCACCACTATTGACTGGAGGGGAAGATCCTATGTAATTACCATTACTATCAAAATATCTAATCCTATACACAGTAGCCGTATTGATTGAAAGTGAGGCATCGCCCTCATAAATAGTTGGTTTTATAAAATATGCAAGCCCTGAGAGGTATCTAAATTCATTCGTCCCACTGATACGCACTGAAGGGATATCCAAGTTAAGGCTCTTCAAGTTGCTTAAAAAACTTTGAGAAGTATCTATGGGGTCAGCAGTTGACTCTAAGGTCTCTCCAAGTTCAAAGCCATAAACCTTAGTCTGATTGGGTTCAAGACGCATGACCATATGCCCAAATTCATCTATATAGGCCCTAAAGAATGGTAGACGATTAAGTTTAGAAAGTATAGTTTGAAAATTGTCAGCGGGGTCTAAAGGATCGTTGGGATCATCGGGATCTATGCTTACAGCATAGGCACCTAAAGCGCTGTCCCACCTAATCAGGGGCATCAATCCTGATACTCCCTCCTCCACTTCAAACCAAAGGGCACCAACTGGGGCCTTGCTTGGAGTAAGCTCAAACCTCAAAATATTTCCCTCAAGGTTTGCCTTAATACCATTTGAGCCATCTAAGATATTTAGTAAGTCCTGCCAGGAAGTCCCAGCAGGTATGGTGAGCGGGCTCCCAAGGTCATTACCTGTGGCATCTTTGAATTTGATGGTGATTGGCCCTCCTAAGACATTGCCTGTAATGGTTCCTTCATAAAAGGCCTGTGGTGGAAAGATATAAGCCCTGCCTTTCTCATCATAGGGCCTCACATAAAGGGTATTCACCTGAAAGGTTTGAGTTACATTAATGGGGGTATCACTTCTAAATATTCCAAAAAGGGGCTTTTGGCTTATTAGAGCTGATACATCCATTTTTCCTGAAGAGATGAACTCTGGCCTTTGCACAAGAAGGGGATTTACTGAGAGATCTGCTGGATCTGTGCCATGGAAAAAGAGATTTATCCCAGTAGAAAGAAGTATGCCTGAAGTATCATTGGAAAAGGCAAAGGAAATACCTTCTCTTGCCTGAAAGACAAGCCTTCCACCACGAATGATGGCTCTAAGGTCATAGTTGGGACCCGTATTAAAACCTGCCTGATTGAGAGCCTGGTTGATCACGTTGGCAAGATCATCCAAAGTTGCATCTTCCGAGAGATTAAGCTCTACCCTTATAGGTCTTATTTCTCCTTGGTCCTGTCTCACCCAGAGATAGAAGAACCCCTCTCTATTTAGATCAAGAAAATAGGGAAGCTCTTTGATAAATTTTGTAGCGCTATAGGCCCCCTCAAGCTCCTTAGAAAAGAACTCAAGGCCCACTCCCTGAGTATGAAGCTCGTTTACAGCCTTAACCAGTTCCTCTCCAAGGAGCTTTAGTTTCCCAGCCAGGTTTAGCTCTTCAACCCTTCTCTGATAGGCTGGATCATCAAAGGTACCAAAATCAAGGGCAGAAGGAGCTGAGGTAATACTAAATTCAAGCTTTCCTTGCCCCCTAAAGGCATCTTCCACATAGAGCCTTCCGTCCTTTATATAGGCCTTGACAGTAAAACTGAAGGCCTTTTCAATCTCATTAAGAAATTCTCTCAATGTCGTATTACCAGAGATTATATTAAAAGAACCTGAAATATCCTTTCCAAAGTGATCTTTACCTGTAAAATTTATAGTCCCACTTTGGATCCCAAGATCTCCAAAGGTATCGCTCTCCGAAAGGGCTCTTCCTGAGGGAAGGTAAATTCCCTTGGTTGAGGAGACATATTCGTAGTTATAGCTATCAGAGAGCTGTTCAAGCATCTTTAGCCAGCCCCCAAGCTCACCACTTGCTACCTCTCTACTGGTCAAAGGCACTTTGGCGCCCTGGCTATCAATCCAATAGACCTCAAGCCCTGAAATACCAAGTTTCCAGTAAGTCCCCAGGTTTACCAGATTATACCCTTTCCCCAAGATGATGTTATAGGCACCCTCTTTACTTTCAAAATACTGAATATTGGCAAGCTGAGAAAGCTCACCCACTAAACGATCCCTTTGATCTCGCAGATCATTAGCTGTGCGTCCTCCTGACTCTCGGGCAATAATCTGAAGGTTTAGCTCAGCAATCTGAGAAGAAAGACGATTAATATTGTCCACAATTTCTTTGAGTTTTAGTCCAATCTGGGTCTCAAGGTCTTTCATGCCCTGAAACTTGGCCTTTAGAGCCTCAGCAATAAGTTTTCCGCTTTCTACAACCTGTGTCCTTGCCGAAAGATTCTCAGGATAATTGGCTAAATTTTGCCAGGCATTCCAAAATTCTCTTAAGATCTTGGAAAGCCCTGAATCTTGGGTCTCATTGAAAAGGCTTTCTAAGATATTGAGGGCACTCTCACTGGCAGAAAAAAGGCCAAGATCTGTCTTTTTGAGATTAATATTTCTCTCTAAAAAGATGTCAAAATAGCGCAGGATCTTCTCCACTTTAGATCCCGAACCAATAGCTCCCACAGGGCTTGGACTGGGAGGATAGGTGGTTTCAATGGCCCTTTGACGAGAAAAGGAAGGATTGTTCACGTTAGCAACATTATGAGAGATCACCGAGGTAGCTAACTGAAAATTTAGTAAGGCGTTCTTGGCAATATTGAGAGCAGAGGTTAGCCCAGCCACAGTTTAAACCCTCTCTGAGAGTAACCGAACCTCACTTTTCACTGCCTCTTTACTATAGGTGTTAGTCTGGATGAGAAAACCATTAATTAGCCTATAGGCCTCTTCCACAAAATTAAGCCCAGCCTCAATAAGTTTTCTGTTCTGTTCGTTTTTTTCGTGAATCTTTTTAAGAAACTCCACCTCTTCTGGGGTCAACTTTTTGTCTTTGAGAAGCTGTAAAAGCCTTATCTTATGAGAGGACCATTTTAAAATTTCCTCTACTGCCCCCTTTATCAGAGCCCCCCTTTCCTCCTCCAAAACTCTGTTTAATTCAATTAGTTCTCTGGAAAACATGGCATTCCTCCTTTATTTGTTTTCGGCAGTTTGCCCTTTTTGTTTAAAGTAGGGAGTTTTCTCTAAATTTTGGTATAAATATTCCGCCAAACTTCCTCTTTTTCCTGAGACCTTTCTGGCAATTTCCTGATAGAGATATTCTTGAAAGATCCTTTTCTCCATGGATTCAGGGAAAAAACCGCTCTTCATAGTGGTCCTATCAAGACCTTTGAGTATTTCATACCAAAGTAAAGATTCAAATTCAGCCGTTAACTTTTTTAAGGCAAGCTTAGGATCCCTTTGGGCAAGCACTTTTATGTTCTGTAAACTCTGAAAATTTAGGCCATAATTCTCCATGGCTCTCACCCTACATAATTATTAACTCTGCATGCAGGGCCCCAGAGGCTTTAATAGCCTGTAACACTGCTATCAATTCCCTTGCAGTGGCCCCCACGGCGTTAAGGGCTCTAACCAGCTCACCAAGGGTAGCTCCTTCTTCTAAGACAACAATCTTTGCCTTCTCTTCCTTAGCAGTAACCTCTGTTCTGGGGACAATTGCAGTCTCACCCCTGGCAAAGGGCAAAGGCTGAACTACCTCAGGGGTCTCCCTTATTTCTACACTCAAATTTCCATGAGCTACAGCTACCTTAGAAATCCTCACATTTTCCCCTATAATTACGGTCCCTGTCTTTTCATCAATTACTACTCGAGCAGGCACATCTGGCCTCACCATAAGATTGCCAAGCTCACCAAGAAGAGCTACTACCCTTCCCCTATATCTTTCTGGCACCTTAAGCTCTATATTTTTGATATCTAAGGGATAGGCATATTTACCCCTTAAATAGTTATTTATGGAATCTGCAACCTGGGAGACGGTAGTAAAATCTTCTGTCCTCAGAGAGAGGGTAATTTTTTCTAAGGAATTCAGGTCCTCCATGGGCACTTCTCTCTCAATAATCGCCCCATTAGGGATCTTCCCCACTGTGGGATGATTCACCTGAACCTGAGCTCCCGCTCCAGCTGCAGCAAACCCTCCGATGGAAACTGGCCCCTGAGCAAGGGCATAAACCTTGCCGTCAGGACCTGTGAGCGGGGTCATAAGTAAGGTTCCACCCTGTAAACTCTTAGCATCCCCAAGAGCAGAGACCTGCACATCAATCCTTTGCCCAGGCTTCACATAGGGAGGAAGATAGGCAGTCACAAGGACAGCTGCCACATTTTTAAGTTTTACCTGTTCTTTGGGCACACGAATTCCAAATTTCTCTAACATATTGACCACAGACTGCACTGTAAACTTGGTCTGATCCCCATCTCCCGTGCCTTTAAGCCCCACCACAAGCCCATAGCCCACTAAATAATTGCCTCTCACTCCCTCCACATCCATAAGATCTTTAAGTCTTACCCCATAAATCTCCTGGCTCAAGAAAAGTAATAGAAGCCAGGAGAGAAGGAAACTTCTCAAAACTCTCTGCCAAAACTTCATAAGGTCACTCCTAAATCTTAGTAAAAACAAAATGGACAAGCCCAAAAAGGCTCAAAAAGAAAAATAGAGTTAGGATCATCAACCTTTTTAAGGCCCTAAAAAGTGATCTCATAATCACACCTCCCCTTTTTATGATTTTTAAAATAGCCAAAAAAGCTGTAATAATCTGGTTAAAATACCAGGCCCACTTGTAGCCTCGCTACTTGGCCCCTTACCACTATACTCCACATAGAGGTCAGATATCTTCGTCGAAATAACCGAGTTGTCTGACTCCACATCCTGAGGTCTAACAATCCCTGTGATGGTAATATATTCAAGATCCCTGTTTCTCTTGATCGTCCTTACCCCTTGCACCACAAGATTTCCGTTGGGTAAGACCTCAACCACTCTTGCCGAAATAGTTGCCAAGATCCGGCTTTCCCTCTGGGTCTGCCCCTGTCCAGAAGTAGATGAACTCATCCCCGCATCTACTAATTTAGTAGGATCAAAGCCCGAAGGTAGGGGAAGAGTTTTCTGAAACTGATTCTCATAACCGAAAAGCTTATTAATTCCTGCTTTGATAGAGCTTTGCTTACTACTTCCCTGCTTCACATTGTTAGAACTCTGATAGGTTTCCACAATCTTAATGGTAATTATATCCCCCACAAATCTTGCCCTGTTGTCCGCATAGGCAAAGAGAGAAGACCCCTCTCTAAAAAGAGAGCCCTTAGTGCCCTGTGAGGGAATGATAGGTTCAGGAAAGTCTATTTTAGGCGGTGGGGGAGGTGGTGGAGGAGTCTTGGGATCAAACTCCCAACACCCATTTAGAAAAACTAAAAAGAGTCCCCAAAGAGTAATTAAATTAAGTCTCTTTCTCATTAAAAAGTCACCTCCACCTTTCCTTCGCCAATTACCTTGGCCTGAACCACCTTTTGACTACTTATATTTCTAACAGAAATAAACTGTCCTGATCTACCATCCTGGAGCGCAATACCCCTGGCCTTCACGGTGAGATTTCTTCCTTGAGCTATTATTTCAACTTCCTGATTTCTTTTTACCAGCAAGGGTTGGCTAAGATGGGAGCTCCTCAAAACAGTACCAGCCTTAAGGCTCATTCTGGTCTCCTGACCAAGGGCCTCCTCAACTCTAAAAAGCACATCATGGGGAAGGCGAGATAGTTCTCGCCTCTCTAAAAACAAATCCTTCTCCTCAAGAATTCTCCTTGCAGAGAGATCACGGTTCACCACTACTACAGGAACTTTAACCTCCACATAGCCCCAGAGTCTTACTACTCTCTCTTCTCCTCCTTGCAACTTGAACTTCAATAAGGCTGTATTTGAGCCAGCCTTAGCCACACCTATCCACTCCACTCTATAGGATGTCCCCTTAGGAATAGCCAGGTCTCCCGGTTCAAACTTAAACCTCTCTAAAACTACCTCTCCCTGGGGAATAGAAAATCTCACCTTAAACTCCTTCAAAAAAATCTCCCTAAAATCTCCTTCGCTATAAAACTTAGGCCAGGCCTCCTTATCAGTGAAGGTAAAAAGCAAAATCAGGGCCAAGATTAAAGCTCTCATAAGGCACTACCTCTTCAGATTGTTAGCTATTTCAAGAAGCTGGTCTGCCGTTAGCACCCCTTTGGAATTAGACTCATAGGCCCTCTGAGTGATAATCATCTTCACCATCTCTTCCACAATATCCACATTAGACATCTCTAAATAGCCCTGGGCAATAGTCCCAAAGCCATTTTGCCCTGGATTTCCCTCAATAACATCTCCAGCTGCTGGAGTAGCCTTGAAGAGATTTCTACCAACTGCATAAAGGCCAGCGGGATTAGGAAAATCATAGATTAAGAGCTGAGCCTGGGCCAAAACCTGACCATTTTGATCAAGGGCCGTTATTACCCCATCAGGCGTTATCTCAATCCTTGCCGTCCCCGTAGGGACAGCAAACTCTGGCTGAAGCCTTGCCCCATCAGGGGTAACAATGTAACCATCTCTATCCAGTTTAAAATTTCCTGCCCTTGTATAATACTCCTCTCCTCCCATAACTACACGGAAAAAGCCTCTCCCTTCAATAGCCAAATCCAGTTCTTGATTAGTTAGTTGGTATTCACCCTGAGTAAAAAGCTTTGAAACTGCAACAGGTCTCACACCTAAGCCTACCTGCATACCTACAGGCACCTGCACTCCATCAGCAGTCAAGGCCCCAGCAAGTTTGAGGTTCTGATAAAAGAGGTCCTCAAATTCCACCCTGCTCTTTTTGAACCCCACTGTAGTCACATTAGAGAGATTATTGGCAATAGTGTCAAGCTGTAGCTGTTGAGCCTGCATCCCTGTTGCTGCACTCCAAAGCCCTCTAATCATCTCCCCTTACCTCCTTGTAGTCTCTATCAGTTTTTCTGTGGCCTCATCAAGGCCTCTAATGCTCCTTTGCACCGATTCAAAGGTCCTCTGTATCTCTATTAAATTGACCATCTCCTTAATGGGATTAACATTAGACTTTTCCACAAAGCCCTGCCTTATCTCATAGTTTATAGCCATCGCTTCCTGTGCCCCTTCGGAGATATAGAGGTTTTCTCCTATCTTTTTGAGTTTACTCAGATCATCAAAGGTAACCACATCAAGCCGTGCAATCTCTGTGCCATCAATGGAGAGTAAACCATCAGGAGAGACCCTGAGTTTGAGATTATCCATAGTCACAAGCCCCTCTGCCGCCATACCAGGATCAAGCACTACTGGCGCCCCATTGGCAAGCACGGGATAGCCCTGCGAGGTAACAAGCCTCCTTTCAGCATCAAGGGTAAAATTCCCTGCCCTGGTATAGGCTATACCCTTAGGGGTCTGCACCTTAAAAAAACCTTCACCTACAATAGAAAAATGTAAAGGATTATGGGTAGGCTCAAGAAAACCCTGCTGACTATCTAAATAAGGCACTGTCTCCTTAAAAGCCTTCTTATATCTTGGACCAATCTTTTTCATCAAAACCTCTCTAAAGGCAAGGCCATCAGCCTTAAAACCAGGGGTATCTAAATTGGCCAAATTATTGGCAGAGGCCGTGAATTTCCTCTCTAAGAGCTGTGCTGCCTCTAAGGCCTCAACCAACCCAACCTGAGGATTAATCCTAATACCTACCATAACCTCCACCTAAATTAATATTTTCAAGAAACATGCCCATTTTACTTTTCTCAAAACCCATTATCCCATAAGACTATCTCTCCTTTAAGAGGCCTAAATAAGACCAGCAAGGCCTAATAAATTAGTCTAAAGAAGGAAGAAATTTACCAGGAGGAAATCTTTTCCCTGTCAAATATTTGACAGA
>CAZBLU010000040.1:0-13268 GCA_964493015.1 uncultured Caldimicrobium sp.
ACAGCAACTAAACTTTCAAATCTATTTTAATTCACCATTTTACCCTGTGGCTGATATGCTTATTCCAAATATACTAAACATAACATACTCTCCAATCGCTAAAGTTTAAAGATTTTCTTTGGTTCAGGTTAGAAAATTCAAGAAGCCTCAAAGAGTAAATATGGAAAATCTACTAACAATAAATCATACCTATTTTATGATTTTTATATGTTATGCTATCTTTATTGTTTTCATGTTACTTATTGTAATATATTTTTATATGATAAAATTGATTTCACCTATTGACAATTTCTTTTTTGTTATATATTTATTATATTATGGAGCTTGAGAAATTCTTAGGAGAAAAGTATCCTTCTATTTATCATCTTGTTGTTACTGGTAAATGTAATGCCTCTTGTGAAGGATGTATTAACACTTTGATCTATGGGGAGAGGTCAAAGGTTTCCTCCTTATGGGAAGAAAGTCCAGAGGAGAATTTCAGAGCCTTAAAATTCCTGATTAATCATCTGGGGAATGGTCAACCTATTTATATTGCCTTTTATGGGGGCGAGCCGCTTTTGGTTCCCGAAAGGTTAAACTTCTATATAAAAGAGATGTCCCAAAGTTTTCCCGAGAAAACCTTTTATTATCTACTTTTTACTAATGGTATGCTTTTAGATCGCTTCATAGAGGATGGAGAGAGTTTTCTTGGGTCCTTAAGTTTATTGATTGTCTCCATTGATGGCAGAAAATTACAACACAATAGAGTTAGGAAAGGAACTGATTTGGATAAGATTGAGGAAAATTTGAGGGCCTTTAAAAAGGTTTATAAAATCCCTGTTCTGATGTGGTCTACTATTAGGGAAAATATGAGTTTAAGGGATTGCTACTTAGAATTTTTGAAACTCTATAAGGAGAGGCTAACTGATTATTTTTTCTGGCATCTCATTGAAGAAAGGGCTCCCATAAAGAATTTTGAAAATTTCAGAGCAGCTTATCTTGCAGACTTATCTTTTCTTTTTGAGGAATTTGTAAGCCATATAAAGGAAGGTCAAATATTACCTCTACTTCCCCTTTGTGAGCTTTTTTTCTTCCTTTTGAAGGGTATAAGGCGGGGCCATACAGGCTGCGGGATAGAGAAATTGAGGAATTTTGACATTTTATCGGGAAAAATTTTGCCCTGTGTAGATCTGGGTGAGGAGATCTCCTTTAAAGATCCTGGGAAGATAAAGGAGTTAAAAGGAAATTTGGAAAGATTGGTGAATTATAAAGAAGAGTTTGGATGTGCCGACTGCCTGGCAGAATTCTACTGTGGAGGAAGATGCCCTGTTCTTATCAAAACCTCGCCCTTAAGAGCAAAACAATATTGCCTATTAATGAGAGACTTTGTTGAGCTTGCCAGATCTAAAATAGAGGAGCTTAAAAGGGCTTTAGTGAAAAGTTCAATAACAGCAGAAGAGCTCTACTTCCCTTATGGATATCTTGTCTTGCTCACCGATGTTGTTCCTTGATAATTTATCTTTTGCTCCTGGTATAAAAGGCAATTGGGAGTGCATATAGGTATGTTTAGGATTCTAAAGGTTTTGCCTCTGCTCCTTCTTCTTGGAGTTATAGGGTATATCTTTATTTACCCTTTGCTGATACCCATTGACTACTTAAAAAAAGAAAACCCCAAATTAACTGCTATGATGAAGTATAGGATGAAACAGTGGGAGAGGGAGGGCAAAAATATACAGATTAGGCAGGTCTGGGTTCCTCTTTCAAAGATTTCTCCCTATCTAATTAAGGCTGTGCTTATTGGAGAGGATGATAAGTTCTTTAGGCATGAGGGATTTGATTTTGAGGCAATGCAAAAGGCCTTAGAGAAAAATCTAAAGGCTGGAAAGATAAAATATGGAGGGAGCACCATCTCTCAGCAGACAGCCAAAAATCTTTTTCTAAGCCCTTCTAAAAACCCTGTGCGAAAGATCCAAGAGGCTATTTTGACCTGGCGATTAGAGAGAGCCCTATCGAAAAAGAGAATTCTTGAAATCTACCTTAATATTGCAGAGTGGGGAGAGGGGATTTTTGGGATTGAGGCAGCATCAAGGCACTACTATGGTAAACCAGCTTCTGCATTAAATCCCTGGGAAGCGGCAAGGCTTGCCGCTATCTTGCCAAACCCTATAAAGTATAATCCACTTAAGGCCACATCCTATGTGGAAAAGAGAGCAAACCTCATTTATTCTATCATGAAAAGACGAGGGATTATCAAAGAGGAGTATAAAGATTTAGAAACTGAGACAGAAAAGAAGTTTCCAGAAGAAGTTCCATCAACACAGGAAAATTCTCAAGATGAAATCCCTCAACCCTCAGGGCCAGAACCTAAAAACCCTGAGGCTTCCTAAGAGAGATTAAAAGAATCCCTTAGACTGATAAATCTTTTCTAACTCCTCTTCCTCTCTTTCTTTTTGCTGAAGATATAATTTCCAATCTACACGTTTTTCAAAGAGGGCAATCTCTGTTTGAATAAGCTGGCGTTTAAAATCTGGCCTTGAAAGATAGGGTAAAACAGCCTTAAGGAAGTTCTCTTTTATACTCCCATAGATTTCTCCAACTTGGTCTTCTGGGATAAAGGTCCTTTCCTTTCGGTAGCGATAATAGAGATAGCCATCGGAATCCCTAAGGAAATGTTCATAATAGACCTCATTGGAGAAATCTTCTGCCTTAGGGATAACAGCAATTTGGGCTAAGAAGCCCACAAGCCAACGATCTCCAGCTATCTTTCTTGAGTAATCCCAAATCTCAAGGACAAGCCCATTTTCTAAAGGAATTTTTTCTACCATTTTGCCCTCCCAAAGTGGTTGATGGGTCTTACTTGGTGGTAACCATTTATAGGCCATAAAGTCTTTATAAGCCTCTCCTCTTTAGAGGTTTTATTGGAATTTTAGCTTAATTTAATTAATTTTCTCAAAATAGTCAATAATTCAGAAAACTTATGGTACTTAATTTTTCTGTTATATTCACAATTTTTCAAGCCTTACGGCAAAGAAACCGTCAAGCCCGTGTTTATGTGGATAGGTCTTAAGATAGAAATCATTCTCAATGAGCTCTTCAGCATGCTCTCCGCAAAGCTTTTTTAAGAGGGGGGTCAAAGGCTGCATTCTAAATTGAGGGCATTCCGCAAGAAACTTATTAATGACCTCTTCATTTTCCTCAGGCTCAAGACTACAGGTAGCATACAGAATGATACCTCCTCTTTTTAAATAGGGTGAAACTCCCTTTAAAAGTCTTAATTGCCTATGGGGAATCTCTATAAAGTCCTTTTCTGAACGCATCCATTTTATATCTGGATGTTTTCTAATGA
Organism: uncultured Caldimicrobium sp.; assembly: GCA_964493015.1. Classification (GTDB taxonomy): domain Bacteria; phylum Desulfobacterota; class Thermodesulfobacteria; order Thermodesulfobacteriales; family Thermodesulfobacteriaceae; genus Caldimicrobium. The sequence goes on from CAZBLU010000040.1 coordinate 3,326, forward strand.
CTCCAGTGCCAGTGCAAGGGGCATCAATAAGGATGCGATCAAAGAGTGGAGGGTTTATTTTAGCCAATCCTTCAACTACATCCCCTTGATAACATTTTGGCATTTTGAGGCCTAATCTGTTAAAATTTTCTTTCAACCTTTCTAATCTCCACTCATATAGTTCAAAGGCATAGATCTGGGCTTTGTCCTGGGTTAGTTCTGCTATATGTGTAGTTTTCCCGCCTACTCCCGCACAGGCATCAAGGATACGCTCCCCTGGCTTAGGATCAAGAAGAAAAGTAACCAGTTGACTTGCTCCATCTTGCACACTAAACCAACCAAAATAATACCCTTGGAGCTCTGTTATCTTTCCTCTAAAGCCTTTAAGAATGATACCTTGCGGACTATATGGGCATGGTTCTGCTAAGGGGACTTTTTCTTTTAGATAGAGGAGATAATTGTCTCTGCTTACCTTTAGGGGATTTATCCTGATCACCAGTGGTGGTCTTTCATTAGAGGCAGAAAGCAACCTTTCCAGTTCCTCTAAATTCCATCTCTTAAACCATCTCAGAATAAGCCAAGGTGGAAAGGAATATTTAATGCTGAGATAGTGAAGGGGCTCTTCCCGTGGAGGCTCGGGAGGCGAATCCTTCGTCTCAGCTACTTTATGCAAAAGGGCATTTACATAGCCTCTAATCCAACTTGCCCTTCCCTTGTGAAGAAGGATTTTTAGAGTCTCTGCCAAAGCTACACGAGTGGGTATCCTGGTGAAAAGGATTTGATAGATGCCAAGACGAAGGGCATTTTTGACCTCCATATCTATTTCATCCAAAGGGATTTTAGAAAATTTGCTGATAAGATAATCGAGATAATAGAGGTGCCTTACCACGCCATTGACTAACTCTCCTACTAAGGCCCTATCTCGCTCATCGGGAAGAACACTTTTGGTCAAGACCTGGGAGAGAAGTTCATCAAGAAGAGGTTTTTCCTTTTCCCAGCGAAGTAAGATTTTTAAGGCAACAGCCCTTGGGTTGGTTTTAAAAATCTTAGCCATAAAAGGATCTCCTTTAGCTCCATTTTAGGGCAAGTTGTTTTAAACTAAAGAGCCTATCTCTTAATACAGCTGCTCTTTCGAATTCATAATTTTTAGCTGCTTCCTTCATTTCCCTCTCAACCTTCTCAATTTCTCTCCTCAATTCTTCAAGACTTTCAAAGGCCTCTTCAATCTCCACCATCTTTTCTAAGTCCACAAAATCAGCTTCCACAAGTTGCATTAGGGGATCTTCCATGGACTTGATAATGGTTTGAGGTGTAATATTATGGGCTCGATTATATTCCTCTTGGATCTTTCTTCTTCGTTCCGTTTCCTGTATGGCCCTTTCCATGGCAGGAGTAATTTTTTCTGCATAAAGTATGGCTGTGCCATTAACATTCCTTGCTGCCCTTCCCATGGTTTGAATAAGGCTTCTTTCTGAGCGCAAGAAGCCCTCTTTATCGGCATCTAATATGGCTACCAAACTAACCTCTGGGAGATCAAGCCCCTCTCTTAAGAGATTTATCCCTATTAAGACATCATAAACCCCTCTCCTTAAATCCCTAATAATGCGAGCTCGCTCCAAAGTCTTCAAATCAGAGTGTAAATAACAGGCCTTTATTCCCAGTTCCTTGTAATAATCAGTTAATTCCTCAGCCATGCGTTTGGTGAGGGTGCAGACAAGGACTCGCTCTCCTCTTTCCACCCTTTTCTTAATTTCAAAGTAGAGGTCTTCAACCTGGTTATGTAGAGGCCTTACTTCTATTTTAGGATCAAGGAGCCCTGTTGGTCTTATGATCTGCTCAATCACTCTTCCCTCAGCCTTTTCAAGCTCATAGTCCCCAGGAGTTGCTGAGACATAGATGACCTGATTGACCCTCTCTTCAAATTCCTCAAAGGTAAGGGGTCTATTATCCAAGGCAGAGGGGAGTCTAAACCCATATTCTACTAAGGTCTCTTTTCGTGACCTATCCCCTCTATACATGCCCCCGAGTTGAGGGATGGTAATATGGCTTTCATCAATAAAGAGGAGAAAATCATCGGGGAAATAATCAAGAAGGGTATAGGGAGGTTCTCCAGGTTTTCTTCCATCTAAATAACGGCTGTAATTTTCTATCCCCTTACAGTAGCCAGTTTCTTCTAAGAGTTCGAGGTCATAGAGGGTTCTTTTCTCCAATCTCTCAGCAAAAAGATGTAGCCCCTGACTCCTAAAATAGGCTACCCTCTCTTTAAGCTCCTTTTTGATTTCTTGGATAGCTCTCTGTAGATTAACTTCTGAGGTCACATAGTGACTTGCAGGAAATATCAAGATATCATTGACCTTACCTAAGACTTTTCCCCTAAAGGGATCTATGATCTTGATCTCCTCAATTTCTGTTCCCCAAAGGGAGATTCTTACAGCCCTTTTTTCCTCATGGGAGGGAAAGATTTCTATTAGATCACCTCTTACTCTGAAGGTTCCACGAGTAAAATCTGTTTCTACCCTCTGATAGTGCATGGTCACAAGGGCTCTAATTAGGTCATCTCTCCTAATTTTATGACCCTTTTGTAAATAAAGGTGTTTAGAAAAGTATTCATGAGGAGCCCCAAGGCCATATATACAGGAGACACTGGCAACCACTATGACATCTCTTCTGGTCAGCACTGAGGTGGTGGCCGAATGGCGGAGCCTATCTATAAAGTCATTGATAGAGGCATCCTTTTCTATATAAGTATCAGTTGCAGGCACATAGGCCTCAGGCTGATAATAGTCGTAATAGGAAACAAAGTATTCTACCGCATTTTCAGGAAAGAGCTTTTTGAATTCATTGTATAGTTGAGCTGCAAGGGTCTTATTGGGAGCAATTATAAGGGTTGGTTTTTGCACCTTAGCAATCACATTAGCCATAGTAAAGGTCTTCCCAGAACCTGTTACCCCAAGAAGAACTTGGTGTTTAATCCCCTTTTTCACTCCCTCAACCAGGGCGGAAATGGCCTTAGGTTGATCCCCTCGAGGCTCAATCTCTGCCTTGAGTTTGAAATTTGCTTTAGCCCTTGGAATAAAAATCTCCATAGCAACCTTAAATATAAGACATGTTTAAGTATTTTTTTACCTCTTCTGTATAGCCCTTCTTTTTCCCCTCATAAATGTAAAGGGGAGGCAAGATTCTAAGCTCTTCTTTTGCTCCTTTAACAGCCTTCAAAAGACAAATTTTTGCCTCCTCATAAGGATAGCTATGGACAAGTCTCAAGACCTTAGGTTCAAGTTTAAGCTCTTTGCAATAAAATATGAGCTCTGCCAAACGATAGGCGGTGAAGACAAGAAATAGCCGTCCTCTGTTTTTTAAGAGCTTTTCACAGGCCCTCAAAAAGGCCTTAAGTTCCAGAGCACTCTCCCGTCTGGCTAAATTCTTCAAAGGATTGGGACTTTGCCGACCACTCTCTCTTTTGAAATAGGGAGGATTGGCATAGACCACATCAAAGGCCCCCTGCCTAAAAGGGGCCTTCAAGATATTTCCTCTTACTACATAGGCCCTTTCTTCAAAGCTATTAGCTTTTAGCCCAAGTTTTAGTGCCTCAATAAAGAGGGGTTCAAGCTCAAAGAGATAGGGATAAAGATGGGGGAATCTAAGCATGGCTATGAAACTAATGATGCCTGTGCCAGCCCCTATTTCTAAGGCCCTCTCTCCAGGTTTCACCTCTAAAAAATTGGCTAAAAGGACACTATCAATACCAAAGCGAAATCCTTGCTTAGGCTGAAAGACCCTTAATCTCCCCTGTAAAAAGGGGGTCTCCTCAAGCAAATCATGTAGTTTTTTCTTCTGTCCCTCTAAAACCAGCTCCATAATTCTCCATCACATAAGTAATAGCCTCATCTTTGGTCTTGATCTCTCCGCTTAAGGTCTTTAATTCTATTTCTTCAAGAATTTTTTTAAAGAGGGGAGAGGGGCTAAAACCAAGGGAGATAAGGTCTTTTCCTGTGAGGAGACGCTCCCTTTTTTCCACCCTCTCAAGCTCCTTTTGGAAGGAGATTAGCTCTTTAAAAAAGGCATTTAGTTTTTCTTCGTAATCAGGCTCCTTATCTGGACCCTTAGAGGCTAAGGAATCTGCTAAGGCTACAAGCCAGAGTTCATAGATATTGGGTTGATCCTTGATGAGGTTTCTCTTGGCCCTTAGGGAAAGTTTGCCCTCCTCCCACTCCCTAAGGAGATGGCAGGGTCTCATGTGATTTAGAATGAGCCGCTTAACCCTCTCAATAATCTCCCCTTTAAAGCGAAGGGCCTTTGCCCTCTTTTCCCAGAGCTCAGCCCCAACCTTTTCATGGCCATAAAAGGTAATTCTCTCCTCTGTTTCCCCATAGGTGTAGCCCTTTCCTAAGTCGTGGAAAAAACTTCCAAGTTTTACTGCAAGGATAAAATCTTCCTCTTTCAGGAAATGAGGCTCTTCTTCAAGGGATAAATGCTTGCCTGGATTTATCAAGAGGATGTCAGCCTGCCTTAGGGCTTCAAGCCCGTGTTTAAAGACATCTAAGTGGTGGAATGAGGGCTGGGGAAGGCCTATACAAGGGGTAATCTCAGGAAAGAGAATTTCTAAAACACCATCTTTCTGCATCTCAGCAAAACTAAAGCCTGACTGAGGGGTAAGTAGGATATATTTAAGCTCCATAGAGATCCTTTCAGGAGCAACTTGCCTTAAGCCCTCACGGTGTTTTCTAAATATAGCCCTTGTCTCTGAGGTAAGGCTGCCATAGCCTTGGGCCAAAAAGCGATAACCCCTTAAGATGCGCAAAGGATCATCCTTAATATTCTTCTCCCCTAAGGCCCTAATAAGTCCCTCCCTAAGGTCTTTTTCCCCTCCAAAGGGGTCATAAAGCCTAAAGGGGCCTTCAAAAAGGGCCTTCAGGGGAATGGCTATGGCATTGAAGGTAAAGTCTCGCTCTCTTAAGTCCTCCTTTATATCTTCCCCTCTATAGAGGGTTAGATCAAGAGTAAAAGCACCTTTAGAAAGTCTAAAGATACCAAATTCAGGGGAGAGGGGAACTGAAGTATAGTTGAGGGCCTTGGCTAAAAAGGTCTGCAAGGCTTCAGGGTCATACTTTACAGCTATGTCTAAATCGTGAATGGGTTTTCCTAACAGGAAATCCCGCACAGCCCCTCCCACAAGAAAGAGGTCCTCTCTTTGAGAAAACTTTCTCAAAACAGAGAGAAGTAGTTCCTTTTCGGGAAAGGCAAGAAAAGCAAGAAAACGCTCTCTATCCTTTTCAGTTAGTTCCTTCCACAAAGGGCTTCCTCCCTTAAAATGGGAATTCTAAAATTTTTTTAAAGGATTAATTGTAATCCACTTGAGGCCTTAAGAGAAGCCCCTTTTTTGAGAAGAAGGCTTAGTTTTTGAATAGCCCTTTGCATGGCCTTTTCTGGGGAATTACCTAAAAGCAAATATCCAAGAATGAGAGAGGATAGGGCACAGCCTGTGCCATGAAACTCAAGTGGTAGCTCCCTTACAGAATAGATTTTCGGCCTTTCTCCCAAGAAGTAATTATAGATTCTGCCCCTTCTGCGATAACCCGTAATAATAGGATATTTAACTCCATAAGCCTTTAGTCTTAAGCAGGCCTTATGCAGGTCTTCAGGAAATTTTTCTATCTTTAGCTCTGTGAGCACTTGAGCCTCAGCAATATTGGGAGTTAGGATATCTACTAAAGGAAAGAGATCTTCCTTTAAAAACTCAAGGAATTCTTCTCCCCTATAGAGGTCTTTTTTCAGAGTTGCTTTGAGCACAGGATCAAGGACTATCCACTTAATTTGATCTCTAAATTTTTTGAGGTAATGAGCTATAAGGCTAAAGATTTCGGGACAACCTATCATACCAATCTTTACACCTGTAAGGGGCATATCCTCTAAGGTAAGCTTTAGCATTCTCTCGAAGTGCTTCTTTTCTACAGTAACCCAATCTTCAAAGGTCTTAGTGGTCTGGAAGGTGAGGGTAGTAGGTATGCCAGCACTTTTTATGCCAAGGAGGGTAAGCATCTTGATATCAAGAAGAAGACCAGCCCCCCCAGAAGGATCAAGCCCAGCAAGCACTAAAGCTCTATGGCTCACCATGCTAATTTTATAGTGGTAAAATTATAGCTTGTCAAGTATCACCTTGAGCATTATGATAGGTCTAAGGAGCACGAACAATAAAGCAAGAGGAATTATTAGCGAAAATATCTCATAGGTTCCAGGGCCAAGGGAAGGGCTAAGTCCTATTCAGATTTTGATGTAGTAGTCATCCCAGGTGAGGAGATTAGGAGAAGCACTTGGTTGAGAATAAAAGAACACTTGGAAGAAAGTCTATTTCCCTATTCGGTTGACTTACTCCTTTGGAACAACCTTGACCCCCAATTTCAGAAAATTGTCTTAGAAACAGGGAGGTGCCTTTATGAGAAAGAGTGAGGTTTATTATAGTTTATAGCGATTAAAGAGGGCTATTGAGACCCTTGAGATAGGAGTAAAGGAAGCTAAATAGTAAAGCTTGAGGAGAAAATTTAAGATTTTAATTTAAAAGGATCTAAAAGAGGGAAGTGTAGTTTTTATGAGATAAAGAGGGTAGGGGGCTTAGCCCCCTTAACCCTAATTTAAGCCTTAGAAGAAGAGCTCAAGAGAGCCGTAGAGGTTCCACATCTTATCAATGGGCACATACATGGTCATGGCCTTTTGCATAAGGCCCATAGCAGCCATTGGATCGGATCCCATTAATTGATTTGCCTGTTTCACCCATTTCTCAATATCACTAATCTTTCTTGGGGTTTCAAGCCAGTTTGCTGAGCCATAGTAATTGAACCAATAGTGTTGAAAACCTACTCTTAAGAGAGCTCTTCCGTTCTTGGTGAGTTTCTGGCCAACGGGGAGGTCCTGCTGCCAATAAATCTCAGCCACATGCCCACGGGTGGAAAGTTTGTTCATGTAAGGATCGTCACTTCCCACATGGAAGGGCATCCACCACTTGGAACCATAGTTATACTCTAAGCCAAGCTTTGCCCCACAGACCTGAGGAATGGGGAAGCGTATACCCGCATATACGGCATAACCCGTGCGAGTTGATTTTTTGACTTGAGTGGGATCCATGGACATGCCATTAAGTAAGGTATAGTACATAGTCAAAGGGATAGTATTAGATCCATTGCTTAAATACATACCAAAGGGCATTTCACCTATTGCTCTTGGTTCGGCAATACTCATGCCAAGAGAGACAAAGTAGTCTGTATCCTGTAAGCCAAAGAAATTAACCTTTTTGTGCGTCCAGGTAAGCCCAATTTCATAGATATCACCAAGATTAGTCCTTGGCTTCATGCTGGCTGGCATATACATGCCAAAGGCAGGATTGAACATGTAAAGTTCTCCACTTGGGAAGTCAAATATATCTTGCGCCTTAAAAGCTTGGAAGTTGAGGAACTTATTACCCTCGTCATAAATATCCCAGTTTATACCATAAAATTCTACATCGTCTTTGGCTCTATCAATGGGCATCTTAAAGCCTGATTCAAAACCCCTTCCATAGCAGAACCTAATTCTTCCCCAGCCATAGTCATAACCAATAGTTGCTCCGTCAAAGGGCACATCAATGTTTATAGCAGTAGGAGTAGCATCACGTCTTTCAACCCCTTCCCTTATTTCTTGAGGCACACCATGGGTAGTTGGCCTTCTACCAAAGGAGATCCAGATAGGTTTGCCAAAGAGCTCATTAATATTAAAATAGGCCCTGTCCACATAAAGCCTTGAGTCATCAGCCTTGACACCATAGGTAAAATTATTCTTCATGGGGAAGAAAAGATGGGGCCCAAAATAATCATCTCCCATTCCCCAAGCCTTATTATAGGCAAGACGCACTTTGGCAATAGTATTCTCCGTAGGCTTTACCGAAAGGTCAAGCCTTAAACGATTAGTCCAGAGGGAATCATTCTCTTCTTTGTGGGGTTTCGTCTTACTGACAAATGGACCGAATATTTGATTTACTTGACCTGTCCTGTTTTGATTAAACATATCATAAAGATCATATCCCCACATTTGGTTATAGAACTGAACCATTCCAGGCATCATCCCCAACATAAAGGCGTTTCTCTTTACTGTGGCCCTGGTAGAATCAATCCTTGTCCTAATATCACCGCCGATCTTGATGTTCCCAAGGTTCTCTTTAAGGGATTTTGCCGTCTTTTCTACAGCAGAAACCTTCTCTTCCTGGCTAACCTGTTTTTGCTTTATCTCCTGAAGCTGAGCCTTTAGGGCCTCAAGTTCCTTAGAAAGCGCTTCGATTTTCTGAAGCAATTCCTCCTGAGTAGCTCCATAGATAGGCCCAGCAAGGAACCCTAAAAGGGCTGTGCTAAATAGAAAAATTTTCCCCTTCTTCATAAAATCACCTCCTAAAAAGAGAAATTAAATACTTACTAAACTTAGTGAAAATTTACTAAATTATCCAATTATGTCAACCCTCAAAAGGGAAAAATAAGCATAGAATACTATGATAAGGTATATTTTTTTAAATTTATATTCTTCTTTAGCCAAAAATTTTAAATTTTTCTTAAAAAATTTTTAACCTTTAACCCGTTTCGAGGGTGCTAAGCCCTAATTCTTCAAATTCCTGTAATAGGAGCTAATTTCCTTTAGTCTCTCTAAGGCCCTTTTTTCCTCTAAGATAGCTTTTGCCCTCTTGAAGGCACCTTTGAAATCAAGGCTCTTTCCGCATATATAGAGCACCCCGGCAAGGTTTAGAAGAAACATATCCCTAATAGGTCCTTCTAAAGACCCCTCAAAGAGCTTATAGAGGGTCTTCAAACTCTCCTCTAAGCTTGTCACTTTTAGCTCGTTTTCCTCTGTGCACCTCTCAAGGCCAAGATCTTCGGGATCAATATAATAGGTAGTTATTCTCCCATCTCGCAGTTCTGAAACTTTAGTAGATCCTGTTATTGTGATTTCGTCATAGCCATCCTCTCCCCAGACAACCATAGCTCTTTTAACTCCCAGATCATCAAGCACATAGGCCATTTTTTCTGTTAGCCTAAAATCAAAGACCCCAAGAAGTTGATAATTTGGCTTGGCTGGATTTAAGAGGGGGCCAAGGAGATTAAAAATTGTTCTTCCAATCCTTTTGCGAATAGGGGCAACCTTGGCAAAGGCAGAATGATAGAGGGGGGCAAAGAGAAAGACAAATCTTGTCTTATATAAGGCCTCTTTCAAAAGCTCTTGAGGCAAATCCAAGGGAATACCTAAGGCCTCAATAAGATCAGCACTTCCGCACTTACTGGAAACAGCTCTATTGCCATGCTTTACCACATAAATGTCTTCCTCTGCGGTGAGGGCTAAGGCAACAGCTGTAGAAAAATTAAAGGTATTCTTGGCATCTCCCCCTGTCCCACAGGTATCAACTAAAATAGCCTCTTGAGGGAGCCCATGCTCAAAGGGCCTCATAACTTCTCTGTAAGCCTTTACAGCACCTGCAATCTCTTCCCACGTCTCCCCTTTCTCCTTTAGAGCCTTTAAAAATGCCTCCACCTCACCCTCATCAAAGGGCTCAAGGGCAATCTTCTTAAAAAGCTCATAGGCTTCATCTTTAGTTAAATTTTTACCTCCTTTAAACTTTTCTAAAGCCTCTCTAAAGTTCATCGCCTATACTCCCACTCAAAATTTATAATATTTCTTGTCTCAGAATCAAACTCTATCCCCACAAGATAGATTTCAGAAACCCTTCCCCTATATTTTTCCTCATAACCTTTCTTCTTTAGCTCCTCAAGGGCCTTTGCCTTATCCCCATCCATCACCTTAAACTCAATAATATACACCTTCTCATCTACCCTCACTACAAGGTCTATCCTTCCTCTGCTTGTATAGTCCTCGGCAACCAAATCAAGCCCTGTTCCAGCTAAAAAACTATACACCACACTGGCATAATACCCCTCATACTCACTTAGGTTGTTCT
>CAZBLU010000041.1:0-13083 GCA_964493015.1 uncultured Caldimicrobium sp.
TCAAAGGTTTATTTTTGGAGTGGAGCCGCAATTTGAGCCTGAATATATCTATTCAGCCTGGAACCCTGTTCTCAAAGAAATTTCTAAGATTTTGAATATCCAGTTGGAACTCAAGATTTATAAAACTATACCTGAATTTGAAAAGGCCTTTCTTGCAGGAGAATTTGATTTTGCCTTTATGAACCCTTACCATGCAGTTATGGCTAAAAAGGCCCAGGGATATATTCCTCTCATTAGAGATAGGACCCCTCTTAAGGGAATTATAGTGATTAAAAAGGATGCCCCATTTAGCAGTATTACCGATCTTGATGGAGCAGTTATTGCCTTCCCTGCCCCCAATGCCTTTGCCGCATCCCTTTACATGAGAGCCCTCTTAACTGAGAAATTCAAGATAAGATTTACACCCAAATATGTGAAGACTCATGACAATGTATATAGACATGTCCTTTTAGGCTTAGCTCAAGCTGGAGGGGGAGTAAACAACACCTTTTTGCGCCAACCCCCTGAGGTAAGGGAAAACCTTCGCATCCTCTTTGAAACTCCCCCCTCTGCTCCCCACCCAATTGTGGCTCACCCAAGAGTTCCCTCTTCTCTGCAAAAAAATTTTGTCAAGGTCTTTCTTGAACTCTCCAAGGAAAAAAGATGGACAGATAATTTTCACAAGATACAAATACCTGATCCCCTCCCAGCAGATTATGAAAGGGATTATTTACCTTTAGAAAAACTCAATATAGAAAAATATCTTGTCTTGGATTAAGATGAAAAAATTTTTCAAAAAAACAAGCCTCCCCACTCAACTATCTCTTATACTCATTTTTTTACTTACTGTCGGATATGTCATATTTCTTATAACAATTAACTTTTATTCTACATTTCACTACAATAAAATTGCCGAACACAAAATATCTATTTTAAAAGAAGGTCTAACCAGCACATTAAGGCCACTAATTATCACTGAAGATTATGATAAAATTGAGAAATATCTTCTTAATATAGTTAGTAATACCGATGTAGACTGTATAAGTCTAATAAATACAACAGGAGAGCCTATAATAACTATCGTATTAGAAAATACCCGCCCCAAAATAACTTATCAGGCTCAAGAAAAAAGAAGAGAGATTAAAGAAGAGATTATCCATGAAAAATATACCATAAAAGTAACCTTTCCGATAAAGGGTTTTCATAACGAAACCATGGCCTGGATTGAATTTTTATACAACAAAAAATTTTTAAACCTCTTTAAAACCGAAAATTTTCTCCTGATCACAGGATTACTTCTATTGGGAATATTCGTGATCTACTTTTTTATTAAATTTTTCTTTTCCTTCTTTTATAGAGATCTTCAAATTTTTTTACAATACTTAAGAGAATTACCTTTTAAGAAAGGAAAGCCTTTAAAGCATGAGTTCAATTCAAAGGATTTTCAACAATTAAAGGCCTTGGCAGAAGAAATCTCCTCTCTACTTTTAGAACAGGAAAGGCAAATCTTACAAGAAAAATTCAAATTGGAGGAGATACTTTTATCTCTTAGGGAAGCGGTTATTTTAGTAGATCTTGAGCTCAAAATAATTTATTTCAATAGGGCTTTTATAGAGATTGCTGAGTTAGATCCTTCTCAAAATTTAATAGGGAAGAAACTACCAGAGCTTATGCCTTTATCTTTAAAGGGAGAAGGCCCAGAGATATGGACTATTATTGCTTCTCTTTGTAATCTTTGTAAGGTAACCGAGGGAGGGCTCTCTCATTCACAAACTCAATTTGAAGAGGTTTATTACCGAGCCCCGAGTGGTTCTCAGAAAATTTTGGAACTCTCCTTTCGTTGTCTAAAAAATGAAACCTTTGAAGGTTACTTACTAATACTGAGGGATGTTACCCACAAAAAACGGATGGAAGAGGAGATTCAGAGGATTCAGAAGTTTGAAGCCATAGACAAGTTAGCTGGTGGTGTAGCCCATGACCTGCGAAATCTTTTAGCTGGTCTTTTTAATTATTTTTATATCCTTAAAAGGAAAATAGGCCAAGAGGCCCAGATAGACACCCTTTTAGAAAAAATTGAGAAGCTTTTAAATAAGGCTAATGCTCTCTCCTTCCAGCTCCTTAGCCTTTCTAAGGGTGGCATCCCTCTTAGAAGGGCTGAAAATATCTTAGAGACAATCAAAGAAATGGTTGATTTTTGTCTAGCAGGCTTTCCTGTGCAGGTGGAACTTGAGGTTAAAAGCGATATAAGCCATTTTCTCTTTGATCCAGAACAGATGGCCCAAGTTTTTCAGAATCTTTTAATTAATGCCAGAGAGGCTATGCCAGATGGGGGTAAATTAAAGATCGAACTTGAGCTTAAAGAGCTCTTAGAAGAGGAGGTCCCTCCCCTACCAGCTGGCAAATATCTACTTATAACTGTCTCTGATACAGGAGTAGGCATACCAGAGGATATCTTACCTAAGATATTTGATCCCTTTTTCACCACCAAAGAAAAGGGGACAGGGCTTGGGCTATCTGTGGTCTTTCAAATTATTAGAAATCACGGTGGCCACATAACAGTCAGTTCTAAAGTGGGAGTGGGAACTACTTTCTACATCTATCTCCCCTATGAGACCGCATCCCCTGAAGAAGAAATTGGCAAGGAAGAAATAAAGGAATTTGTCCAAAAAGAGCAGGAAAGAAATAAAATTCTCCTTGTTGACGATGAAGAGGATATTAGAGAAACTTTGAAGGTAATTCTTCCAGAGCTTGGTTATGAGGTAGAAGTAGCTTCCCAAGGAGAAGAGGCAATAACCCATTTTAAGAGGGCTCTGGAACTGGGCAAACCCTTTGATATAGTGATTACAGACTATGTCATGCCAGACATAACTGGAGATAGACTTGTAAAATCTCTAAAAACCCTCTATCCCAACTTTCTGGCCATCTTGTCCACAGGTTATGCCGATATACCTGTAGTCTCAAACTATGAAAGTTTTGCCTTTGATAAAATACTTTTAAAACCCTATACCATAGAGCAGCTCCTAAAAATCTTAAAAGAGTAGGCTCCTTTAAAAATTTGGAAATCTTTACAGTATAGACCTCTACAGGCTTTGGCCTACGACAAGGTGCTCCCTAAAGGTTATGTCTACCCTTCTTTGGCTCATTTTTCAGATCTTCAAAGCATTTCTTTTAGAGCTTATTAAAAATTGAGGGCAGAGACTTTTTGAAGCCTTTACACCACCATTTAATCATGAGAGTTAACACATTAGAAGAGATTTCGCAGGTTTAAATATCCACGCTTTTCTATAAAGGTGTTTTGAAATTCGAGAACTCATTCTGTAATCTTTAGAAAACTCTACAAGCGAAGGATGAGCAAGGAGTGACTATGACTAATTTTGAGAGATCCCCAGATTATAGCCCAGCTTTGAAAACCATGTTATAATAACAAGCATGACTATCCTTCCTCATCCTCATGATGCCTTCTTTAAAGCCTTCCTCAAGGACCCTGAAAACCTAAAACAGTTCCTCAAAGATTTCCTCCCAGGTGAGCTCCTCAAATTCTTGAGCCTTAATCACCTCCAAATCCTCCCTGAAGAAAAAATACCCCTCTCTAAGGAAAAACGCTTAATTCCTGATCTTGTGGTAGAAACCTCTCTCCTTGACCGCACTCTCCACATCTATCTCCTCATCGAGCACAAAAGCCAGCCCGATATTAGGACCTTTCTCCAAATAGGCTTTTACATCCTCTCCCTTCATGAAGAGGACCTCAAAGCAGGAAGGATACGAGGTTTCTTTGGTTGCAGAAGAATGTGGGGAGAGCAACTCTTGAGGAGATAATTTATGTGCTTGAGAGGCTGATTAGTCTTTGGGGGTTGATGAATGAGAGGGGAAGGATATTGTTTGGATTTATGGTGAGGTATGTGGCTGATGTGAGGGGAGTTGACGCAAGGGAAGTAGTGTATAAAATAATGGAGAGAGGAGGTGAGAGAGTGGAGAGGGAGATAAGGAGCTTTTGGGATGACATAAGAGAGGAGGCCCTGAGAGAGGGATTACAACAGGGATTACGGCAGGGATTACAGCAAGGATTAGAGCAGGGATTAAGGCAAGGGCTCATCCTTGAAGCTCAAGAGATGGTGCTTGAAGCTTTGGAGGAGAGGTTTGGCAAGGTAGAAAAAGAGTTGTCTGAGCGCATAAAGAAAATTGAAGATAGAGACTTTTTGAGACATCTATTCAAGTTATCTCTCAGGGTGAGCTCTTTAGAAGAGATTTTGAGAGCATTAGAGGAAATAAAGAGATACGACTAAGGATGTTTAGATTTCAAGGGTGTTATACCTTATGACAGATTTTTCTTGAAATATAGCAAGATTCTTTTGAATTTTAAAATACCCTCTCTTCAAGCCTTGAAAGAGCAAGAATTTATGGTAAAAAAATAAATCTCAAGCAATTTTTAGAGGAACTACCAAAAATTTTAATTATCCAGGAGGAGAGCCATGGAGGAGAGAACAGATTTACCCAAACTGGAGAAAAAACTGGAAAAAATGACCATTAAAGAGCTTAGAGACATAGCCCTGCAGATCCCTGAGATCAGTGGAGTCCATGGAATGAATAAAGAGGAATTAATATCAGCCCTAAAAAAGGTTTACGGCATTAAAGAGGAGCCCAAAAAGGTTGGAGCCTCTATGAGAGAGATCAAGGCCAAGGTTAAGAAATTTAAGGCCTTAGCTGAGGAGGCTAAACTCAATAAAGATTGGGTGAAATATGAGAGATACAGGAAACTTGCAAGCCTCTTTAAAAAGAGGACAAGAAAATTAGCGAGATTATCTGCCTAAAGCCTTTCATGTCTGCCCTTTACCAAACAGAGATAAAGACAGTCCCCCTTTTCCATAGGGGTAAGGTTAGAGACATATATGATTTAGGGGACAAACTTCTCATCGTGGCCACAGATCGCCTTTCTGCCTTTGATGTAGTTCTTCCCACTCCTATTCCAGATAAGGGGAAGATTCTCACACTCATGACCCTCTTCTGGCTTGACTTCTTAAGTGACATAGTGGAGAACCATCTCATCACCGCTAAGGTAGAAGAGTATCCAGAGGAACTTAAGGAATATGCCGATATCCTTAGAGATAGAAGTATGATAGTCAAAAAAGCCAAGATCTTACCTGTGGAGTGTATTGTGCGGGGGTATCTCTCAGGTTCTGCCTGGCGAGAATATAGAGAAAGGGGGGAAATCTGTGGCCTTAAGCTTCCCGAAGGACTAAGGGAGAGCGAGAGGCTACCTGAGCCTATTTTTACCCCTTCAACCAAGGCTGAACTTGGCAAGCACGATATTAATATCAGCTTTGAGGAGATGAAAAAAATTATTGGCGAATCTCTTGCCGACGCTGTTAGAACCATTTCCCTTAAGTTATATCAAAAGGCCCATGCCTATGCCTTAGAAAGAGGAATCATTATTGCCGATACCAAATTTGAATTTGGGCTCTATGAGGGAAGACTTATCCTTGTTGATGAGGTCTTAACACCAGATTCTTCCCGATTTTGGCCTAAAGATACCTACACCCCAGGTAGACCACAAGAAAGTTTTGACAAACAGTTCATTAGGGATTGGCTTAAGAACTCTGGCTGGCAAGAAGGCACCCCACCTCCTTCCCTTCCTCCCGAAATAGTGAGCCAGACAAGAGAGAGATATTTAGAGGCCTTCTACAGGCTTACGGGAAAGTCCCTCTAATAAACTTCAAATGGTAAAACTAAACTATGAATTTCTCTATGTGAAGCCTGAAGATATAGATTTTACGTCTCGTGAATATCTCTTTTCCTATCCTGATAGAAAGGCCCTACTAATTGAAAGTATAAGAGAGCTTGGACTCCTTAATCCACCCCTTTTATATCCCTCAGAAGACAAGCTTTGCATAATCTCTGGTGAGGGAAGAATTCAGGCTTCCTTAGAGCTTGGCTGGAAAAGTATACCAGCCTTGGTTTTCAAAGAACACTTATCTCCTAAGGAGCTTCTACTCATTTCTTTAGAAACTAACCTATGGAGGGGCTTAAATCTGGTAGAAAAGGCCCTTTTTATCTCCAAAGCCAGGGCTATCTTTGAGCTAAGGGAGATCTTAGCTATACTTCCTAAGCTTGGCCTCTCTCCTCACCCACACTGGATCTTCTATCTGGAAAAGGTTTCCTCCTTAGAGGACCCCTTTAAGCGTCTCCTTGTTGAGGAAAGATTAAATCCTAAGGTTGTAGATATACTTGTTAAGCTTGAGTGGGAAGAAAGGAGAGAGTTTTTAGAGGTGTTGGAGAAAATAAATTTAACCTTTAGTGAACAAAGAGAGGTCTTGCAGGCCTTAGTAGATTTTCAAAAGAGGGAGGGCTTAAAAGGACTCCTCCCTAAGAAGTTAAAGGAAACCCTACAGGAAGAGGATCCCACAACCAGAAAAAGGACCTTTCTTGAGATCTTAAACCAACTGCGATATCCTTCCTATTATCCCAAACAAAAGGCCATAGAAAAGCTTAAAAGGCATTTTCAGGGAAAGGGCATAAACATTGATTTTATCCCCTATCTTGAAAAAAGGGAAGTTACCGTTAACTTTAAAGCTAAGAATCCTCAGGAATTGGAAGCTATTTTAGAATTCTTACGTCATGAAGGCGAAGGACTTTTTAGAGTATTTGAAGGATAATTTAAAAGAGACCTTGCGCTTAGAACAGGCTTACTGTCATAAACCAAAGGGTTGCTACCTTGCTAAAATCTCTTTACCCGCAAATTTTTTATCTATTCTTCCCTATCTAAGAGGTAAAGTAAGCCCTCTTTTTTATGATCCTCAAAGCAGTCTTATCTTTAAATGGCCCTATAGGGGGAACTTTTATAAGATTTCCTTGGGTAAGGATTATCTTCAGTGGGGCATTGTGAGTAGTAAAGAGGAAGCAGAAGAGGTATTTAGTGCTCTTCTTACCTTTCTTAGGGATCTTTGTCAAAATTTGGAAGAAATAAAGCCAGATTATAGGCCTGTAAAAAGACCTCCTCCCCTTGAGATCTATAAATATCTCCCTAAAACTAATTGCAAAGAATGTGGAGAATTATCTTGCCTTGCCTTTGCAGGAAAGGTGGCCATAGGAGAGGCTGAAATCTCCCTATGCCCCCACCTAACCTTTGAAAATTTAGAGCTCCTTACTGTCCTGCTTGAGGGAGGCACTCCTTAGATTTTTCCAAAAATTAAAAACAAAATTATGAAAGACCCTTAGAGGAGGTTTGTAATCCCTTTTTAATTCCAGCTCAGCCTGATAAAGTAAGTCAAAGACAAAGGCCAAGTCAGAGACTTTTTGTAAATTTTTTTTGGCACTAAAGAGAGAAAAAGGGTGGCTATCCCGTAAAATCTTTGGGATCTCTTGCAGGGGATTTTCTTTCAGGGCTTCCCAGAGGCGAAGGAAGTGACTATAGCTTTCTTCCCTTTCAAGTTCACTATTTTCCCTTAAAAATTCCTTCAAAATCTGTAGTTTCTTAAAATATTTGTAGAGATAAGACAAGATCTCACTTGGCTCCTTTTTGAGATCAAGAAGGTTGGTAATCGTTCTAAGCACCTTTTCAGGGCTTAAATTAAAGAGGGCATCACCCAAAAGATAGAGAGCACTATCTTCCAGGGGCACTACTATTTCCCAAATCTTTTCCTGAGTGATAGTGCCTTCACCCAAGCAATAGAGAATAAGTTTTTCCAGCTCCCGTTTAAAATGAAAATAATCCCCACCTACCAGGTCTAAAAAGAGAGCTGCCGTTTTCTTGTCCATGAAAAAATTATGTTCTTTCAGAGTGGCAAGCAGTTCCACTTCTAAGAGATCCTCCTTTTTTTTAGCGTAATAAGGGATGATAGCACCCTTTTCTAAGGCAAACTTATAAAGGGGGTGATCTTCCTCCATCTTTTCAGAGAAAATAAACCAAGTAAAGGTCTGAAGCCCCTCTCTAAAGGGCTTCAAAATCTCTTCAACCTTGCTCTGGGGAATATCCTCTGGACCAAGGATAATTAAATAAACTTTTTTGGAGCCAAAGAGCCCCTCTTGATATCCTTTACTATTTAAAAACTCCTTCTTTTGCTCCCGATCTCTTAAGTCATAAGTCTCAAGCACAGAACCCTTTTCCTGAAGAACTCTATAGACCTCTTTAGCCTTCTCTAAGGTGATTTCCAAAGGGCCGATAAAGATGTAAACTGGGGCTACACGATTTTGCTTGGCAAGATCAACAAGCTTGCCAAGCTGAAGGGGAGGAAAGAGTGGCATGCCTTAACGGGCTATCAGTTTAATAAATCTTCTCTTGCCTATTTTGAAGATGTGTTCTCCAGGGGAAAGCTCAAGTTCTTCCGTTGTTAGAGGCTCTTTATTCCAATCTATGGCCCGCTGGGCAAGAAGTCTCTTGACCTCGGAACTTGATTTCAGGATGCCTAATTCCTTAAAAAACTTAGGGAGATAAATCTTTCCAGAGGTTATCTCATAGGTCTCCATCTCTGTAGGAAGCTCTCTCTTGCTAAAAACCTTTTCAAATTCCTCTTGGGCCCACTTAGCCTCTTCCTCTGAATGGTACTGACTTACTATTAAATAGGCAAGCCTCATTTTCACCTCTTTGGGATGCAGCCTCTCAGCTTCAACGGCTTCCTTCATCCTTTCTATTTCCTCTAAGGGGTAATCGGTAAGCAATTCATAGTATTTCCACATAAGAGGATCAGGGATACTCATCAATTTGCCAAACATTTCAAAGGGAGGCTCCATGATCCCCACATAATTTCCCAGGCTTTTGCTCATCTTTTGCACACCATCTAAGCCTTCAAGAAGGGGGGTGGTAATAATCACCTGAGGCTCAAGGCCGTATTCACGCTGAATATCTCTCCCAATAAGAAGATTAAAGAGTTGATCTGTACCCCCAAGTTCCACATCAGCCTTCAAGGCAACAGAGTCATAGGCCTGAAAAAGGGGATAAATTAATTCATGCACAGCGATAGGTAGGCCTGCCTCAAATCTCTTCTTAAAGTCATCTCTTTCCAGTATCCTGGCTACCGTATATTTTGCACAGAGCCTAATCACCTCTTCTGCTCTCATCTGGGAAAACCATTCACTGTTAAAAACCACCTTGGTCTTGGTAGGATCTAAGATCTTAAAAACCTGGGCCTGATAGGTCTTAGCATTCTCTTGAACCTGTTCCTTGGTTAAAGCAGGTCTTGTTTCCGATCTTCCTGTGGGATCACCTATCATGGCCGTAAAGTCTCCGATAAGAAAATAGACCTCATGGCCTAAGTCCTGAAAGTGCTTGAGTTTTCTTAGTAAAACAGTATGGCCTAAGTGAAGGTCAGGGGCTGTGGGATCAAAACCTGCCTTTATTCTAAGGGGTTTTCCCTCTTTGAGAGATCTTTCTAATTTTTTAATTAACTCCTCTTCTTCAATCAGGTCAACTATACCTCTCTTTATGATCTCAAGGGCCCTTTTTATTTCTTCCCTCATGGCTCTGCTTCCTCCCCTCAAGAATCAGCAGGAAAGTTATAATAATCTAAAATGGCCTCAACCAATCCTGAAATAGTGTATTCTTTAGCCTCAATTTGAGGATTATATCCCCTCTCCCTTAGCGTCTGTGAGGTTACAGGGCCAATAGAAGCTAAAATAACCTCCTTTGGAAGCTTTAGATTGTCCTCTTCAAGGATTTTAAAGAAATTCTCCACAGTAGAGGAACTGGTAAAGGTAATAAGGTCAATTCCCTCTTGAAAGGCCTCCCTAAGGCTTTTACCTACTTCCTTTGGTTTCACCGTCTCATAAATAGGTAGTATCTCAACCTCTGCTCCCCTCTCCTTGAGAGAAAGGGGTAAAACCTCACGGGCAACCTTAGCGCGCACAAATAGTATTCTCTTACCTTTAACGTCTATTTCCTTAAAAGCTTCTACAAGACCTTCCTGGGTATAATCTTTTGTAGGCATAAGATCTGCTTTAATCCCCCTTTGTTGCAGAGGCTTCATCGTTGCTGGGCCAATTACTGCAATTTTACATCCACCAAGGGCCCGAACATCTAAACCCAAACTAAAGAGCCTTTCAAAAAAGAACTTAACCCCATTTTCAGAGGTGAAAACAAGCCAGTCATATTTTGAAAGTTCTTGGAAAATAGAGAGGTTTTCCTCTCCCCAAAGAGGTCTTACTTCAATTGTGGGGATTTCTACTACCTGGGCTCCATGCTCAGTTAAGGCCTTACGGAGCTTACTTGCCTGTTCTCGGGTTCTGGTTATTAAAATCCTCTTACCAAAAAGAGGTTTTTTCTCAAACCAGTTAAAATCTCTTCTCAGTTTCACAACCTCACCAACCACAATAATAGCGGGGGCCGTGATCCCCTTTTCTTTAACTATATCCACAATGTTTTTTAGAGTCCCTTCAGCAGTTTTCTGCCGAGGAGTAGTTCCCCACTGAATAACCGCACAGGGAGTATCTGGGCTTTTTCCTTCTCTAAGCAAATTCTCCACTATATGAGGTAAATTCTTAACCCCCATTAAAAAAACGAGGGTCCCGATCTTGGCAAGGGCTGAAAAATTGACTTTACTTTCTTCCTTATCCTCTGCCTCATGCCCCGTAACAATAGCCAAAGTAGAGGTAAAATTCCTATGGGTCACAGGGATACCTGCATAGGCAGGCACGGCAATAGCTGAAGTTATCCCAGGTACTACTTCAAAGAGAATACCCTCTTTAAGGAGCTCTTCAATTTCTTCCCCCCCTCTTCCAAAGAGAAAGGGATCTCCTCCTTTAAGCCTAACCACCTTCTTTCCTTCCTTTGCCTTTCTGACAAGAAGCTTATTTATTTCTTCCTGAGGAAGTGTATGGGCTCCACCCTTTTTACCTACATAAATAAGTTCACAGTTAGAGGGACAGTATTTGAGCAACTCGGGATTAGCAAGATAATCATAAACTACTACCTCTGCCTCTTCTAAAAGTTCCTTTCCCCTAAGAGTTAACAGGCCTGGATCCCCTGGCCCAGCTCCCACTAAATAAACCTTCCCCATCCCTTCCATGCCTTTACCTCGAATAAAGCTCCTCTAAAATCCTTTTTCCACCCCTGGCAAGCAAATCTTTAGCTAAATTCTCTCCCAGAGTTTCAGCCTCACTTGGAAGGCCTTCTATTATGCCCCTGTAAAAGTTAATGCCCTCTAAGTCGCTAATAAATCCTGTTATAACAAGTTTAGAATCTTTTATATAGGCATAGGCTCCCAGAGGGACTTGACAGCCTCCTTCCAAGGTCTTTAAAAAGGCCCTTTCTGCTTTGACAGCAAGGGCTGTTTCCTCAGAATGAATAGCCCTTAAGAGCTCTTTAACCCTCTTGTCATTTCTTCGGACCTCTACTCCTAAGGCCCCCTGCCCTACGGCAGGAATCATCTCATCTAAAGAGAATCTCTTGAACCTCACCTCTATTCCCAGCCTTCTTAGGCCTGCCTCAGCAAGGATAATCCCTTCAAATTGTCCTTCCTTCCATTTCCTCAGTCTGGTATCCACATTTCCCCTGAGGGGTAGAATTTCCAGATCTGGCCTTAATCTCTTTATTTGAGACAATCTCCTTAAACTGCTTGTTCCAACTTTGGCCCCCTTTGGTAGAGCCTTAAGGTCCTCAAAGTGAGATATCCAGACATCAAAGGGTGATTCCCTTTCTGGGATTACAAAAATCTCAAGCCCTTCAGGCAGTTTTGCTGGCACATCCTTCATGCTGTGGACCGCAAAATCAACCTCTCCCTGTAAAAGGGCCTCTTCAATTTCCTTAACAAAGAGCCCCTTACCTCCAATCTTACTCAGCGGGGAATCCAGTATTTTATCACCTGTTGTTTTAATAATGACCTTTTCTACTTCTATAGAGGGATGAGCCTCTTTAAGCTTGGCAATTACCCAATCCGTTTGCGCTAAGGCTAATTTACTTCCTCTGGTTCCTACACGAAGAAGCAAAGAAAAACTCCCAGAGAAATTTACTTACAACTACTGCAGGTTCCACCACTACAGGAACCACAAGATGAGCCCGAACTACTCACAAATTTTCCTCCAGCTTTAAAGGCTACCTGAGAGATAAGTTTATGCACTTTGGAACCTTTACATTTTTTACATTTTACTCCATCTATCTTATTTCCGAGGACTAACTCTTCAAAAACCTCTCCACATTCTTCACACTGGAATTCAAATATAGGCATAGACTATCCCCTCCCAGATCTTAAAAATAATTTAAATGTTAAAAATACTACCTTTTGGGCCTCCGTCAAGGGTATACAGAAAGTGTTAGGAAAACAGGCAAAGATGAAAAGATCAACTCTGACGCTTAGAGCAATAGCAATGAAGTTCAGTCTATCTTGGGAGCAAAATTTAAAAAAGTGTAATAAGAGATTGCCTGTAGAAGTGTTAAAGAGTTGCCCTTTTTATACAGCTGTTTTGTCTTTTTTGTCACTAACTTGAACTCAGGTTAAGAGATAATAACTAAGATTATAACTAATTTTGAAAGGCCCTCAAATTATAACCCAGCTTTAAAAACCATGTTATAATAACAAGCATGACTATCCTTCCTCATCCTCATGATGCCTTCTTTAAAGCCTTCCTCAAGGACCCTGAAAACCTAAAACAGTTCCTCAAAGATTTCCTCCCAGGTGAGCTCCTCAAATTCTTGAGCCTTAATCACCTCCAAATCCTCCCTGAAGAAAAAATACCCCTCTCTAAGGAAAAACGCTTAATTCCTGATCTTGTGGTAGAAACCTCTCTCCTTGACCGCACTCTCCACATCTATCTCCTCATCGAGCACAAAAGCCAGCCCGATATTAGGACCTTTCTCCAAATAGGCTTTTACATCCTCTCCCTTCATGAAGAGGACCTCAAAGCAGGAAGAAGGCTAACCCCTGTTTTTCCTCTGGTGTATTATCACGGAAAAGTGGCCTGGGGTTTACCAAGGCACTATCTTGAGCTTTTTGATTTGCCTCAAAAGATTAGGGCCTTTTTTCTTGACTTTGTGCTTGAGGTTGTGGATCTCTCTAAGGTTGAAGATGAGGCTCTTCTTGAGAGGCTTGAACTTTATGGCTTTCTTTATGGGTTTCTTTGGTTGCAGAAGAATATGGGGAGAGCAACTCTTGAGGAGATAGTTTATGTGCTTGAGAGGCT
>CAZBLU010000042.1:0-13028 GCA_964493015.1 uncultured Caldimicrobium sp.
CTGCCATTAAAATTAAATAGCCCTTATTATAGTGAAATTTTATTATAATCAGCACCAAAAGTCAAATCTAAAGAAAAGTATCAGCGTTTTTTAAGGACCTTAGGGGGCTTCTTTTGCTTTCTTTCCTCTCCTGGTGAGTAAACATATATCCAGAGATGACTCTGTAACTCTAAGGGATAATTTTGATTGCCAAATGTTTTAAAACCTCTGGGAAGCTTTATTGTTATAACCCACCAGCCTTCTTCCTCAAAGTTGACCCAAAAATATCCCCGTTCATCAAGCTTAGTGGTTTTCCTAAAAATAGGTAAGTTTACCTCACCTGTAGAATCCTTAGGCAAAGCCTTTGGACTCAGTTTTTTCCGTAGCCGCTCTACCTCTACTTCTCCTTCAGTGAGAGGTTCCCCTTGATAAAGGGCTTGCCCCCAAAAAAGGGCTCCTGCCCTTAGACCATAGGGCCTCGTAAAGGGCTTTATTTCCAGATCAAAACCACAGAGCCTATCCCAAGCTCCTTCCCTCTCTACATGATAAACAGTCTTGGCAAAAGGTTTTACCAGTTTTCCTCTGTCCACCAGGAGGTCCTCACCTTCAAAGCAGAGTATGTAATCCCCTTGCTCTTTCACCAGAATCTTAGCAGAATAAGCAATGCGAGGCTGATTAAACCAGGGGTCAAAAAGTTCTTCCCGAAAAAGGGTTAATTTCTCCCTTTTTCCCTTGGGCTCGAGAAGAAAATATTGCTGAGGAACCTTAAGATCAAAAAAGTTGGCAAAGGCAGGTTCTCCTAAGGCTAAATGCCAGATCTTTTCTTGCTGGCTCCTACCAAAGGAGTCATTATCGGTAAACAAAATTAATTTAGAGGCATAGGAGGGTAATCCCTTTAATAAAAGGATCAACCCCGTAAGAAAGATCACCCTCCAAGCCTTGGGCAAAGGAAGAGGCCTCTCCCTTGCTTAAGTATATCGATTCATTATCCAAGAGATAATGGCACTTTTAAGCTGTAACTCCTGTTCAGGAGTAAGGCTTGAAAGCCAATACTTTATCCACTTTTGCAGGCGATTGAGGTGGATTTTAGGGATCTTATCCCCATAAATCATCTCTAAGGCCAACATATACCAGGCAAAAATAGCCTGAAGGGACATGAAGCGGTACTCCATGGTGATGGGATAAAGACTATCGTAAAAGGCCTTATTGGCAAATTTTTTATCGGCTTCAGTGGGAGTTTTACGGATAATAACACGAGGAGCCTTTTCTTCTAAACGAGGATGCTTTGTAAGTTCCCTAAGATATTCGAGATTCTCTTGGAAGCTTCTAAGCTTCTCCTGATTGAGACGCACAATCTCATCTTGAAGGGCTAAAAGGGCAAGTGGGTTTTCCCTTTCCCTGTAATACTTAGCAATCTTTTGTTTGAGCACAGATTTGCGTGATCTACCACCCATCGCCAAATCACCTCTTTACTTACTTTCTAAACATATTTGGTCTTTACCATGTAATTCTTTAAAATAGACAGAAACATAATCATAGGGAGCAATCTTTTTTATCTTTAAGGCTAAATAAGTAGGCTCGATGGGAAGCTCCCTTCCCCCCCTATCTACAAGGACGGCAAGCTCAATCTTTTTAGGTCTCCCCAGATCCATGAGGGCATCCATAGCAGCCCTTATAGTTCTCCCTGTAAAAATCACATCATCCACTAAGATCACATTCTTATCCTCAATGGAAAAGGGGATCTCTGTCTTCTTAACCTCAGGATATTGACTAATCCTCGTCCAATCATCCCTGTAAAGAGTAATATCCAAATAACCTACAGGAATTTCTATATTTTTTTTCTGCTTAAAAATGTCTCTTAATCTATTAGTAACAGGCACACCGCCACAGCGTATCCCCACAAGGACTACATTTTCTAAAATAGGGTGGTTTCCCAAAATTTTTTGGGCTAATTTTTCGATGAGCCTCTCTATCTTTGCAGGGCCTGCTATTACCTTTTTAAGTTTTTGCGTTAAAATATCTTCCATGAACATAAAATAGCCCTTTTTCTAATTTTGACAAGAGGCAAACCCTTATGGATAGAATCACTTATCGGGTAATATATGGAGATACCGATTGCGGTGGGGTAATGTATTATGCTAATTATCTGCGTTTATTTGAAATGGGAAGAACAGAATACTTAAGAAAAAGGGGCCTCTCTTATAGAGAAATTGAGGATAAATGGGGAATCCTTTTGCCTGTGATTGAGGTGTCAGTCAAATACAAGGCCTCTGCCCGTTATGACGATCTGCTCACCATAAAAACCTCTCTCCTTGAGGCAAAATCTTATAAGGTAACTTTTCAATACGAAATTTGGTCAGAAAAGAATCTCCTGGTGGAGGGCAAAACCACTCATGTAGCTATAACTAAGGAGGGAAAAGTAATCAAAATTCCTAAGGAAATTCTGGAAGTCCTTTCCAAATAAGGCATTTTGTCTTAATTTTAATTAAAATCACCTCAAAGGGTGGCTATTATAAAAGGAGGGATTAGGTTTGAATTTAAAGATAGGATTAGTTGGGCTTCCCAATGTGGGGAAATCGACGATTTTTAATGCCTTACTTCAGAAGGTTAAGGCTGAAGTGGCTAACTATCCCTTCTGCACTATTGAACCAAATATTGGATTGGTAGCCATTCCTGATGAAAGACTGGAAATTATTGCGAAAAAAGAACAAAGTGGCAAGATTACTCCAGCTTTTATAGAATTTGTTGACATTGCAGGCCTGGTGAAAGGGGCAAGCCATGGGGCTGGCTTAGGGAATCAGTTCCTTTCTCACATAAGAGGTGTTTCTGCCATAGCACAAGTCCTAAGATGCTTTGAAGATACCGATATTGTCCATGTGGAAGGGGAAGTGAATCCCATAAGGGATGCCGAGATTATCGAGATAGAGCTCATTTTGGCAGATTTGCAAACCATTCAAAGGCGAGAAGAAAAAACTCAAAAACAGGCGAAAAGTGATAAGGTTGCTAAAGCCGAATTAGAGACTCTTAAAAAGGCAAAGGCCTTTTTGGAGGATTTAAAGCCTCTGAGATTATATAGAAAGGAATTTTCTGAAGAAGAATGGACTTATTTTGAGAAAACACTTTTTCTCTTGACTATAAAGCCTGTAATGTTTATAGCTAACATAGGAGAAGAGGATCTGACTAACCCTGAAAGGAATGTTCACTATCAAAAACTCAAGACAAAGTGTGAGGAAGAGGGTATACCCTTAGTTGCCCTCTGTGGAAAAATTGAAAATGAGCTTGCAGGGCTTGACCCTGAAGAGAGGGACTCTTTTTTGGAGGCCTATAGCTTAAAGGAACCAGGTTTGTATCAAATGATTCGGGAGGGCTTTAAGCTCCTCAAACTTATAAATTTCTTTACGGCAGGCCCCAAGGAAACGCGGGCCTGGACCATTAAAGAGGGAACTACAGCCAAAGAAGCTGCTGGTGAGATTCACTCCGATATAGAAAGGGGCTTCATAGCCGCCGAGGTCATCTCTTATGAAGACTATCAAAAGGTGAAAAACTGGCATCAGGCAAAGGAGCTTGGATTGATCCGTCTGGAAGGTAAAGATTACATTGTGCAAGAGGGAGATCTCCTCTATTTTCGTTTCAATGTGTAATAGCCTTTAATTTTCTTTAAACTTATTTTAACTATTATTTCTTATAATATACCCTTGAATTTTTAAACTTTAACTCATATAATAAAACTAATGTTAAGTGAACTCTATGCCAGGTTTACCCCCTATGAATGGCTTCTTTCTAATAGGAAAGGTGGTTATGCCTTAGGAACAGCCTTTTTAGCAAACTTAAGAAAATATCATGGCCTCCTTATTGCTGGGAAAGAGGAAGGAAAGAGATATCACCTCCTCTCTTCCTTAGAGGAAAGGGTTATTTTCCCTTCTGGCCTAAACTTTCTTCTTGATACTAATTTCTACAGGGATACCCTCTATCCAGAGGGTTATAAACTGATAAAAGATTATTTTTTTAGACCTTTTCCTCGTTTTCTCTTTCAATGTCCCTACAAAGGAGAACCCTTTTTAGAAAAGACCCTTAGGTTTCACAGGGATAGAAATGTATTATTAATAAGTTATCATAATGTGAGTTCCTATCCCTATAAACTTATTTTGCGTCCCAAATTTACCTTTAGGAATCATCACGAGGTAAGCTCAGCCTCTTCTTGGCAGGGATATGCTCTTGAGATTAACTCTCAAAGTGCCTTTCTTGCTAAGGAGGACCTTGCCCTCTTTCTCTATACTAATATGGGCAAGCTCAAAGATGAGGTTCTTTTCTATTACGGTGTCTACTATCCTTTAGAGGATTTAAGGGGTTATCCTGCCTTTGAGGACCTCTTTTCTCCCTTTTATATAGAAGTTGAGCTTCCTCCTAAGAAAACTCTACATCTCCTTTTTAGTGACCAGGCCCTGTTTGACCCTTGGTCTGTAGTAAAAGATATTGAGGAGAGATATAGGCCCTATCCCCTACTTAATTTTGGGGCTCATGCCTTTGCAGAGGAGAATCTTTTAGCTATCCTCGAGGAAATGGTTGAGGACTTCCTTTTGGAAAGGGACATTATAGCAGGCTATCCCTGGTTTTATTGCTGGGGAAGGGATACCTTTATCGGGCTTCCTGCCCTCTTTTATCTAAAAGAGGGGAAAGAAAGGGCCTTAAAGATCTTTGAAGCCTACCTTGGGAGAATGAAAAAGGGCCTAATCCCTAATGTGATAGGCACGCCTGAGGAAACAAATTACAATTCTTTGGATGGGACCCTTTGGTTTGCCCTTCGCATCTTTGATTTTATTCAATTTTTTGAGGGAGAGATAAGTTCCCCTATTAAAGGGAAATTACTTTCAGCTATAGAAAGTATAATTGAGGCCTTTTTTGAGGAAGGAGACCTCCCTTTTTATGTGGATAAGAAGGATGGCTTTCTTGAGATACCAGATAGTGTCCCTTTAGCCCTGACCTGGATGGATGTGGTCATTGATAAGAAACCACTAACTCCGCGCTATGGAAAACCCATTGAAATCTCAGCCCTCTGGCACAATGTGCTCCTCCTTGCCCTTTCGCACTTAAGGGAAAATTTTATTAAAAAATTTAAACTGCAAGAATTAGTTCAAAGACAAAGAGAGACCTTTTCAAGATATTTTGGTGAAGGGGCTATTGCTGATCGTCTTTATCAAGGAAATCCCGTTTTTGAGACAAGACCCAACTTTGTAATAGCCCTTGGCCTCCCCTTTACTCCAGCAAGCAAAGAGGTTTTAGCCCTGGCAGATAAGATAGTTAGAGAAGAGTTATTGACCTCCTTTGGATTAAGATCACTCTCTCCTAAGCATCCTGCCTTTAAGAGAAAGTATTTTGGAAATCAGTATCAGAGGGATTTAGCCTATCACCATGGCACAGTGTGGGTGTGGCTTCTCTATCCCTATAGTCAGATGTTGGCTAAACTTTTGACGCCTGAAGAATATATTCAGGAGCTCCAGAAGCTTCTCTTTCCCTTCAGGAATCTCCTTCTTTCTGGTAAGGTAGGTAGCCTTCCAGAGCTCTATGATGGAGATAATCCCTATTATCCCAAGGGAGCTCCAGCCCAATTTTGGTCTGTTGCAGCTATCTTTCTTATGGAAAAGGAATTGGAAAAAATTAGGCCAGGAGAGAGGGTATGACGGTATTAATGTTGACATGGGAATATCCTCCATTTATCGTAGGTGGCTTAGGAATGGCCTGCTATGGGCTCTTTAAGGCCTTAGCAAATTTGGGGGTAACGGTAAAGATGATCCTTCCCACCAAGGAAGAGGTGTTCTTTGAGATTAGTAAGCCTGAAGAGGCTGATTATCCTGTAGCTAAGAGCCAAAATGGGGAGCCCTTAAGTCCTACTCCTTTAAGATTTTTCCCCTTTATCTATTCTTTACCTGAAGAATCTGCCTATTCCTCCTTAAAAGAATTTCTTATCCAGGCAAAGCCTCTGGAGGTTAACCCGCCTCTCCCTGAGGTTCCCGACGAGGTTATTGAAAGGTTAAATCTTATTCTTGCCCAGGGGGATAATCTTCTCCATAAGGTGAGACTTTATACCAACAATGTGCTTAAGCTTTCTCAAAAGATAGATTTTGAGCTAATCCATGCCCACGATTGGTTGACCTATCCTGCAGGGCTACTATTAAAGAAGGTCTTTAAAAAACCTTTAGTGGCCCATCTTCATGCTACAGAATTTGATCGAGCTCTCGGCTTTGGACACCCTGTGATTCACGAAATAGAGTATTTAGGGCTTAATTATGCCGATAAAGTCATTGCTGTTTCTCATTACACCAAAGGCATTGCTATGGAACATTACAAGGTTCCTGAAGAGAAAATAAGGGTAATCCACAATGCCTTTATAGCCAGAACAAAGTCCCCAAGGAAATTTAGAAAATTTAGGGAGCCTGTGATTTTATTTTTGGGAAGACTAACCCCCCAAAAGGGTCCAAGGATCTTTTTGGAGATAGCTAAAAAGGTTTTGGAAAGTGGGGTTAAGGCACGCTTTGTTATTGCAGGGGCAGGGGAACTGGAGAGAGAACTTATGCTTGAGGCAAGCTCGCTTGGTATTGGCACTCATATCATGTTTACAGGCTTTCTCACCCGTGAGGAAGTAGAAGAGGCTTTAAGCATTAGTGATATTGTGGTTATGCCCTCTGTGTCTGAACCTTTTGGTATTGTAGCCTTAGAGGCAATGCACTTTGGCTGTGCCCTTATTATTTCTAAGCAATCTGGGGCCTCTGAGGTCATTGAAAATGCCTATAAGGTGGACTTTTGGGATGTGGAAAAAATGGTTTCCCATATCTTAGAGCTTATCTCTAACCCAGAGAAATTAAGAGAGCTTCAGGAAAAAGCAAGAGAAGAGGTTAAAAAATTTAACTGGAAGATCCCAGCCCAAGAGGTAAAAAAAGTCTATCAGGAATTGCTTCACTCAAAATGATTTACATAATCTTTTATTTCCAGGTCCATCAGCCTTTCAGGGTCTCTCGCTATTCTTTCTTTGACATAGGATCAACAAAGCCTTATTTTGACGAGGAATTAAATAGGTTTATTTTTGACAAGGTCTCTGAGAGGTGCTATCTCCCTGCCAATACCTTATTTAGGGAGCTTATTTTAGCCTCAGAGGGGCGCTTCAAAGTTTCCTATAGTATTACGGGAACTTTTTTAGAACAGGCTAAAAGTTATCGTCCTCAAGTTTTTGAATCCTTTCAGGAATTGGTTAAAACTGGTGGAGTAGAACTCATTGCTGAGACTTACTATCACTCCCTTGCCAGTATATTTGATTTAGAGGAATTTATTGAGCAGGTCTCTGAACATTTAGAGGTTATAGAGAAGGATTTTGGCTATGTGCCTTCCGTATTCAGGAATACAGAGCTTATCTATTTTGATAAGTTGTCTGATGTCCTTCTCAACTTCCCCCAAATAAAGACCATTCTGATAGAGGGTGCAGATCGCATTTTGATGGGAGAATCACCTCTTTATCCTCGACTCTCCTATAATCATGCCCATCTCCTTTTACTTAAACACTATAAACTCTCTGACGATATTGCCTTTCGCTTTAGCGATAGAGGCTGGTCAGAGTATCCTCTTACTGCAGAAAAGTATGTGCAGTGGATTAAAGATTTGGGTTTAAGTGAAAGGGAAGGTAAAAATCTCTATTTAGGGCTCTTTATGGATTATGAGACCTTTGGGGAGCATCAGTGGAGAGAAACTGGTATCTTTGAATTTATGAGGAGGGTTATTGAGTTACTTTTAAGGGAACCCCATATTCAATTTATCTTCCCTTCTGAAGCCTATCGGACCTTAAATTTTTCACCCAAGGGTTTATCTGTTCCTGATCCAACCTCCTGGGCAGATACAGAAAGAGACCTTTCTGCCTGGCTTTCTAATCCCTTACAATGGAATGCCATGAAGACTGTCTACGAATTTTTACGCAAGGCTAAGGCAGAAAACAAAAGAGAATTCATATCAATTCTAAAGAAACTCACTACTTCCGATCATTTTTACTACATGTGCATTAAGTATTTTCAAGATGGAGATGTGCACAAATATTTTTCCCCCTATGATTTACCTGAAAATGCCTATAAGTATTTTATGAATATTCTTGCTGACCTTGAAGAAAAAATGGAGGGCTAAGGGATATGGAATTTAAAAAATTTTTTGTCTATCCCAAATTTCCTGAGAGCTTAGAGAAGCTTGTTACCATTTCTTACAATCTCTGGTTTACCTGGGACTTTGAAGCCCTTTCTCTATTCTACAAGATGGATGCTGAGCTCTTTCGGAGGGTCAAACATAATCCTATAAAATTTATTCATCTTTTACCTAAGGAGAAGATAAATGCCTTAGCCCAGGACAAGAGATTTTTAGAGGACCTTCAGGAGATTTGGGAGCGCTTTGAAAATTACCTTAAAAGAGGGAATCCTCATATTGAGAGAGAAAAAGAAGAAATTATTGCCTATTTTTGTACGGAGTTTGCTCTACATGAGGCCTTACCTATTTATGCAGGAGGCTTAGGGGTATTGGCAGGGGATATCCTTATGGGGGCTTCTGACCTTGATATCCCTTTGGTAGGGGTTTCTCTTCTCTATAACAAGGGCTATTTTAGACAAATAATTGAACAGGGGAAGGTCCAGAAGGAGGAGGCAGAAAAGTTTGATAAATTTCTAAATATCTTAAGGGAAGTGAAGGACTCAAATGGTAACCCTATTATAATTGAACTAAAGCTTCTTGAGGAGACGGTTAAGGCGAAAATCTGGAAAGTAGAGGTAGGCAAAAGGCTTTGTCTTTTCTTAGATACAGATCTTCCCGAGAATCTACCTGAGACACGATCCCTTCTCGATTATCTATATCCAGCAGACCCTGAAAAAAGGCTTAAACAGGAGATTTTACTGGGAATGGGTGGTTACTTAGCGCTAAGGAGTATAGGCCTTGAGCCCACACTTTATCACCTAAATGAGGGGCATTCTGCCTTTGTGATTATCTCAAGGCTAAAAGAGTTGATGTTAGAAAAGGGCCTTTCCTATGAAGAGGCTAAACTTTATATCCAGGAAACCACAATTTTTACTACCCACACCCCTTTAATTGCTGGCAATGAACACTTTGATTCAAGACTGGTAGAGAAGTATCTTGCTCCTGAATTAAATTCCTTGGGACTTACCATGGAAGATCTCCTTAAGTGTGGTTGTATCTTAGGGGATAAAACCATTTTTTGGCTTCCTGCCTTAGCTATAAGAAAGGCAAAGTATGTGAATGCCGTTTCTAAGCTCCATCAGGATACTACTAAAAGGATGTGGCATCCGCTCTTTCCTGAGTGGCTCCTTGAGGAGGTGCCTATTGACTATGTTACCAATGGTGTGCACTGGCGTTGGCTAAGTGAGCCTTTTAATAAACTTTTGAGTGATTATGTAGATCCTGATTTCAGATTCTTAAGCCCGCAAGACAGTGCCTGGGAGGAAATTCTAAATATTCCCGATGAAGAGATCTGGGAGGCCCATAAAAAGAATAAGCAAAGGTTGATAAATCTTTTAAACAAGTATTTAGAAGAAGAGTATCTTAAATCGGATTTACCAAGAGGGCAACGTAAGTGGAGCTTACCATTGAAACGGTTTTATCTGATTGTTGGTTGTGCTCGTAGAGTTACAGGCTACAAGAGAAACAATCTAATTCTTTTTGACAAAGAGAGATTGTTGAGATTATTACAGGACCAAGACAGACCTATACTTTTTGTCTTTGCTGGGAAGGCTCATCCTAAGGATACGGAAGGTAAGAAGATGATCCAGGAGCTTTTAGAATTCCGAGAAAAATATGGAGTGGAAGATAAATTTATTTTTTTAGAGAACTATGATCTTCATCTGGCAAGATATATTATCTGGGGATCAGATGTATGGTTAAATGTACCCTACCGCCCCATGGAGGCCAGTGGTACTTCAGGCATGAAGGCCTCTTTAAATGGGGTTTTAAACTTAAGTGTTCTTGACGGGTGGTGGGCAGAGGGTTATGACGGAATGAATGGCTGGGCCATATATCCAAAAGAAGGGCTTCCCCCCTTTAACTTTTACGAAGCAAACCAGCTTTATACTCTTCTTGAAAAAGAGATTAGAGACTTATTTTATTCCAGAGATGAAGAGGGGATACCCCGAGAATGGGTTGCCCGTATGAAAAGGGCCCTCTATACTGCCTGTAAGTTTTTCAGCATCAATCGGGTTCTCTTAGAATATGAACAAAAATTCTATTTGCCAGCTATAAATCAGGCAAAGCTCCTTCAGGAAAACCACTTTCAACTTATAAAGGAATTGGTTAAGGAGAAAAAGGTCTTGGAGGAAAACTGGAAAAATATTAAGATATTAAATTTTACTACAAATATAAAGAGTGAAGAGGTTTGGGAGGAAACGGAGATTAACATCTCCGTTGAGGTAGCCTTGAGTAATATTAATCCTAACTATGTAAATGTAGAAGTTGTATGTATTAGAGAAACAGGTATGGAGGGGGAACAGGAGAGAAAGGAAATAGCCTTTATGCCTATGGAACTTATTAAGGTAGAGGGGGATAGGGCTATTTATGAGCTGAGATATCATCTCTATGGTCATGGTCTAAGAAAGGTAGGGGTTCGTCTTATACCCCGTTCGGGAATACTAAGGCGGGCTTTTCCTGAATACATTAAATGGTATTAAAAATTTTTCTTGTCAAAGTAGCGCAGAGGTTTTATAATTAGAATACAACAATTTTCCTAAGGGGAGGGTTATGGATTACTTAGCTTATGTGTTTCTTGTTCTGGCAGGGCTTGCCGTCCTCATACTCTTGGTCATGGCCATAAAAATAGCAAAGCTTGTGAAAAACCTAAATCGTAATTTAGAGCTTCTACCAGCACTCATCATGAATTTAAAGAGTTCTTCGGAAAAACTAAATGACAATTTAGACCTATCCCAAAGGACCTTAGAAAATCTCAATCATCTTTTAGGGGAATTAAAGATAGTCCCTCGGGTAGTTGAAGAATTGGGAAATTCTGTGAAGGACTTTGAGGCCTTTTTAAAGGGGCAAGTTGAGGTGGTAAAGGATGATCTGCACTTTGTGCTGGAAGATTCTCGAGAAGTTTTAAGGGATGTAAAGGAAATCTCTTCTGAGGTTAAAGAGAAAACCCTTCAAATTTCCCAAAATTTAGATCCTCTTCTTAAGAGCCTTTCAGAGACGGTAGAGGTAAGTAAGCTTTTTCTGGATAATCTAAATAATACTCTTAAAAAGACCTATGTAGAAATTAGCGCCATAACCACGGGTGTTACTGAGGTCTTTAAGGGTATTAGAAGATTAATAAAAATCTAAATGGAGGTGATCGTTATGTCCGAAAACAAAGGGGCTCTAATTCTTGCCTTCTTAGCGGGTGCTGCTGTAGGAGCAGTATTTGCTCTACTCTATGCCCCTGCAAGTGGTGCTGAACTTAGGAGAAAAATTAGGGAAGAGGCTACAGAAAAGGCAGAAAAACTTAAAGAAGAGACTCAGCATCTAAAAGAAAAGGTTTCCGCTTTTAAACAGACCGCTGAAGAAAAAGTGGGAGAAATAACCCATAAGGCTAAAGAAATCTTTGAAGAGAAAAAGGGCGCTTTAGCCGAGACCTTAGAAAAGGCCAAAGAAGCTGTTAAGGAAAAAAAGGAAGAGCTAACCGAGAAATTTTTTAAAAAGGAGGCAGAAGAAGCCTAATCTGTCCTTACCAATTAAACTTTTCTCTTAAAATACGGAGATAACTCTTGGTAGGGGAAGGAATTAATTTAAGTTTTTGTGGGGCCTTGGAAAAGATTATAGATTTTCCTTGGTGAAGTCTCCAATTTTTGCGACCGTCGAGGAGTAGGTGCACCACTTCCTCCTCCTCTTCTATTAAAGAGACCTCGATAATAAATGTATCTGGAATTATAAGGGATTTTAGAGGGGGTCTGAAGGCACAGATTGGAGTGATGAGGAGGGCTTCAGTGCGAGGATGAACTACTGGGCCTCCAGCACTGAGGTTATAAGCTGTTGAGCCTGTGGGTGTGCTTACAATAAGCCCATCCCCACAAACCTTTAAAAAATCACTCCCCTCTATTTTTATCTCTAAGGTAATAATTCTTCCCAAAGGTCCCTTAAGGATTGCTCCCTCATTCAAAACTACCTCTTTCTCTTCTCCATATTGAACCTGGAGAAGGCTTCTTTCTTCAAAAGTTATTTTTCCCTCTAACCATTTCTCCAAGACCAAAGGCAACTCCTCGAGGGTTACCTCTGTTAAAAAACCAAACTTCCCCATATTAACGCCAAGAATGGGAAGGCCCCATTTATAGGCCAGAGGGACAGCCTTGAGAAGGGTTCCATCCCCCCCTAAAACAAGTATACCCGCAAAGGCTTTCCTCTCCTCATCATGAGGTTCTCTTCCACTTGAAAGTGGCCATAGCTTTACTCCATATCTTTTTATGCTTTCCCTAAATAAAGAAGGCCATTCTAAGTTATCTTTGGAGACAAATAGAAAACTTAACATGGATGCACTTGAAGGAATCACTCATATTTCTTTTACCACTCAAAGCTCTGAACTACCACGATTTTGTGTTTTTTAGCCCTTTCTAAAAAGCCCTTAGTGGCATAGTGAGTTACCAAAAGTTTAATTATCTCCACTTCACCTAACTCCCTCTTCACTGCTGTGACCTTTTCTTCTAATTCTTTAATGGGATCATCTCTCTTTTTTGTCTCATCAAGCCTTAATTTGGCCTCTCCCACTATGTATACCTCTTTCCCATCACTTTTTGCTTTAGCAAAAAAGTTTATTTCCTTTCCCCCAATCTCTGCTCTCACAAACTTATCTTCAATAGTAATTCCATATCTCTTTGAAAGGACTTTAGGTAGATATCTATAGGCTTCATTCTCAAAGGCATAACTCATACTCTTGGCAAGGCCACCTAAATCTTGCCTGGTCCTTTGTAACTCCTTACTAAGATTTTGTATCTCCTTTTCAGTCCTCCTCTGAGCCTCTGCTAAGGCCTCTACCTTCTCTTCTGTTCTCCTCTGAGCCT
>CAZBLU010000043.1:0-12774 GCA_964493015.1 uncultured Caldimicrobium sp.
GCTTCTCCAAGGCCTCAAAGCGGGTGTTCATTTCCTTTTGCAGTGCCTCAAAGCGGGTGTTCATTTCCTTTTGTAGGGCCTCAAAACGTGTGTTCATTTCTTTTTGCAGTGCCTCAAAACGAGCATTCATGGCTTCAAAGCGGGCATTCATCTCTCTCAATATAGCCTCAAACTGCTTTTCCTGAAGCTCCCGTAAACTCTTAAGCTCCTCTTCCACCCTTAAAATCCTCTCTAATAGAGAAATCTTTGTGAGTTCCTTTTCCCTCTGAATAATGAGCTCTGTTAGTTTGGCATTCAAAAGCTCATTCATCACTTGAGAAAGCACTTCTCTAAATTCCTGTGATTCAAGCCAATTTGGTTGGGGGGCATTAAGCATTTTAAGTTTCCTCCTTTGGCATGCTAAAGGATTTAAACATCTCTCAATTAATAGTATAGAACCTTTTCATGTTTTGACAAGTTGCCTGCCACCTATCATGGTCCTATGCTATAAGCATGAAATGAAAATCTGAAAAATGTTTATAGAACACCCTCGGAGTGTA
This sequence comes from uncultured Caldimicrobium sp., assembly GCA_964493015.1. Lineage (GTDB taxonomy): Bacteria > Desulfobacterota > Thermodesulfobacteria > Thermodesulfobacteriales > Thermodesulfobacteriaceae > Caldimicrobium. The sequence goes on from CAZBLU010000043.1 coordinate 540, forward strand.
TCTTGACAGATAAAAAAAGTTCATTATTATTGAAGTTAAAAATATTTGATCGGGACGTAGCGCAGCTTGGAAGCGCACCCGCTTGGGGTGTGGGGGGTCGGCGGTTCAAATCCGCCCGTCCCGATTTTTTTTATGGTCAAAAATAATATAGCCAGGCACCTTGCCTGGGGGGAGGTGAGCTATGAGGGCACTTCAGAGCAAATGCCTTGTAGAAAACTTTGAGTTAATACCTACCCAGCAAGGTGCAATGAAACGATGCATCTGGAGCTATCACTTAGTTGTGGAGTTTTGGAACTCCCCCTTTGAACTTCTGGCAGAGGCCAAGAAGGTTGAAAAGTCTCTTCTCTACGCCCTTAATGGTAATACAGAAAGAGGCGAAGTTAGGGCCTTTAGTTATCAATTTCAGCCCTTCGGGGTTTCAGCTCAAGTAAATTCAGGGCAGGCTCATATTTATATCCATACTTGGCCAGAAAATGGATACTCTGCCATAGACATAATTGCCGATACCAAAGAGAAGGCCTATCAAATCTTTGAGAGATTACAAGAAGCCCTTCTACCCGAAAAGGTATGTGTTGCTGAAGTAGCCAGAGGTCTATCTCAAACTGAATGGGGGGAAACTTGACTGGACGCTTTTGGTGGAGAGAAAAGATCTTCAAAGATTTTGGACATAGCTATCTTGCTGAATTAGTTTTTGAGGAAAAGGCCCTTCAGAAGATACAAATCTTTAAGAATCATTCCTGGGGATATTTCTTGGTTTTGGATGGGATTGTTCAGTTTACGGAAAGGGATGAGTATATCTATCATGAAACCATAACCTTTCTCCCCTCAAGCCTTCTCTCTCATCCCCCTGAAGAAGTCCTTATCATAGGTGGGGGAGATGGAGGGGTATTAAGGGAATTACAAAAGATTCCTGAGATTAAAAGGATCGATCAATATGAAATTGATAGCTTAGTTTTTGAGCTTTGTCAAAAATATTTTCTTAAGATCTCTGGAAATTATGAGGACCAAAGGGTGAATTTTATTATCAAAGATGGACTTCAGGGATTAAAGGAGAGCCCATCCCAGTTCTATGATCTCATTATCATTGATTGCACCGATCCTGTGGGCCCAGCAAAAACCCTTTATACATTAGACTTTTATAGGGAGGCTAAACGGGCTTTAAAACCAGAGGGCGTGTTTATTCAGCAAGCAAGTCTTCCTTCCTATTTCCCTTATGTGCTTGAAGGGGCTTATCCTGTGATCAAAGAGGTCTTCCCCTATGTGAAAATCGCTCGAGCCTATGTTCCCTGCTATGGGGAAGAGATAGCCTTTCTTGTGGCCACTCTCGAGGAGAAAAATTGGTTTTCTCCTAAACTTGAATTCTGGGGAAGATACTATCATCCCCAATTAAACCCTTACTATTTTTCTATACCCGCAACCTGGCTTAATCTCTTAAAAAATTGCAAATAACTGGCGGCTTTCTAAAGGGTCAACACCTTTATACTCCCTCATCTAAGTCTAAGGAGATTAGACCTCTCAGAACAAGGATACGAAAGGCCCTTTTTGATATCCTTGGCCACAACCTCGAGGGAAAATTAGTTCTTGATCTCTTTGCAGGAACTGGGGCACTGGGCATAGAAGCCCTCTCCCGAGGAGCCAAATTAGTTGTCTTCGTAGATCTAAGCCCTGTAAGTGTAGAAATTATCAGAAAAAACCTGCAAAAATTTAAGCTTGAGGAAAGGGCCTACATCTTTCGCCTGCAGATCCCTGAGGAATTCCCTAAGTTAATGAAGCTGATGAGGGAGCATGCCCTCACCTTTGATCTGGTCTTCATAACCCCTCCCTACGAGAAAGGTCTTGCCTTAGCAACCCTTAGGAAGTTTCCCTCTGCTTTGCTTAAGAAGGAGGCCCTCGTTATGGTGGAGGAGAGAAGTTCAGTCAAACTTCCAGGAGAGGTTGGGCCCTTTCATTTAAAAAAGCAAAAAATCTATGGAGAGACAACCCTTTATTTCTATGAACCCTTGGGGATGGATGGACAAATTAACCCTGTCTGAGGCCCAGGAATAATGGTGCCATAATAATTGAGCAAGGCCTGAAGTCGATAACAAACCTTTATCTCAGGATTAAAACTATCAAGAAAGCGGGTTTCTCTTAATTCGTAAGTAATACTCTCCTGATTGATAATTTTACTTACCCTATAAAAGAGCTCGCCATAAAGGGGTTGATTTTGTAAATCCGTTGTGGGGGGAGTCCAGATTAGAAGAAGCTGTTTGTCTTCAGTAAGCGCATAGGAAATCCTTTGAGGAAAGTTAGGAGGTATAGTCCAATAGGCACTTTTTTCCTCTGTGAAGGGTGTTTTTACTAAAAAGTCCTTTTCGATTTTGATTTTATACTTATAGAGATGAGAGGCCCTAAGGTCTGTATCACTATAGAGAAAGATCCTTCCTGCTGAGTGAAGTTTAGGTTTAAGTTTTATTTGTTTTATCCTGCTTTTTTCCTTCCCAGATATGGGGATTTCTTCCCTTTCAAGGATAAGGCCTTTGACCTTAGTGAGAGGAAAGCCTCCTTTGGTTTTTTCTGGGAGGGTAATCCAGAGATTGAAACCAAGGGTTGTTACCTCTATTTCAAGAGTAGGTGCTTCTGGGATACTTTTTTCTATGGGTAAGGGGGCTGTCTTTCTTCCACAGGAACTGAGGATTAACATAAGGAAGAAGAGTAGATAGAGGCTCTTCATAAAAACTTAATTTTGGCTACCCTTGCTGAATGACACTGGAGATTTACAGCCACAGGGAGACTGGCAATATGACAAGGGGCAGTTTCAATATGCACGGCAAGGGCAGTGGTTTTGCCTCCAAAGCCTAAGGGGCCTATGCCAAGCCTGTTAATCTCCTCTAAAAGTTCCTTCTCTAAGGAGGCAACTTCTGGGTCAGGTGCTTGCTTTCCTATCTCCCTAAAAAGGGCCCTTTTAGCTAAATAGGCTGCCCTTTCAAAACTTCCCCCAAGGCCAATGCCTACAATAAGAGGGGGACAGGGATTGGGCCCTGCCTCTTTTACCACTCTTAGGACAAATTCTTTTATACCAGATAATCCCTTAGAAGGGGGAAGCATGGCAAGTTTACTCATATTTTCGCTGCCACATCCCTTGGGCATAAGCCATATCTCTAAGGCACTTCCCTCTTCTACCCATTCATAGTGAATGATCGCTGGGGTATTTGTGCCTGTATTTTTTCTGGTTATGGGGTGGGCAACTGAGGCCCTAAGATATCCCTCCTTGACTGCCTCTGCTATGCCTTCATTTATGGCCTCTTCAACTCGGTGAAGACTGTAATCCCTTGAAAAGCGCACAATAACAATGGGAATTCCTGTGTCCTGACAGAGCGGAAGCCCCTCCCTTTGGGCAATCCTTTGGTTATCTAAGAGGACTTGAAATACCTTTTTGGCTAAGGGCTTTTCCTCTCTCTCTAAGGCCTCTTCAAATTTTTTCAAAACTGCCTCTGGTAGTTGCCTACAGGCAGAGATATAGGCATGTTTCACTGCCTCCTTTATATCCTGAAAGGAGATTTTCCCCATGCCTTAAAGTATCTAATATCTCTCCAAAATTGTCAAGGATTCTTTAATTTTACTACGAAGATAGGAGCTCTTTTCAAGCTCAGGTTTAAGGTCTTCAAGGGCACTTATCAGCTCTTGAAAGCTACCACAAAAGATTAGGAGATTGTGCCCACTTGCTATGGCCCTAACTATACGTTCAGGTAATTCTAACTCCTTAAGAGCCCCCATGTTTAAGTCATCCGTCAGTATGGCCCCCCTATAAGAAAGGTTTTCCCGCAAAAACTTTACAGCTCTTGAGGAAAAGGTTATAGGGAAATTATCCCACTCCCTAAGGATTAAATGGGTTGTCATGATGAAGTCCACTTCCTGAGAAAGTTCGATATAGGGTATTAGATCCTTAGGGGAAACCTTCTCTTTTACTGGAAGCTCTTTGTGGGGATCAATCTTTACTTCCCCTAAGCCAGGAAAGTGTTTCAAGGTAGTTTTGATTCCCCACTTTTGATGAGTTTTGATAAAAAGGCTTGCCAAATGAGTAACCTTATAGGGATCTCCACCCAAGGTTCTTCCTCTCAAGAAATCCTCTGCCTCCTCTTCTGCTAAATCCACTACTGGGGCAAGATTAGTATTGAGCTTGTGTTCTTTAAGGCTCTTTGCTATTCTCTCAGCCCAGCTTTTGAATATTTCAAGGCCCTCTTTTTCACTTTTTTTAGCCATTTCTAAAGGGGCTTCAAACTCTCCAGAGATCCTTGCAACCCTTCCCCCCTCCTGATCAACCGCTAAAAGTTTGAGTTTTTTTACCCTCTTTTTAAGCTCCTCAAGATAGGCCTGAAAATCCTGCTCAAAATGTTCTTTAAAGAAGAGAAAATTCTGAAAGGAAAACTCTTTATAGAGAGAGAGCTCTTCCTCAGTAAGGGAATGAGGCCTGACTAAGAATAACTCACCCACTCGGTTAAACATGTGAAAATTTTAAGTTTTGAGAGAGTTAAAGTAATTTTTAAAGAGCTCTATAGTTCTTTCTATTTCTTCAAGGGTGGTAAACCTGCCAAGGGAAAAGCGGATAGTCCCAGAGGCCACATCAATAGGGACTTTCATGGCATGGAGTGTAGTAGATCCTTTACGGTCGTGACAGGCAGCACCAGTTGAGGCACAGATCTGGGGGAGATCCAGAAGTATTTTAGCTCCCTCTAATCCCACAAAGGAAACAGTTAAAGTGTTAGGAAGAGTCTTATCAGGAAGGCCATAGCGGTAAAGTTTGGGATAAAGTTCTTTGAGCCCAGTATAGAGATATTCCCTTAAATAGATAAGTCGTTCCTCTTCCCCAGGTAGTTCCTGGGTGACTATTTCGCAGGCCTTAGCTAAGGCAGCTATCAGGGGAAGAGGCTCTGTCCCTGACCTAAACCCTCTCTCTTGGCCCCCACCTAAGAAAAGAGGTTCAAGAGAAAGCCCCTTCTTGACAATCAAGGCCCCTATGCCCTTAGGGGCATATATCTTATGACCTGCCAGAGTAAGTAGATCTACACCCAGGTCCTTAAAAGCTACAGGGATTTTTCCCACAGCCTGACAGGCATCGGTATGCACCAGAATGTCTCTCTCTTTACACATTAGGGCAATTTCCTTTATGGGCTGAATGGTGCCAATCTCATTGTTAGCAAGCATAATAGAGACAAGTTTCGTATTTCTTTTGATTCGTTTCTTTACTTCCTCAGGGTCCACATAGCCCTCATGAGAGACTGGCACAAAATCTACGTCATACCCCATTTCTAAAAGCTTGACTGCTGGTTTTAAAATAGAAGGGTGTTCAAAGGAGGAGACAAGAAGATGGGCCCTTGGGTGGGGGAGTAGGACCCCAAAGAGGGCAAGATGGTTTGCTTCTGTCCCACCTGAGGTAAAAATAATTTCTTCTGGTTCTGCCTGGAGACATTGGGCAATGGTTCTGCGGAAATCCTCTAAGGCCTCTTTGGCCTTTCTTCCCAGGATATGGGCAGAGCTTGGATTACCAAAATAAACCTCAGCACTGAAAGAAAAGGCAGAAAGCACCTCAGGAAGGAGCGGAGTTGTGGCATTATAATCAAGATAAATAGGAGAATCAGACATAATTAAAAAAAATTATCTGCCATTTTTTCACACTTGTCAAGTGTGAAAATCTGATACCGATAAGAGCGAGGTAGGTTGTCCTTAAGCCCTTGACTTGGCTTAAAAAGGATTTAACCTTTAATTAGTTTGGTGTCATGGAGATGAAAACCTATCTTGATTTGCTTAAGATTTTACCTAAGACAAATTGTAAGGAATGTGGAGAGGCAAGTTGTCTTCTCTTTGCCCTGAAGGTCTTTAGTGGGCAAACCTCACTGGAAAAATGCCCCTATTTAGACCAAGATCTTTTCCCTCAGAGAACTTCACTTAAGGGGCTTTCCTTTAATCAAACCTTAGAGAATTTGAAGATTCTAAGGGAGAAATTTCAGTCCTTAGATGATTTCATAGAGCGAGCTCAGGATCTGGGCTGTGAGCCTGAGTCAACAGGAAGAGGGGTTCTTTTACCTTATCTTGATTGGCTTATTAGAATAGAAGTGAATCAGGAGGGTCACCCTACTCAATTAGTTAACTTAAGTGGAGAAACCTTAGATCCTCGAGATGAAATCCTTCTCTGTAATTACTTTATCTTTAACGGAAAAGAGCCCCTAACTATGGACTTTGTAGGGCTTGAGAGCTTTCCTCACTCTATTTCCAAGGTCAAAACTTTAAAAATTTATGGCGAGGATCCCTTGGTGGAACTCTTTACTCAGAACCAGCCAAAGCTAAGGAGTATTTTACAGAGATTTAGAGTAAAAGATTTTCAGAAAGATACGCACGGTTTTTCCTTTTTGGTCTCAATTTTGCCTAAGGTTATCCTCAAAGTGGTTTACTGGGAGGGGGACCCTGAGGATGGCCTTCCCCCAGGTGGCAAAGTCCTCTATGATAGAGTGGCTCTGAATTATCTCGATTTGGAGTGTCTTGTCTTCTGTGCAGAGCGCTTTGCTGAGAGGTTGAGATGTTAAAATTATCTCTCCGGGATTACACCACTTAGGAAAGTTTTTACTTGGCCTCGGCCTTTTTATCCTACTTTTCGGAAAAGTAAATTTCCTGCGCACCCTTAAGCCTCTGTATTTTTCATCTCCTTCAAACATAACTTAAAAGAAAAGTTGCGGCCCCTGATAAAAGAGCTCACTTTTTAAAAATTTTTAAGCATGTTTAATTAGCCATATTGTTAAGCCCTGTGATAGGGATGTCCCTTTATAATACTAAAGGCCCGATAGAGGGCCTCTACAAGGACTAAGAGAGCAATTTCGTGATTAAGGGTTAGGTCTGAAAGCCTTAAAGTGAGATGTGCCCTTTTTTTAAGCTCTTCAGAGACCCCTTCAGGGCCTCCTATGAGAAAGGTTATGTTTTTCCACTGCCCTTGTAGAGAATTAAGGAGCTCTGTAAAAGAGGTAGTATTGAAGGCCCTTCCCCGCTCATCTAAAACAATTAAATAGCTATTCTCGGGAAGATGCCTCAAGAAAAGCTCTTCTTCAGCCTTGAGTCTCTCCACTTTAGAGGAATAGGCCCCTTTTAAACGAGGGAAAATCCCTTCAACTTTGATCCACTTAGAGAGACCCTTTAGAAAATAGGAAAGACCCTCTTTAACAAAGGGGTATTTTAGAGGACCAGGAGCAATCAGAAAAATCACTTTCCACTTAATTCAGAGCTAAGCTCTTTACTTCTTTCCCAGGCCTTCCTCAGGGCTTCTATTATAATTCCAGGAAATCCCTCTTTATAAAGCCATTCCATGGCTGTAATGGTGGTGCCAGCAGGGGAAGTTACCATGGCCTTGACTTCGTAGGGGTTCTTTTGGCTAATCTTCATGAGCTTTAAGGTCCCTTCTATAGTGGCTAAGGCGAGTTTTTCTGCTATCATTCTGGGGAGTCCACATCTTACTCCCCCATCAATTAGGGCTTCCACAAAGAGGGCAACATAGGCTGGCCCACTTCCTGAAAGAGCTGTTACTGCATCCATGTAATATTCCTCCACCCTGAGGACTTCTCCAATGGCCCTGAATATCTCTTCAACAAGTCGGACATCCTCTTCCGTTGCATAAGAGCCCTTACAAATAGCACTGATACTACTCTGAACCAAGGCACAAGTATTGGGCATAACCCTAACAAGCCTTGTTCCAGGTGGAAGCCTCTTTTCATAAAACTCAAGCCTTAGCCCAGCGGCAATTGTAATAAGGAGGTGCCTATTTGTCTCTATAAAGGGATTTATTTCTTTAAGAACCGCTTCCATAACTTGTGGTTTTACTGCAAGTAGGATTATGCCTTCCTTCTCTAAGACTGTTCTATTATGGGGAGTGGTATGGATGTGGTAATATTCCTCTAAATACTGGCGTCTTTCCTTTAGAGGCTCTGCTACGATGATATCCTTTGCTGAAAAGAGGTCTTTTTCTAAGAAGCCCTTGATCAGGGCTTCTGCCATTTGGCCTCCGCCAACAATCCCTATGCTTTTGAGCATGGCCCTCCTCACTTTTAGATTTTAAGAGGGAATTATAACTCTATTGACAAATTTGAAAATAGGGTTATTTTTAAGACAAGGAGAGGGGCCGTAGCTCAGAGGGAGAGCGCGTGAATGGCATTCACGAGGTCGAGGGTTCAAGTCCCTCCGGCTCCACTGTTTGATTTTAAAACCCTTGTGAAAGGAAAAGAATAGGGTATAATAGTAATTCAAAATTTGGGGCTGTAGCTCAGCACGGTCAGAGCGCCTGCCTGTCACGCAGGAGGCCGCGGGTTCAAGTCCCGTCAGCCCCGCCATTTTTCCCTATCTTATGCCCAATTTTACCTTTCTCCTAAAAAAAATAATTACCTATCTCTTTTATCCTTCCACTCTTATTTTTCTCTTTCTCCTGGCAGTCACCATTTATGTGGTTTTGGGCAAAAGAAGAGGGCGTAGAAGATTTCTCCTCTTTTTAGCCATCTTTCTCTATTATCTTTCCACAACTCCTTTTTTCCCTTATATAATGTTAAAAAATTTAGAAAAGGGTTTTAAAATTCCCCTTCAAGAGGAGTTAGAAAGGGTTAATACCCTTGTAGTCTTAACTGGAAGAATTTATGGGGATCCTCGCTTAGGGCTCGAAGAGCGCTTTAGTAGAGAGACCCTTATCCGTTTTTTAGTAGCCCTTGAACTGAAAAAGAAATTTCCTCATAAGAAGCTAATCGTTGTGGGAGGCTCCTTTGAGGGAAAAGGTGCAAGTTATCTCAAAGAACTTGCCTCTAAATGGGGAGTCACCGTTGAGGCCTTAGATGTGCCCCTTGATACCTCAGAGAGCGCTCGAGCCCTAAAGGGGGTTTTAAAAGAAGGGGAGCCCTTTTATCTTCTCACCTCTGCCTATCATTTGCCCAGAGCCCTTTTTCTCTTTAAAAAGGAAGGCCTAAATCCCCTGCCTTACCCTACGAACTTTAATCACCCTCTCTGTAAACCCTCAAAGACCTTTCTCTACTTCTTCCCCCAGGATATCTATCTCAGTTTTTCCAATTTAGCCTTCCAGGAATATCTCGCTCTAACCTATTATAAGATAAAGTATCTCTTTAAGAGGAGTTGAGCATGTCCTTTCAAGAGTTATTACTACGTATCAAAGAGGAGCACCTTAACACTATAGAGAAATTTATCGAAGTAGAGGGAGAAAAGATCTTACAACTTGTCCAGCTCACTAAAGAAGTCTTTGAAAGAGGGGGAAAGATACTTATTTTTGGTAATGGGGGCTCAGCAGCTGATGCACAGCACTTAGCAGGAGAACTGGTTAACCGCTTTAAGCGGGAGAGGAGGCCCTTTCCTGCCCTTGCCTTAACCACTGATACCTCAGTGCTTACAGCCATTGCCAATGATTATGACTTTTCTCAAGTATTTGTAAAGCAGATACAGGCCTTAGGTAAGCCTGGAGATATTGCTCTTGCCATAAGCACAAGTGGTAACTCTCCTAATGTAGTAGAGGCCCTGAAAGTGGCTAAAGAGATGGGCCTTATTACGGTGGGCTTGAGTGGGGGCACAGGAGGTAAAATGGCTTCTCTCTGTGATTATCTTATCCTTGTTCCTTCTCAAGATACCCCTCGTATACAAGAGGGACATCTTCTTTTTCTGCATATTTTTTCTGAACTCTTAGAGTTGAGTCTTTCTCTCTGAGGTCTTTTTATGCTTCTTGCCATCGAGACCTCTTGTGACGAAACAGGGGTAGCGCTCTTTAGTGAGGAAGGGGTTCCTATAAAGGACCTACTTTATTCACAGGTTGCCCTTCACTCTCCCTTTGGGGGCATTGTTCCTGAAATTGCCAGCCGTAAACAGCTCGAAGTCCTCTATCCACTCTTGAAAAGGCTCTTTGAGGAAAGTGGAAAAGGGTTGAGGGATCTTAAGGCTATTGCTGTTACCTTTGGTCCAGGTCTTATTGGATCCCTTCTTGTTGGTGTTACCTTTGCTAAGACTTTAGCCATGGCTTTGGAGATACCGCTTATTAGCATTAATCATCTTCATGCCCATATTTTTTCTCCCTTTTTAATAAAGGAGATCCCTTTTCCCTTTTTAGCCCTCCTTGTATCTGGGGGGCATACAGCCCTTTTTTTGGTTAGGGACTTTGAAGACCTTGAACTCATGGGGCATACACGAGATGATGCAGCAGGTGAGGCCTTTGATAAAGTGGCCAAACTTTTAGGACTACCCTATCCTGGGGGACCCATTATAAGTAAGCTTGCCGAAAAGGGAGATCCAGAAAGATATGAACTGCCTCGGCCCATGCTTGAAGAGGAGAACTTCGATTTCAGTTTTTCTGGTCTTAAAACAGCAGTTTTTCAGCTAACCAAAGGGGCTAAAGAGATACAGGTTGAAGATCTCTGTGCCAGTTTTCAGAAGGCCCTCTGTGAGGTGTTGGTAGAAAAGAGCCTAAGAGCAAGTAGAGCGCTTGGAATACCACGCATAGTGGTTACAGGCGGGGTCTCAGCAAATACCTATTTGAGAAAACTCTTCCATGAAAGGGCTGAAGGAGAGGAAATCTATTTTCCTCCTGTGGAACTTTGCACCGATAATGCCCTTATGGTAGGTTATCTTGGCTGGGTAAAATGGAAAAGAAAAAGATTTTCTCCACTTACAGAAGAACCTTTTGCCCGAGCAGAATACCGTAGAGGAAAGATTAATCAGCCCTAAGGCCTAATTCTTTTAATTTTTTTTGTAGATAGGTCCTCTCAAGGCCTATTTCTCTTGCCGTTCTACTGATATTTCCCTCAAATTGTTCTAATTTTCTTTTGAGATACTCCCGTTCAAAAAGCATTTTAGCAGTCCTGAATTCGTTTTCTTCAAACCAGGGTTCTGTGGAGGTGCCTAAAGAGGCCCCTGGGGAAATTTTGGCTAAAAAATCTTTAGGTAGATCAGCTAAAGTAATTTCTTCCTTGTTGACTAAAATGACCAGTCTTTCAATGAAATTTTTGAGTTCCCGCACATTCCCTGGCCAAGAGTATTTTTCTAAGGCCTTAATGACCTCTGGGTGGAGTCTCTTTCTGCCAAGGCCTGTTTTTTGAGATAACTCTTCCAGAAAGGCATGGGCAAGGGGTTCAATATCTTCTTTTCGCTCTCTCAAGGGAGGAATATAGATGGGAAAGACATTAAGGCGAAAATAGAGATCTTCACGAAAAGTGCCCTTAGCAATTTCTTCTGGCAGGTTTTTGTTTGTGGCTGCTATAATACGCACATCAATTTCAATAGGTCTTTGTCCACCTAAGCGTTCAATTTTCATCTCTTGGATTACTCTTAATACCTTAGCCTGGGCAGAAAGATTCATATCCCCAATTTCATCGAGGAAGATTGTTCCACCTGAGGCCTGCTCAAATTTACCCTTTTTAAGTGCCTTAGCATCAGTAAAGGCTCCCTTTTCATAGCCAAAGAGTTCAGCTTCTATTAGGTTTTCTGGAATAGCAGCACAGTTTACCTCAACAAAAGGTGCATCTTTTCTCTTGGATTTAAAATGTATAAGCCTTGCCACTACTTCTTTACCTACACCAGATTCTCCCATGATAAGCACTGTAGTATCTGTTGGGGCTACCTTTTCGATAAGGGCCTTGATCTCCGAGATAGCCTGTGAGTGTCCAGTGAGTTCTAATTTACCATAGAGCTGACTTTTGAGCCTTTTATTTTCCTCCTCTAAAGAGAGAAATTTTAGGGCGTTTTCTAAAGAAACCATTACTCTTTCATAGGAAAGGGGCTTTTCAATAAAATCAAAGGCCCCTAATTTTAGAGCTTTTACAGCTGTATCTATCGTTCCATGCCCAGAAATAATAATTATGGGTAGTTTTTCATGGGATTCTTTGATTCTTTTTAAGACTTCAAGCCCGTCAGCATCTTTTAACCAGAGATCGAGAAATATTACTCGTGGGGAGGTCTGTTTAAGGTGATCTAAGGCTTCTTTTGCCCTGAGGAAGGTTTTGACTTGATATCCTTCATCTTGCAGGATATTACTTAAGGTTTCTAAAATACCCTTTTCATCATCTATAATCCATACTTCAGACATGTGTGATTAAAATTTATCTATTTTTTTCAAAAAGACAAGGTTTCCTACCCCCTGAGGGTGTTCTATAAAGGTCAGCTACCCCAAAAGTTTATCAAAAGGAGGGGACAAAGCTCCCCTGCAAAATAGAAAAAGGATAGTAACTAAGGGGAAATT
>CAZBLU010000044.1:0-12752 GCA_964493015.1 uncultured Caldimicrobium sp.
GATACGATAAACCTCAGAAAGGGAAAGCCTGGGATTCTCATGAATCTTTTGCCCTGTTTTCGCATCTATTAGTTGAAATCTGCCTTCAAACTGGATCCTTCTCTCCCTTGTCTGAAGAAAGACCTCATAAGAGATAGGTTCCACATAGATGCGGTTTATCTCCCCTCTCAGCACCAGATCTGCCTCACCTTCACTATAGACAGGTAGGAGAAATCTTCCCTGAGCGAATTTATGCCTGAGTTCCTGGGCTAAAATTTCTCCTAATTCAGGTTCTTGGGTATAGTTTTTAAAGGGAGCTATGTAGATCCTTCTCCAGTTCTCCTTAAAATAGGCAGGCCTCTCCTGAAAGGTATAACCACAGGAAAAGAGAAGGGCACTAAGAAACCACAAGATTAATAAGTTTTTCAGGGACAAAGACCACCTTCCTTATCGTCTTCCCTTCTAAGTATTTTTTCACTTTGGGGAGATCTTTGGCAAGTTCTAAGGCCTCTTCCTTAGTGATATCCCTTGAGACCTCAACCTGATCCCTCACCTTACCATTCACCTGGATAACAAGGGTTATAGTTTCTTCCTTAAGTAGCTCAGGATCCCAAGAGGGAAAGGGTGCAAGGGATATAAATTCTTCTTTTCCAAGCCTTCTCCATAGCTCCTCACAGATATGAGGACAAACTGGAGAAAGACAAAGCAAGACCTTCTCAAAGACCTCCTTGAGAAGTTTTAAATGGATCTCCTGCTGCAGATCGAGCTCTCTCAAGCTATCCTGAAGATAGTTTAAGAATTCCATAACAGCAGCAATACCTGTATTGAAGTGATATCTTTCAGCAAAATCCTGATGAACCTTAAAGACCATTTGGTGAAGCTTCTGCCTTAGTTTTAGAGCCCGATCTGTGAGCTCCTTGAAATCCTCCTCTCGATAATCTACTTTAGATAGGGCCTCAGCATACTCCTCTACCAAATGATATAGCCTTCTCAAAAATCTATAGGCCCCTTCAATTCCATGATCACTCCACTCAAGGTCTTTATCAGGTGGGGCAGCAAAGGCAATGAAAAGCCTCACTGTATCAGCCCCATATCTTTCAATCATAGTATCAGGATCTACCACATTACACTTACTCTTAGACATCTTCTCAGATTTTCCTATGATTACCTTCTCTCCACATCCCTCCCTCAAACAGGTGCCCTGAGAAGAGACCTCCTCAGGATAGATCCAGCCATGCTTAGGACATCTATAGGTCTCCTTAATAACCATCCCCTGAGTGAGAAGATTAGTAAAAGGCTCATCTAATTTCAAATAACCCAAATCCCTTAACACCTTGGTAAAAAAACGGGCGTAAAGGAGATGTAAGATAGCATGTTCAATGCCCCCAATATACTGGTCTACCGGAAGCCAGTAGGCTATATCCTCGGGATTGAAAGGCTCAGGATAATCAGGACAGGTAAACCTGGCAAAATACCAGGAAGACTCTACAAAGGTATCAAAGGTATCGGTCTCTCTCCGAGCTCGCCCCCCACATTTTGGACAGGTAGTTTCTACAAATTCCTTCAGCTGGGGAAGAGGGCTTCTACCCCTGGGATCTATTTGGGCCTCAAGGGGTAAAAGCACAGGGAGATTTTCCAGTTTTTCAGGCACTATACCACATCTCTCACAATATATCATAGGAATAGGACATCCCCAGTAACGCTGGCGACTAACCCCCCAGTCCCTAAGTCTGTAGGTCACCCTCTTCTTGCCCAAAGAGAGGGCCTCTAATTTCTCTATTATCCGCTTCTTGCCTAACTCATTTTCCAGGCCAGAAAATTCGTAAGAATCTACCATAATCCCAGGGCCTTCGTAGGCCTCTGCCATATCCTCTGGCCTAAGCTCTCTATCCCTTGGCTGAATAACTACCTTGATGGGTAGGCCATATTTTCGGGCAAACTCAAAGTCTCTCTGATCATGGGCTGGCACACACATAATGGCCCCTGTGCCATATTCCATAAGGACAAAGTTGGCCACATATATGGGCAAAAGCTCTGAAGTAAGGGGATGCCTGGCAAAACTCTCAAGGAAAAGGCCCTCTTTTTCAGCTGTGCCCTCCTCTATGCGTCTCCTTTCCTTTCTAACCTTTTCCCTAAATTCCCTAAGCCTATCTAAAAGTCCCTTCCTTTGGGCAAGCTCTTCAGCCACGGGATGCTCTGGAGAGAGGGCTACATAGGTTGCTCCATAGAGGGTATCTGGCCTTGTAGTAAAAACAATAAGGCTCTTTCCTAAATCGGGAAGCTCAAAATAAATCTCTGCCCCCTCACTTCTCCCAATCCAATTTCTCTGCATGAGGATCACCTTTTCAGGCCAGTGCCCCTCAAGCCTCTTTAGGTCCTCAAGAAGCTCTTCAGCATAGGCTGTTATTCTAAGAAACCAACCTTCCATCTCGCGAGAAGTTACCTCTTCCCCACATCTCCAACATTTGCCATCCTCTACCTGTTCGTTGGCAAGCACAGTTTGGCAAGATTCACACCAGTTGACTAAACTCTTTTTCCTATAGGCAAGACCCTTTTCATACATCTCTATGAAAAATCTCTGCTCAAACTTGTAATAATTAGGATCACAGGTTGCAAATTCTCGGTCCCAGTCATAGCTAAAGCCCAGTTTCTTCAACTGGGCTCTCATATAATCAATATTTGAGTAAGTCCACTTAGCTGGATGGATACCATGTTTAAGGGCTGCATTTTCTGCTGGCAAGCCAAAGGCATCCCATCCCATAGGATGAAGCACATTAAAGCCCTTCATACGCTTTATGCGAGCTATAATATCCCCTAAGGTGTAATTTCTCACATGCCCCATGTGGATCCTGCCAGAAGGATAGGGAAACATCTCTAATACATAAAATTTGGGCTTAGAGGGATCAGTCTTTACCTTAAAAATCTTGCTTTCCTCCCAAATCTTTTGCCACCTCTTCTCAATCTCTGCTGGGTTATAGCCCTTCATCGTTCCTTCCTCAGATTATTTATGGCAGAGTTTCTATATTTTTAATAATTTCATCAGCAAATTCAGAGCACTTTACCTCTTTTGCCCCTTCAAGTTGACGGGCAAGGTCATAAGTAACTACTTTGCTCTGAATAGTTTTAGCTAAGGCCTCCCAGATAAGCTCTGCCGCCTCGTGCCAGCCCATATATTCAAGCATCATCTTAGCAGAAAGTATTAAGGATGAGGGATTAGCCTTATCCAGACCAGCGTATTTAGGAGCAGAGCCATGAGTGGCCTCAAAGACGGCATAGCCATCACCAATATTGGCCCCAGGAGCCATACCAAGGCCACCTACCTGGGCTGCCAGAGCATCAGACAAATAATCTCCATTCAAATTAGGAGTGGCAAGCACGCTATACTCCTCTGGACGAAGAAGGGCCCACTGAAACATGGCATCGGCAATACGATCCTTGATCACCACTACACCCTTGGGCACCCCTTGAGGGTATCTGAGAGAAAGCTCTTCCTCCGCAACCGTCCTATCAGGAAATTCCTCACGGGCAAGTTCATAGCCCCAAGCCCTAAAGGCACCTTCAGTAAATTTCATAATATTCCCCTTGTGCACTAAGGTCACACTGGGAAGCCCCTTTTCTAAGGCATACTGGATAGCCTTGCGCACAAGCCTCTTTGTTCCAAAGGCAGATATGGGCTTTATCCCAATTCCTGAATCTTCTCTGATATTTTTGCCAAAATTTTCCCTGATAAATTCGATAAGTTTTTTAGCCTCAGGGGATCCTGCCTGATATTCAATACCTGCATAGACATCCTCTGTATTCTCTCTAAAGATAACCATATTGACCTTATGAGGTTCCCTAACAGGGCTTGGTGTTCCAGGAATCCAACGCACAGGTCTTACACAGGCATAGAGATCAAGGACCTGCCTCAGGGTTACATTTATACTTCTGAATCCTCCTCCAACAGGTGTAGTTAGGGGCCCCTTTATGGCAATTACGCACTCTTTAATGGTCTTCAGAGTCTCCTCAGGAAGATATTCTCCAGTCTCTCGGAAGGCCTTTTCCCCAGCCAGGGCCTCCTTCCAGAGGATTTTTCTCTGGCCACCATAGGCCTTTGCTACTGCTGCATCCACCACCTTGATCATGGCCCGAGTAATATCTGGACCAATTCCATCTCCCTCAATATAGGCTATCTCTGGATCATTAGGCACATCCAAAGAGAGATCCTCTCTCAGGCGAATCTTAGACATGCTCTCCTCCTATATCTCAATTTCCAGGATCTCAAATTTTCTTAGACCTGCAGGTGTTTGCACCTTGACCTCCTCTCCTATTTCTTTGCCAATTAAGGCCTTAGCTAAGGGGGAATTTATAGAAATACTTCCATTGCCTGGATCTGCCTCATAAGGGCCAACAATCTTATAGGTAACCACTTCATTGGTTTCAAGATTTAAGAGTTTTACCACTACACCAAATTGCACCTTATCTGGAGCCTCCTTGAGGGGTGGAACAATCTCTGCCTGAGCCAAAAGCCCCTGGAGCTCCTGGATTCTGCCCTCAATATAGGCCTGCCTCTCCTTGGCAGCCTCATATTCGGCATTTTCGGAGAGATCTCCATGGGCCCTCGCCTCCTCAATAGCTTGAATAGTCTTTCTCCTCTCAACCTTTATTAAGTGCTCAAGCTCCTTCTTAAGCTTCTCAAGCCCCTCTGGTGTAAATGGGATCTTGGTCACCGAAACTCACCTCCTGCTACCTAAAATATACTCTCATGCTCAAGTATATACATATTAAGAAAAACTGCAATTACTCCAAAGAGATCTTCTCTTTTACCAGGTCAACTATTCTCTTGGCTTTACCTATAGCTCTTTCTCCATCCTCTCTGTCATAAACCTCTGAGGGGATAGCCAAATCTGGTAAAGCATCTGGATATCTTGTGGGTATGTAAAATTTGTCCAACCACTTGGCAAAAGAGACAAGCTCTACAAAGGCTAAATCATGTCTCCCAGCAAGTTCGCAGAGAGACCCCACTGAATGCCCCTTAATCTCTTCAAAACCGAGAAAGTATAAAAAAGCTTTTAGGGCCTTTTCTGCAGCCTGCTGAGAAAGAAAGCAGGCTAAATTAAAACTTTCCCATTCTAAGGCCTTAACGGCATCCTTTAAATCATATTCAGCCTGTTTTAACCACTTTAGAGCTATCTCCTTAAGGCTCTCTCGCATAGAGCACTTTCCCCTCTCTAAGGGCCCTCTTAATAAAGGGATTCACCCCCTGCATCCGCTCTATTTCCTCTGGCGTATACAGCAAAAGGTCAACTTCGCTTGGCAGGTCAAGGTTCTCGCTTATCAGATCAAACCTCTCTAAAAACCTCTCAGGTAGATCCTCCACAATAGCCAAAAGATCAATATCACTCTCTCCTCTCACCTCACCTCTGGCAAGAGAACCAAAGAGTATAATCTTGAGGGGTTTTAATTTTTTTATCTCTGCAACTATGTGGGGAAGCTTTGCCTCAAGCTCTCTCCTACGGGCCTCCCCTAAACCTTTTTTGGCAACAATCATAATCTGAGGTATTATTTAATGCTTAAAGGCCCTCTGCCCTGTAAACATCATAGCAACAGGCGGATAGGCCTCATTGCAGGCCTGAATAACCTCCCAGTCCCTCACAGAACCCCCTGGCTGAAGTATGGCACTTATACCCTGTCTAATAGCCACATCAGCTGCGTCTCTAAAGGGGAGAAAACCATCAGAAACCATAACGGCATTAATAAGTCCAGCCTTAGCCTTAGCTGTCTCCTGATCTATCTCCTCCTTCACCTCTTTAGGCCTCAAGCCCTTTTCAATCTCTAACTCAAGTTGCTTGTAAGGGATGCCAAGCTTAGAATAGCACAACCAGTCAGCATAATTTCTATAGGCCTTAAAAATAGCTATCTCTGTGCAACCCACTCTGTCTTGTTCTCCTGTGCCTATGGCAACTGTTCTCTCATCCTTAACAAAGAGCACAGAGTTAGAGGTCACTCCAAGCTCAACAGCCCAACCAAAAATCATATCCCTGATTTCTCTTTCATCAGGCTCCCTGAGACACCTATACTCCACCCCATCTTTTACAGCTACAGCTGGCTTTAAATCCTCCTTAGACCTAATCCTATTTTTTTGAGAGACCTGAAGAATTATTCCTCCATCCATCAAACTCTTAAACTCTACGAAGGAATAATTTGCATAGTCCGCTAATTTATCCATCCTTTTGATCCTGATTATCCTCAAATCTTTTCTTTTCTTAAGCACCTCTATGGCCCCTTCCTCGTAATCAGGGGCGGCAACCACTTCAAAGTAATGGGCGGCAATAGCCTCTGCACAAGCCTTATCAACTGCCCTATTTAGAGCAATAGCTCCACCAAAGGCTGCTACACGGTCTGCACTCCAGGCCCGCAAAAAGGCCTCTTCTAAGGTGCTTCCATAGGCCACCCCACAGGGATTGTTATGCTTCACAATCACACAACAGGGCTTTTCCATTAAATACTTAAGAATATTTAAAGAATTATCCACATCGGTGAGATTGGTTTTACTGGGATGTTTCCCAAACTGAATAAAATCTGCCTCCCTAAGACTGGAGACTAAGCCAAGCCCAGGATTAATAAATTCCACCTCTCCCAGCACGAGGTTTCCTGCCACAAGCTCATAGAGGGCTGCTTCCTGGTCGGGATTTTCCCCATACCTTAAGCCCCTTCTTTCCATCACCCCTGGTTCCACTTCTAAGTCCCAAGTGCGTTTTTTATATATAAGGGTTTGGTCTCCAAAGGTTATTCTCAACTCCGAAGGAAAGTGATCACTCACGATAGTCCTATACATCTTCTTAAGATCTTCAGCCATAAAGCACCTCCAGGGCTTAGTTTTACCTAAAGTATGTTTTAACTTTTTGTAGTTGTCAAGGCTTCATTTTTATATTTTGAGCAAATTTAATAATCTCTTCGGCGATCCTCCAAGTTGCTCCAGGCCCTCCCAGTCTTCTTCTTATCTCCAGTAAATCCTCCTCCATTTTTTCCCTCTCCAACATCACCCTCTCCAGAGCATAGGCTAATTCTAAAGGTGAGCTTCTGTCCTGCAAGATCTCAGGATAGACCTCTTTGCCCAAAAGTAAATTAGGAAGACTTATAAAGGGCACCTTCACCAGACGTTTGGCAAAAAAATAGAGCCAGCCTGGTAAACTATAGGTTACCACAGCAGGTGTCCCCAAAAGGGCTGCCTCCAAAGTTATAGTGCCTGAAGCAAGTAGGGCTGCCTGAGAATATTTCAATACATCATACTGGTTGTTTTCAATCACTAAAAGCCTCTTTTTAGCCTCTTCCCAAAGAGAATTTTCCCTTATACCAGGGGCCTTTACCATGATTCCCTGAATATCCCTGTCTCTTCTCTTAAGCTCCTCAAAGACCTTCAAAAAAAGAGGCAAATGTCTCTCTACTTCCCCTTCTCTACTTCCTGGGAAAAAGCTCACTATGGGCTTATCAGGGGAAAAACGAAAAATTTCACAAAACATCTCCTTATTAAGATTAACAGTAATTATGTCCAACAAAGGATGACCAAAATAGCTTGCCTCTATGCCGTAACTTTTGAAAAACTCTTCCTCAAAAGGTAAAATCACAAAGAGTTTGTCCACACATCTCTTTATAATGTTAATTCTTCTTCTATGCCAGGCCCACACCTGGGGAGCTACATAGTAAAACACTGGATAACCCAAAGACTTGGCAAGGCTCGCTATCTTTAGGTTAAATCCTGGAAAATCTACAAGTAAAACCAAATCAACCCTTCTTTTCTTTAAGAGCTCTTCTATTTTTCTGTAAATAAAAAAATATTTCTTAATGTCTGAAGGCCTGGGAATCCCCACAAGGGATAGGGCCTCAGCAGAAAATAGGATCTCTGCTTCGGTGTTCCTAAGCTTTGGCCCTCCTATGCCAATAAAATGAAAGGAAGGGTTTAACTCTCTAACTCTTTTTACTAAAAGGGCTCCATATAAATCGCCTGAGAGCTCCCCCGTAATAATAAGAATCCTCACGGAGTTACCCTACAAACTCCTTTTTAAATTTTTAAAAACTTCTTCTCTTATTCTCAAGGCAAAATCAAGAGAAACCAGAGCCTCCTTACCACTTACCAGAACCCCCTCCCCTTTAATTACCGCCTGAAGAAAACTCTTTAGTTCATCCCTCAAGGGATCATCCTCAGGAAAGGTCTTTTTTTCAATGGAAAAATCTCTTTTCTCAGGTTGGGGCCTAATAATAAGAAAGCTCTTCTCCAAGGTGTCCACACTGTAATAGGCTCCCTTTTCAAAGACCCTGAATTTTCTTTGCCTGCTTAGGGAAATCCTACTTGCCGTGAGATTACAGGTGGTCCCATCCCTAAAGACAAGACGCACATTTACGATATCTGGCTTATCAGTAAAAACAGGAGCTCCCACGGCATGTAAAAACTCTATCTCCACTCCCTTTTTCAAAAGAAAGACCAGGTCAAGATCGTGGATCATGAGATCAAGCACCACATCAATGTCTAAATTTCTCTCCACAAAGCCACTTAAGCGATGGGCCTCAATAAAGAGGGGGCTCTTTGCCTCTCTGAGTAGTTCCCTTACTGCCCCATGGAATCTTTCCACAAAGCCCACTTGAAAAGGCAAATTTTTCCTCTCAGCAAGCTCTACTAACTCCTCTGCCTCAGGTAAACAGGTAGATAGAGGCTTTTCCAAAAAAAGAGGTCTCTCCGCAAGTAAGACTTCCTTAGCTATTTCATAGTGAGTATAAGTAGGGGTAGCCACCACCACTGCATCAACTTCTGAAAGGACCTTCCGATAATCCCTCTCCAGCTTGAGAACCTTTGAGCCCTTGCCCTTAAGCCTCTCCTCTACCTCCCTTAGGCGCTCCTCTCTTAGGTCTACCAGGTATAAAACTTCTACCTCTGGGAGATAAAAGAGCTTTTCTGCATGATAGGCCCCAAGATGACCAACACCTATGAGGGCTACCTTCAAGGTTGATTTATTCATTTAACTCCCACAATAGCAATCTGGTATTTATTGGCAAGCTCTATAGCCCTTTCCTGTTGCAAAAAGAAAGTCCTTTCAGCCTCTAAAGCCAAAACCTTTGCCTTGGCCTTAATAAGGGTCTCTATGGTTTGAAGCCCAACAACTGGTAAATCAAGCCTGAGGTCTTGCTGAGGCTTGGCAATCTTAATGACCACACTTTGGGACCTCAATTTGCCCCCTCGGAGAATGGTTGCATCTGTCCCCTCCATAGCCTCAACAGCCACAGTCATTTTGTCCTTAACCACTACACATTGCCCAATATCAAGCTCTCCAATAGCTCTTCCTATTTTTAAGCCATAATAAATATCTTCCCACTCCCTCTCACTGGGAGCTCTCTCAGTGTAGACTCCCTCTTTAGCTAAGTATCTCCCTAAGAACTGCGCAGGCCCCCTTATCTTAAAACCTTCTCCTTCAAGCTCTTCTACCACGGCCTTTAAAATGGTATTATCTTCCCTCGTAGCTACCTTTCTCCAGAGCTTAAAAGCCCTTCTATCTGGGAAATTAAACCTTAAGGCAAGACTCTTATCTATCTTTCCTAAAAAAACGAGCTCCTTTACTCCTTCCCTTTTGAAGATCTCAATAAGCCTTTCCAATTGCCCAAGATAAATCTGGTAGACCCTATCAACTAAAGGCTGTAAATTTTTCTCCTGGCCCTTAGAAAAGGTTAGAGCAATAACCTTGAAATTTTGAGCTTTCAATTCTTTGGCCAAAATAAGGGGAAATTCGCCCTCCCCAGCAATGAGACCTATGTTTGAATTCCCCTCATCCATCGTATTTAAAAGGCTTCCTCCCCTTCATAGGGCTTTCTTCTCATTATACCCTGTTTGGAAGGATTTTCCAGAAATCTGATAAGTTCAAGGATGAGTTGGTCCTCTCCAAAGATATCTCTTAACTCCTGAATAACTTCCTTTAGGGTGGAGGGGCCATCTAAGAATATACCTAAGGCCTGAGAGATCTTCCGAATATCCTCCTTGGTGAAACCAGCCCTTCTTAAGCCAACGAGATTGAGGCTTTGGATCTTTGCTGGTATGCCAAAGACCTTCACATAGGGAGGCACATCTTTGTCTACCCCCGTCATCCCGCTCACAAAGGCAAAACTACCGATCCTACAAAACTGATGAACTGCCGAAAAGCCCCCCATAACCACCCTATCACCCACCACTACATGTCCCCCTAAGGTGGCATTATTGGACATTATAACCTGATTTCCTATCTTACAGTCATGGGCCACATGGACATAGCTCATGAGGAGACAGTGGTCTCCAATCTTGGTGATGCCCTTATCTTGCACTGTGCCCCTATGAATAGTAGTAAACTCCCTTATGATGTTAAAGTTTCCAATTTCTACATAGGTTTCCTCTCCCTTATAGGCAAGATGCTGAGGAGGAGTTCCAATGACAGCAAAGGGGCCTATTTGATTGAATTCCCCGATACGGGTATGGCTCTCAATATAGGAATGGGCCTTGATAATGGTTCCCTTACCAATAATTACTTTTGGGCCCACATAAACATAAGGCCCAATTTCCACATCCTCTGCAAGTTCTGCAGAGGGATCAACAATAGCTGTAGGATGTATCTTTCTCATAGTCACCTCTATCAGGGTTCAATCATAGCTGCAATAATCTCTGCCTGGGCCACAAGCCTTTCCCCCACCTTGGCTACCATAGTGGTCTTTACAATATGGCCCTTTCTTCTAAATTTTTCTCCCTCAATGACTAAGGTATCTCCAGGAAAAACAGGGTTTTTAAAACGCACATTTTCCATTCCAGCAAAAACAAAGAGCTTATCACGGCACTCGGGGAAGACCTTTTTGAGATAAATACAACCTGTTTGTGCCATGGCCTCAAGGATCAATACCCCTGGCATAATAGGGTTTCCAGGAAAATGCCCTTGAAAATAGGGTTCATTTAGGCTAACCTGTTTTATGGCCTTAATGTACTCCCTCTCAGGATCAAGTTCTACCACTCGATCCACCAAGAGAAAGGGATAACGATGAGGAAGAAGCTCAAGGATCTCCCTTGCGGTGATCTCCCTTGCTTCAACCTGTGACTTTTCGCTCATTTAAGCACCTCCCTTAGGGCAAAGAATGGAGCCCCTTAATCTTCTTCAAGTAAGGCCTCTTTCCAAGTTTTGTAAAAAGTAAGGCCCCACTTCATCCTACTTTTTCTTTGACAAAATCTATCTAAAACCTCACAAACCTCATAAAACCTCATTTTATTCTTTAAAGTTGGATTCTGAAAGACTAATTTCTTTAAAAATTTCTCTTACTCGGTGTAGATAAATCAGGTCAAGCTTATCACGCTCTCTAAAGTGTGATGCCCCCCTTTTTTCATTTTGATTAACCCAAATTCTTTCCATACAATGTTGCTTTCAAGTTCAGATCAGGATAACCTTTCACCCAAAGCCGTCCCCAAATCAATATAAAATCCGTCAGGAGTTCCATATCTTATAACTGCATATTCCCTAAAATCCTTTGGTTCTAAACTCTCAAGTTCTGGATCTCCTGTGAGCTCTTTTAAACAAGTTATTGTTCTCTTAAGGTTATCCTCATCAGGGCTCAGGAAAATATCCATATCTTCAGTTCTTCTGGGAGGAGCTTTCCTGCCTTGGCGGAGGAGGAGGGATTTGAACCCCCGGAGGGGGCTTAACACCCCCTCAGCCGATTTCGAGTCGGCCCCCTTCGGCCACTCGGGCACTCCTCCTTTTTCAAACTCTTTTTTTCAAGTTTAATTCTCTTCCCTTTCCTGTCAACTCCCTACATCGACCTTAGCGAAAGCTAAAAGTTCTATATATAATTTAAAAGATTAAGTATAAAAGCAATTTTAAACTTTCTTTGTAGCTTTTGCCCTCTTCTCTTGAATCTATCCCCGTAAAATCCCCAAACTTAATGTATTTAATCTTACTTCACCCATAATCTCAACCTTATTCCTCCTTACTTGAGGTCCTCTTCATGAAGGAAAGAGTATGAATGCCTATTTGGTAAAAGGGCCTAAAACCAGGCTGGCTTTTTGTGTTCGATGAGGAAATAGATGTGTAAAGGGCGCGCCCAAGGAGAGAGGTTTTTACCACAAGATCAGGGATTAAGCCTTTCTCTTTGGAAAGGACTGTTTTTTCTTTATGACCCCTTGCACACTTGGCAAGTGTGTAATGCTCACCCTCCCCCAGGCAATCCCTTATTAAGCAAAGCCCTGACCATTTTCACACTTGCCATTTTCACACTTGTCAAGTGTGCAAAGTTCGTGTTTAGAACTCTCTTAGAGGGCCCCACAAAGTGTCTTAATCTTGGAGGCTGATCACCTGCAGCTACTTAATTATTCACCTTTTGGGTAAGCTAAAACCCAGTGTATACCGAATAAACGCTGTGTCTACTAAATTTATCTACTTGTAGATCATCTGTGACATACCACTTGGAAACTACACAGCCCTAATCGTATTTAGTTTGTTCCTCTAAGGCTTTCAAGATCTCTTCTAAGGAGCTCACCCTGAGAGATAGCTTGAAAAGACGCTTCAAAAAGTCTCTGTCTTCAATTTTCTTTATCCGCTCAGAGAGCTCCTTCTCCACCCTCCCAAACCTCTCCTCTAAAGCCTCAAGCACCATCTCCTGAGCATCAAGTAGAAGACCTCGTTGTAATCCCTGCCTTAATCCCTGCTGAAGCCCCTGCTGTAAACCCTGCTGTAAAGCCTCTTCCCTTATAATGTCCCACACACTCTTTAACTCACTCACTGCCCTCTCACCTCCCC
>CAZBLU010000045.1:0-11667 GCA_964493015.1 uncultured Caldimicrobium sp.
TACATAGATCTCTCCCACAACTCCAACTACAGGGATTTCCTCCTCTTTCTTAGGTATAGCAGAAAAGGCCTCTTTAATCTCTAAAAGGACATCTCCAAGATTTTCTCTATTTTCAATGGCTTTCTCAATTTTCAGCAAGGACTCCTTATATACCCTTTCCACTTCTCTTTTATCTAAGGCATAAGGTCTTACCCTTCTCAAAAGCTTATCTAATATATCCACTGCCACCACTCCTCTCCAGGCAAGACGAGTAAATTCTCTGCCCACAATCCCTAAATCATCATAAAATTCTACGTCCTGTTGAGGAGAATAGATGGGTAGATTGGTAATGCCCAAGTCTCTTAGGATCTTGCGGTGGAGTCTATTATATTGGCCAAAGCGGCAAGGCCCTGAGCCATCAGGCATGAAAAAGACACTCTTATCGGGATCAAAGTCTGGCCTATTAACCAATTTGAGAAGGTCTCCCGTGGTTAAAATGGTGGGATAGCACTCTTTACCAGAGGTCCATTTCCTTCCAAGTTCAAGAGATTCTTCATCTGGTTCAGGTAAAACCTCTGCCTTTACCCCACAGGCCCTAAAGGCAGCAGCTAAAGCCCTGGCATGATCTGCCATGTAAGGTATATATATGGTCCTTCCTTCAGCAGGGGTAATTCTTTGAAGATTGAAAATCCTCTTGAGCTCATAAGGCTTGGCCTTTCCTTTTAAGCTGTCTACAAAGGCCTCAAGTCTTGTGACCACCCCTGCCTCAGCACTATGTTCATCTACCTCGATTTCAATCGAGGGTTTCCCCGCCAAAATCTCATTAAAGAAATGGGCAATAAAGGAATCTGGCCCACAGGAAAAATTGGTAAAATAAATAGGGAAGAGATTAGGAGTCTTTCTAATGTAATGGGCGGCAAGTAAAAATCTCTGGCCATATTCCCAATACATGCCTTCAAGGGTATCAAGTTCTGTTACCTCTTCCAGAGGTAGCATATCCACAGGTAAGCCAAGCAAGCCCAGTTTTCTAATTTTATGATGAAGGGCAAGGTTTGCCCCTGTATCAAAGGCGTTATAAGGTCTTCCGACAAGGACAAGAACAATCTCCTTCTCAAACTCCTTCAATAACTCCCTTCCACGTCTCTTGAGCCAACTGTGAAACTCCTCTTGGGCCTCTTCTCCCCTTTTCCAAGCCTTCTTAACCTTATCCACAGGTTCACCTAATGAATGGGCAAATCTTTTTATCTCCTCATTGAGCACATAACCTGGCCGCCCTAAATGAAGCACGGGAGAGATAACCTCTACACCTCTTTCCTTAAAATTGATGCTTGCTGGGCTTATCCAGGGAAGACTCTGCACCCAGGGGCAGATTTTACCAAGTTTCAGCTCAGGTCTCTCAGGAGGCAGGTCCGTTATCTGAGGAAGAAAGATCCTCTTAACCCCCAGATCCACTAAAGTCTTAATCTGACCAAGGGCAATTTTCACAGGGAAACAGGGTTCTGCAGGAGCAAGTTCACAACCCTTTTTAATGATCTCCTTTGAGGTAGGGGGCGAGAGAAAGACTTTGTAGCCAAGCTCCTGAAAGAAGGTGGCAAAGAGAGGAAGCCACTCAAAGAACTGTAGCATTCTGGGTATGCCAATTATATCGGGAGAAGAGAGATCTATCTCTTTTTCCAAGGGCTTCACATAAGAGAGAAGCTTAGCCTCTCTTTCTAATGTTGGATTTGGTATACGCTCATCAGGCTTTCTGTGATCAAGCTCATAGCGGTCACACCTTCCCCCATAAAAAAAGGGCGCACCATTATCCACTACTACTTTTTGGATTTCACACTGGTTAGGGCAGTATCGGCATTCAAAGGTAGAAATGAAATAGTTGACCTGGGCAAGGTCAAAGCCTTTGAAACAGCTTTCTCCTTTGGTTTCCGCCATGGCAAGAAGGGCCACTCCTATGGCTCCAGTTACCTCATTATTGGGTGGCACAATGATAGGTTTTCCCAGCACCTTTTCAAAGGCAGCAACTACCCCCTGATTTAGGGCAACGGCCCCTTGGAAGAAGATCTTTTTACCTATTTTTCTTCCCTCAACTACCTTGTTTAAATAGTTATAAACTATAGAATAGCAGAGACCAGCAACGAGATCCTCTTTGGGTAAACCTTGCTGTTGATAGTGTAAGAGATCCGATTGCATAAAGACCGTGCATCTCTCCCCCATTTTCAAAGGGGCCTTGCTTTGAAGGGCTATTTCTCCAAACTTTTCGATGGGGATCCCCAGTTTCACCCCTTGCTCCTGAAGAAAGGACCCTGTCCCGGCAGCACAGGCCTTATTCATGGTAAAATCGGCAATAGTGCCCTTATCAAGGTAAATGTATTTCGAGTCCTGCCCCCCGATTTCAAAAATGGTATCCACCTCTGGATCAAGATAGAGGGCCCCATAGGCCTGAGCAGTAATCTCGTTTCTTACTACATCGGCTCCTATAAAGTCGCCTACTAAATATCTTCCAGAACCTGTGGTTCCTACTCCCTTAACTTTGACCCGCTCTGGCAACTTTTTTCTCAATTCTAAAAGGCCTTTCTTAATGCTCTCAAGAGGCTTTCCATGATGGAACATATAAACCTTGGCCACTAAGCTTCCATCCCTATCAAGGGCTACTAACTTGGTACTTACAGACCCCACATCAACTCCAAGATAGATCTCCATCTCCTCATCAATTCTATAGGTCTTGGTGACTCTATCTTCGATTTTCTTTCTCACTTGCCGAGAGAGCTCGGCAGACTCATAAGGGAAAAGCACTGGATGTCTTGGGGGATTATAGGCCCTCTCTTTCAGATAATCTCTAAGAACCTGAGCCCCTACATAGGGTGAAGAGGCTTTACCCTCAAGTCCATAGAGGGCAGCCCCAATGGCCCCCATGATTTTAAAATGCTCAGGAATGATGAGCTCCTCCTCTTTGAGCTGAAAGATCTCTTTTATAGCCCTTCTTACCCCCAGATTAGCCGCAACTCCTCCCTGAAAGACAAGAGGGGGAAGAATAGGTTTACCTTTGGCTAAGTTACTTTTAAGGTTTCTAATAATAGCAAAGCAAAGCCCAGCTATTATCTCCTCATCAGGAACAGCTGCTTGCTGGAGATGGATCATATCTGATTTGGCAAAGACCGTGCATCTTCCAGCTATGCGGGGAATGTTTCTCGCAAGGAGGGCCTTTTGGGAGAACTCTTCAATGGTATATCCCAGTCTTGCCGCCTGCTGTTCAAGAAAGGAGCCAGTGCCCGCAGCACAAAGGGTATTCAGGGCAAACTCTTCTATCTCAGGCACACCTCTTTCATGGGTAATAAAAATTAGTTTGGAATCTTCTCCACCTATATCAATGATCGTTTTTGCTTCAGGATGGAAAAAGGTTGCTGCCTTGGCATGGGCCATGACCTCATTAACAAAGGCTACCCCAAGGATTTGGGAAATAGTCTTCCCAGCTGTTCCCGTGCAGGTGATACCAGAAAGAGAATTCCCAAATCTCTCCTCTACTTGAGAGAGAACCCTTTCTGCAGTCTCAATAGGTTGTCCATGGGTTCTAACATATGTGGAAAAGAGGATTTCTCTCTTTTCATTTAAAACAGCAACCTTAGCTGTGCCAGAGCCTACATCAAGGCCAACATAGAGCATAGACACCCCCTTCTAAATCGCATGATATGTTTTATAAAATAAAACAAAATTTTGTCTTGACAAGAAAATAAACATGTGTAAAAAATGTTAATAATACTATAATAAAGGAGGTAACCTATGCCTTTTATGGAATGGTCAGATAGGTTGATTACAGGGGTGAGAGAAGCAGATGAACAGCACAAAAAGTTAGTCTCCTTAGTGAATGAGCTTTATGATGCCATGAAACAGGGAAAGGGTAAAGAGGTTATGGATAAGGCCTTGGATGAATTAGTGAAGTATGCAGGTTATCACTTCACTACAGAAGAAACTCTAATGAGTAAGTATGGATATCCAGAGCTTCAAAGTCACAAAAAGGAGCACGAGGCCTTTAAGGCTAAGATAAAGGAATTCCTGGACAAAAAGGCCAAGGGGGAAGCAACTTTATCTATTGAAGTAATGACCTTTTTAAAGGAGTGGTTAGTGAAACATATTATGGGAACGGACAAAAAATATGGCCCCTTTCTCCAACAAAAAATGGGCAAGTAAAAGGTCATAAGGCCTTGACAAATCTTTAAAAGGTAATATTATAAAATCTGGTTGCCGGGGTAGCTCAGTAGGTAGAGCAGCGGACTGAAAATCCGCGTGTCCCTGGTTCGATTCCGGGCCCCGGCACCTCCATCCCTATATGCAAATTCGTCCAGTTTCCACTCCTGTTAAAGCCAATTTAGAAAATATTGCCGTTGTTCTGGTTAATCCCCTCTATCCTGAAAATATTGGTGCAACAGCGAGAGCCTGTGCTAATTTTGGTGTAAAGGAACTTATCCTTGTCAATCCACAGGACCTAACCCGGTTACCCATGGAGGCTATGGCTACCAAGGAGGGCCTTTTCGTTCTGCAGAACATGAAGATCTATCCAGATTTAGCTTCAGCGCTAAAGGACTTTCAATTAGTTATCGGCACTACTGCCCGCCTTGGCAAGAGAAGGCTTGTTTACCATACACCAAAAGAGATTGCTCCCGAAATCGTCTCTTATTCCCTAAATAATCGTATAGCTATTCTTTTTGGTAACGAGAGATTGGGCTTAAGTAATGAAGATCTCTTCTATTGTGACAAGGTGGTCACTATTCCCACTACAGAAAAGGCCTCTCTTAATGTCTCCCAGGCGGTGGTAATTATTCTCTACGAGATCTTCCAACAGGCTTCTATCTTTGATATTAAGAAACCAGAGCTTGCCAGGCAAGAGGAAATTCAAACTATGTTAAAAATTATTGAGGCCACCCTTAGGGCTATCGACTATATGCCCCATGAAAATCCCCTTCTTTGGCTTACCAATATAAGGCGCTTTCTTACCTCAAGGGACCTCACTTCACGAGAGGTCAAAATCATCATGGGCTTTTGTAGACAGCTTCTTTGGGCCTTGGGGAAACCACTCAAGCTTTCTTCTGAAGAAGAGCAAGGACCTCAAAGTGATAGGTCCGAGGAAACATATCAAAAATAGAGACTTCCCTTAAGGCAAAGCCAGCCTTCTCAAAAAGAAGAATATCTCTTACCAAAGTTGGAGGGTCACAGGAGATATAGATAATTCTGTCCTCCGCAACTTCAGTTATGAGCCTTACTAACTCTTTGCAGCCACCTCTTGGCGGATCAAGGAGAATAAGGTCATATTTCTTACCCTCTTTGACACTCTGATGCAGAGCCTCAAGAGCACTCATCCTCCTAAAATCAAGCCTTCCATTTAGACCATTTTTCTCTGCCGTGTAAAAGGCATCTTCTATGGACGACATATCGGTATCCACTCCCAGGAATTCTTTAGCAGATTTTAAGGCCTTAACCAAGGGTAAGAGAAAATTACCCATACCAGAGTGTAGATCAAGCACTCTTTCTGCCCTCTGGGCATAGTTCACTAATCGCTCCATGATAAGTGTATTAATTTCCCAATTAGTCTGGGTGAAAACTCCAGGTTGAATGTAATAGGTTAGCCCCAAAAGAGCTGGCATTAATTTTCTTCCTCCAAAAGGGGCATTAGCAGGATAGGGCCCAAAGGCCCTTGCCCCTCTGATATAGTAGAAAATACTTTTGACTGAATTAATGCTCAAGAGATCTTGTAAAAGCTCCTCTCTTGGATGAAGTATACTCCAAAAAAGAAGGGTAACCCTTTCGTCAAGGAGCGATTTTTCAAGCCTTAATCTCTTAGCATGAAAGGCTATTTCTCTCCAGCCCTCATGCCCATAAAGCTCCCTCAAAACCTCATTCAAAAGGGAATCCCCCAAGAGACATTGCTCAATCCGTAGGACTTCATGGGTCTTTCTCTTCACAAAGCCCATTTTGAAGGGATGGCTTTCCACATGGAGCCTAAGTTTATGACGATAGCCATAAATCTTGGGAGAGGGGATGATCTCTCCCCAAGGTAAAGGCTCTTTATACCCCTGACGCTTGAATAGCTCCTCAAGAATAGCCTTTTTAATTTCTAATTCTGCCTGGTAATCCAGATGTTGGAACTGGCAACCACCGCAAAGAGTATAATAGGGGCATGGCGCCTCTCTTCGCCAAGGTGAGGCCTCAAGTATTTCAAGGGGAAAGCCAAGGGCATAGTCTGGAAACTCCTCCAAAAGGGCAATCTTTACCTTTTCGTCTGGGCACACAAAAGGCACAAAAACAACCTTGCCATTAGAAAGCCTACTTAGCCCATCGCCTCCAAAGATAATCTTTTCTATAACTACGGTTTCTTCTTTCATTTAGCTTGGTGATCCCTTTCTAAATAAAAATTTAACCAGGAAGAGCTTTTGTAAAGGGCCCAATTTCTGGGTGGAAGAAAGGGCCTCTCATTAGTTCTGAGAAATTTTCTTAGATTCTCCTTATGAGGTGCTCTTTCAAAGGCAGTTACAAAGTGACACCTCTTGTAAAAGGGGTAGACCTCACAATAACCCCAGAGACTTCCCCCACAGGGACCATTAAGTAAGTATTTGGCGCACTGGCTATGAGGACAGGAATAATTAAATTCCCAAAGAGTGCAATCCCCACACTCCTGACAGTTAAAAAGTAGCTTTTTAACCAGATATTCAAAGGTGGTGAAAACCTTTTTCAGCCAAAAATTTTTGTCTATCCTTTGGGCTAACCTCTTCAAGGAAGGATACAATTTACTCTTTTGATTAAAGAAGAGGTTATGAAAAAGCTCATTGAAGAGGTAAAAAAATTTCCTATTGCCTTTGTATTCTAAAGTGAGCCCATTCGTGAGCAAACAGGGAATTTGCGCAGAAATAGTTCCTTTGGGCAATTCCAGTAGGGCCTTTTCATCATCAAATTCTTTCAGGAGTGCCTCCCAATCTCTTTCATAGGTGTAAAATTTATCCAAGAAGCGGGAAATCACTCCATAGTCTAAGGGAAAACCACAGAGATGAACCCCTTTAAACCCAAGGCCTTTTAGTATAGCCGAAAGCTTGGCACATATGTCAACACTTAAACCCTCAAAATCTTCAACTTCCCTATATCTGGATACCAAGGTCTCCGTAATCAAGATCCCAGGGATACGTCCTTTGGTGAGGGCCTTGATAAGGGAAGGGGTGAGGAAAAGAACACTCCCGAGAAGGGGTATCTTTTGAAAGTAGCTATCCTCTTCTTCGTTTAAAAAATTCCTATCCTCTAAAAACTGGGAAAGAACCTTAGTAATACCGATATTGAGTAATTCCCTAAGTTCAAACCATTTTTTAGGAATAAAGCCCACCTGGGTGATAATGAAATAGGCACCAGCCCTCAATTTCTTGTAAAGTTTTATGTATTGCCACCAGAGTTCTGAAAGGGTCACTTTGAAGGGGTTAACTACAGCCCCTTTAAAAAAGGGAATAGCTGGGAGGGTAATTCCTCCTCCAGGGGCCTCTTTGGGTAGCTGAATACCTCTTTCCATATCTGTAATCATTTGAAGCAACTGGACTGAATCCAGATCATAGACAGGTTTTGCCCTTCCCTGATAGCCATAAAAGGGATAATCCCCTGTGAGAATGAGTAAATTGTGAAGTCCCTCTCGATCAAGGGCCAAAAGCTCACTTTCAATCTGATTTCGATTTTTATCTTTACAGGAAAAGTGAATTATAGGTTCCATCCCCAGCTCTTTAATAGTTTTTCCGAGGGGGATTGGGGAAAGGGCAGGATGCCCTCCCGCATTATCGGTTATAGAAAAGGCCTGAAAGTAGTTATATTTAGTGCTTTCCTCTAAAAACTTTAAAATTGCCTGATATTGCCTGGTCCTAACACTTCTTCCCGGAACCAGTTCAAAGGTAAAGACAAACTCCTCGTTCTTTAGAATATGGCGAAACCCGTTTTTGGGCATCTTTTATTTGAGGCAAGTTAGAAGATGGCCAAGTTTTTCCTTTTTGGTCTGAAGATACCTTTGATTTTCTCTGATTGGAGCAATCTCTAAAGGCACTCTCTCCACCACCTTCATACCATATCCTTCTAAGCCAACGATTTTACGAGGATTGTTAGTCATAAGTTTAATTTGTCTTACCCCAAGGTCTCGAAGGATTTGGGCTCCAATACCATAATCTCGAAGGTCTGGCTTGAACCCAAGGGCAAGATTGGCCTCTACAGTGTCAAGCCCCTGGTCCTGAAGATTGTAGGCCTTTAATTTATTGACAAGCCCAATACCTCTTCCTTCCTGACGAAGATAAAGTAACACTCCTCTTCCCTCTTTAGAGATGAGTTCCATAGCCTTTTTAAGTTGAGGCCCGCAGTCACATCTTAAGGAGCCAAAGACATCCCCTGTGAGACACTCAGAATGCACCCTCACCAGAATAGGCTCCTCAGTAATCTCACCCATCACTAAAGCTACATGAGTAGCATTGTCAATAAAATTGGAGTAGGCAATAAGTTTAAAGGTCCCATAAACAGTGGGTATGGTTGTCTCAACCTCTCTTTTGACAAAACTTTCTGTCTTCAATCTATAGGCTATGAGGTCCCTTATGGTGATAATTTTCAGACCCCACTTTTCAGCAAAAACTTCTAAATCAGGAAGCCTGGCCATAGTGCCATCGTCTTTAATGATTTCACAAATAACCCCAGCTGGTTTCATGCCACAAAGCCGAGCAAGATCCACTGCAGCCTCTGTATGTCCAGCCCTAACTAATACCCCACCTTTTCTGGCGATAATAGGAAAGACATGCCCTGGAGTTATAAAATCCTCTGGTTTAGAATTATCATCTACCACTAACTTAATAGTATGAGCCCTATCATAAGCCGAAATCCCCGTAGTGATACCGTGTTTAGCATCAATAGAGACGGTAAAGGCTGTGCCATAGGGATCTATCCCCCTTCTTGGCTGAAGCTCAAGTTTGAGTCTCTCGGCAATTTCAGGAGCTATGGCCAAACAAATTAGGCCCCTTCCATACATGGCCATAAAATTTATGGCCTCGGGAGTTACCTTTTCAGCCATCAAAATGAGATCTCCTTCGTTCTCTCTATCTTCATCATCTACCACAATTATTAGCTTCCCCTGCTTAAGGTCCTCAAGGGCCTCTTCAATCCCAGAAATAGGCATACCTTTAAACCTCCTCACGAGAATAGGTATAAAATTTATTTAATACCAAATCCTATTTTTCCAAGATCTTGAGAATCCAAAAAAGGCAACAAAATAACTTGACAGCAAGTAGCTGAGGTGCTATCTATACCTCATTAAGCTTCTTTAGTTGAGCTGGAGGTAAGCACTGATGCTAAAGGGATTATATGCTATAACCGATGCAAGGCTTACACCCTATGAAGGGGGAAAGATCTTCCAAATGGTTGAAAGGGCCTTAAAAGGTGGAGCTAAAATCCTGCAGTTGCGAGATAAAGAAACCCCTGATGCGGCCCTCCTTCCCATTGCTCTGGAATTGAAGAGACTCTGCAGAGAGTATGGAGCCCTTTTCATAGTGAACGATCGCTTAGTGCTTGCCAAAATGGCAAAGGCAGATGGGCTACATATCGGCAAAGAAGATGTAGCCTTAGAGCTCGCCAAAAAGGAATTTTCTCAAGGTATAATTGGTGTCTCCTGCTATGGTGATATTTCTCGGGCTAAAAAAGCAGAAGCCCTTGGGGCAAGCTATGTGGCCTTTGGGAGCTTTTATCCATCTCCCACGAAACCTTCCTCTCCCCTTATTCCCAAGGAGCTCCTCAGAGAAGCCAAAAGGATACTCCAAATCCCCATCTGTGCTATAGGAGGCATTACCTTAGAAAGGGCTAAAGAGCTAATAGCCCTTGGGGCGGACATGATTGCCGTAATAAGTGACCTCTGGAGAGCTCAAGACATTG
Source organism: uncultured Caldimicrobium sp. (assembly GCA_964493015.1). GTDB lineage: Bacteria > Desulfobacterota > Thermodesulfobacteria > Thermodesulfobacteriales > Thermodesulfobacteriaceae > Caldimicrobium. The sequence goes on from CAZBLU010000045.1 coordinate 9,895, forward strand.
AGGCAAAGGCAAGGGCTTATAACAAGCTCTTTGAAGATCTTTCTTAAGGGGTTGGGGATATATCAAGATCCCAGTTCTCTTCTGGAGAGAGAACTACACTTTTCCCAAGATTTAAGGCCTTCTGTAAGGCATAAGGGTGCTTAAGGATATCTCCCTTTTTATCTATCTCCCTAAAAAAGAGGCCTCCTGCATAGGTGCCCCAACCTGCATCCATCACAAATTTGAAACTTCTCACTAAACCTTCAAAGAGTTTTTTACCCTTAGTTGCGCCAAGGGAAAGAAGTATACCCTTGGGAGTCTTTGCTAAAGGATGTGGAAGCCCAAGCCTATATTTTCTTGCCCAAAGGGCCTGAAAGCGCTCAAAAAAGGCCTGAACATAAGAGGTATGAGAATAAAAGAAAATAGGGGTAGCCACCACTAAGAGATCAGATTCCAAATATTTCCCGTATAGGCCATCCATATCATCCCTTAAAACACACTCCCCTAAATGATCACATTCCCCACATTCAATACAGGGAGAAAATTTATGCTCATAGAGGCTCACCTTTTCTACCAGGGCACCTGCACTTTTGGCTCCCTCTATGAAGGCATCAAGGAGTATCTCTGTATTACCCCCTCTTCTTGGACTCCCGTGAATGGCAAGAATTTTCATAGGACTATTTCTGTAAGGTCTTTTTTATGACCGAGTGCACAAGGGTGAAGACCTCTTCAAAGGTGGCAGGCGAGCATCTTCCCATTTCAATAAATTTGATCACAATTTCTTTGGTGGTCCTAAGAATAGTTTCCTCAACTGGTGATATGGCCTCATGAGCCTGAGAGGAGACCTTTTTGTCAAGAGGGATTATCCTATCCTGCCCCATGTAAATTAACTTAGCCTAAAAGTCATATTTGTCAACACCTTCCAGTTTATTGTGAAACTTGACAAGTTTAACTTGCTTTGAAATCACTATAAGGGATCTCCGTAAATAGAATGTCCAAATCATTGTTATAGTTATAATCCCTTGACAAAAATTTTTCTTAAATTATAATTAATAAAAAAAGGGAGGTGAATCTATGAAACTTAAGGGAACAAGAACGGAGAAGAATTTACTTATTGCCTTTGCAGGTGAATCACAAGCCCGAAATCGTTATACCTTTTTTGCTTCTACTGCCAAGAAGGAGGGTTTTGAACAAATAAGTTATATCTTTGAAGAAACAGCTAATCAAGAGAAAGAACATGCCAAGAGACTTTTCAAGTTTCTTGAAGGAGGAGACCTTGAAATTACAGCTATCTTTCCTGCGGGAAAGATTGGCAACACCTTAGAAAATCTATATCACGCAGCTCGGGGTGAAAACTATGAATATAGGGTCATGTATCCTAACTTTGCCCAAATTGCCCGTGAAGAGGGTTTTGAAGAAATTGCAAGAGTCTTTGAGGCTATTGCTGTAGCTGAACAGTTCCACGAAAAGAGATACCTTGCTTTAGCGAAAAATTTAGAAGAAGGCACAGTGTTTAGAAAAAGAGTGGAAGTAATTTGGAGATGTAGAAACTGTGGATATATACATAAAGGGCTTGAAGCCCCTGATCCTTGCCCTTCCTGCGATCATCCCAGGGCCTATTTTGAACTGATCTGTGAAAACTGGTAAGCTTATATGAGAGAAGGGGCAGGGACTTAGGTAAAAACTTCTTCAGAGCTCCCCTGCCCCTTCACTCAAATCTCTCAAAAGGCCAGATTTAGCCTTATCCCCCAGATGTGTCCTCTTCTCTCTGAAGGTATACCCTCCTCTTCATTC
>CAZBLU010000046.1:0-11116 GCA_964493015.1 uncultured Caldimicrobium sp.
CAGCCTTTATTGATGAGAATAGATTTGCCAATGATGAACTTACCCAGTTTATGAATGAGGCCTTGGTGAATAATCCTACAGCCAATCTTGTGAGCTATGACTATGGAGTGGCCTTAGAGCTTGGCAAAGGGCCTATTAGTTTCAAAGTACTTGGCATGCAAAGTAAGACTGAATTTGAAAGTGAGGATTTAGAGCTTAAGCGAAGATTTCATAGAAAAAATTATAACTACTATGCCTCTCAGGTAGGTTATAGATGGGAAACCCCCTTAGGGGAGGGAAATCTAAGAGTTTATGGCTTTACCACTAATAAAAAGTTTCCAAGCTTTGATGAGGAGCCAAAGAAAAAGGCTTTAAAGGGTTGGGGAGTCTCCTTTGATCAGGACCTAATTAAGGAGCATCTTGGGGTCTTTGCAAGGGTTGGCTTTCAAAGTGATAAGGTTCTAGTTGACTATAAAAGTATGTATTCCCTTGGGCTAAGCTCAAAGATTTGTATACCCCGATTTAGGGAGCTCACCTTTGGGGCAGGGTATGCCTATCTTAAGGCCCCTTCAAAGCATGAAGAGCTAAAAAATACGAGGCTCTTAGAGGCCTATGTGGCTATTCCCCTCTATGAGGTTGAGAAAAAATTTAGCTCGATTTTGACCTTAGATTGGCAATATATGAAAGATAAGTTAAAAGAGAATGAAGAGGAGGGTATACCTTCAGAGAGAAGAGGACACATCTGGGGGATAAGGTTAAATCTTGCCTTTTAAAGAGTTTTGAAAAAAGGGGCAGGATGCTATGGAAAAGCCGTGAATTCAAGCCCTGTCCCTTTTGTCATTAGAAATTCATTATTCTTTTTCGTGTGAAAAGTGGGTCTGTCATAATAAAATATAGCTTGACAAAGGTTCAATAAGTCCGTAAAATTTAAGTTATGAATCTCACGGCCAAACGATATATTTTGAGAAAGGTTTACAGTCCTTTTGCTTGTATTTTTGGCAAATTAGGAATCCCGCCAAATTTTGTTACATCTCTTTCTCTTCTCTTAGGCATGGCTTCAGCCTTGGCTTATTATTATGAAAATCCTCTTACAGGGCTCTTTTTCCTCCTACTTTCAGGTTTGTTTGATCTCATTGATGGTGAGGTAGCTCGTTTTCAAGAGAAGCCTACGAAATTTGGAGCTGTTTATGATTGGTTAGTGGACAAATGGGTAGATGGCCTTATTCTTGGCACTATTGGGTTTATTTATGCAAGTCCTGGCTGGGCTATCTTTGCTATCACCTTTTCTATGTTGCACTCTTTCATCAAACCTGTTGTCTATGCAGAAATTGGCTATGAAGTTAAAATTCAAGGAAAGATACAGGATCCTTTAGAGGGAATAGGTTTTTTTGGACGACCTGAAACTCATCTCACTTTAGCTATATTTACTCTACTTGAAAAGACCCATTTTGAAGTGGGGCTTGAGCAGGGTATTAAGGTTATCACTCTCCTTACAGCCCTATCTCTCTTGCAGAGAGTCTACTTCTTATATAAAAATTTTGGGAAGGTGAAGGATGTTTAGACCTTACGTAATTATTGTCTCAGAGGTTACTTTGGATGGAAAGCTCACCCTTTATCGAGGAGCTTCCTCTAAGGAACTTATGAGCCTCATGACTAAGGAAGTGTATAAATACCTGCATGGGATTAGAGCCCAAGTTGACGGCATTATGGTTGGTTGTGAAACGGTTAGGACCGATGACCCCAGTTTAACGGTCCGTTATGTGGAAGGAAAAAATCCTGTAAGGATCATACCCTGTTCTACGGCTAATGTGCCCTATAATGCCCAGATTTTTTCCAAAGATGCCCCTACTATCATTGTCACCACCCAAAGAGCCCCCTTAGAGAGAATTGAAAAAATCAAAAGCTTGGGAGCTAAGGTCTTGATCGTAGGGGAGGACCTGGTAGACTTCGAAAAACTCCTTCCCCTTCTTTACGAAAAAGGTATTAAGAAACTTATGGTTGAAGGAGGAGCCTCTATTAACTGGGAATTTATGAGGCTTGGCTTTGTGGACGAATTAAGACTTATTCACTTGCCTGTAGTTGTAGGCGGAGAAAATGTGCCCACCCTGGTAGGAGGAGAAGGCTTTAAAAGTCTTAAAAAAATTTTGCCCTTTAGCATAGTAAATCACTTTGTCATAGATAATTTTTTAATTACGGAATGGAAAGTTAAAAGATAAGCTCTATCCACTGTAGGCTATTTCATATAACTCTTGGATATCCTCTTTAGAAAAATCTCTTTCCGCCTTCCAGATATAGAGAATTTCCCAAGCTTTCTCTACGAGATCAGGTAGAACCTCTCTTTTAATTTGCAGTTCCTTAAAAGATTTAGGGAGTTCAAACCTTTCTAAAATATTATCATAGGCCTTAAGCCCCCTTTTGGCTAAATCAGGCCCTTGTGACAAATCTAAAACCTTGAGATAAAACCTTCTCACCATTTCATGTGCCCCATATCTTTTGAGATAGGCCCTCATGAGGATAGCCAAACCAAGACCGTGAGGAAGGTCTAAAGATCCACTAAGAGGATGCTCTAAGGAGTGGAGAAAGAACCGATAGCTCCCTAAACCAGCTCTGGTAAGAGGAGAAAGGGCTAAGAGTGAAAGCCACTGTATCTGGCTTCTGGCGAGATAATTTTCAGGCTCCTTATAGGCTATATATCCCCATTTGAGTAAGTCTTTCATAAATAGTATCAATATATCCTCAGTAACCGTAGATTCTTGATAGGCTCGAAACATAAAATATTCAAAGAGATGAGAGAAGGCGTCCATAACCCCATAGGCCGTGTGATTAGGTGGGACCGTGAAGGTTAAAGTAGGATCAAGAAAAGTAATTTTAGGGAAGAGTAAGGGCGATCTTAAGCTCAGCTTATAGCCCTTTTTATCGTTGACAATAACGGTAACTTCATTAGCCTCTGAGCCTGTGCCAGCAATAGTAGAGATTACTATTAGAGGTAAGGCTTGCTGAGGAGCTCCCCTTCTCTCAAAAAAATCCCAGAGGGTTTCGCGGTGAAAATAGCCGCAGGCAATGGCCTTAGCAGCATCAATAACACTACCCCCACCCACAGCCAACAGAAAATCTGGTTTAAATTCTTGGGCCTTCTCCACAGCAAGCAAAACTTGAGAAAGAGGAGGATTTGACTTAATCCCCCCAAACTCTGTCCACTCTAAGCCACTTTGTTTAAGGCATGAGATCATTTTTTCATAAAGCCCAGTTTTCTTTATAGAACCTCGGCCATAGAGTAGAAGACATCTTCTACCAAGGGAGGGAAGTTCTTTGGGAAGCCTCCTTAGGGCCTCTTTTCCGAAGATAATCTTTGTGGGAAAATAGAAGTCAAAATCCTTCATAATGAATAGGCCCCCTATTGGGGGCCTTAATTAGCTTAAGCCTATTTACCAAAGATAGCCTTTCTACCTTGGATAATTTCTTCCACCACAGATGGGTCAGCAAGGGTGGAAGTATCCCCTAAATCATCATAAATACCAGCTGCTACCTTTCTCAAAATTCTTCTCATAATTTTTCCAGATCTTGTTTTGGGAAGACCCGTAGTAAATTGAATAACATCAGGAGTAGCCACAGGCCCTATTTCCTTTCTAATGTGTTGAATAAGTTTTTTCTTGAGTTCTTCAGAGGGCTCATAACCCTCTTTGAGGACTATATAGGCATAGATAGCTTCACCCTTGATCTCATGGGGCATACCCACAACGGCAGCCTCAGCTACTGCTGGATGAGCCACAAAGGCTGACTCTAATTCCATAGTGCCAATACGATGACCAGAGACATTGATAACATCATCAAGCCTCCCCATAATCCAAAAATAACCATCTTCGTCAACTCGAGCACCATCGCCCGTGAGATAATAGCCAGGGAACCTACTAAAATAAATCTCTTTAAATCTCTCTGGATCACCCCAGACCCCTCTTGCCATACCTGGCCAAGCTCTCTTGATACAAAGATGACCACCTTCATTCACATCGGCTGGGGTGCCATCCGCTCTTAAAACTACTGGCTCAATCCCAGGTAAAGGAAGAGTAGCGGAACCAGGTTTTTGAGGTATAGCGTAAGGAAGAGGTGAGATTAGATGCCCTCCTGTTTCAGTCTGCCACCAAGTATCCACTATAGGGATTCTTCCCCTACCAACATTTTTATAATACCAGATCCAGGCCTCAGGATTAATAGGTTCCCCAACAGTTCCGAGAATTCTTAAAGAAGAGAGGTCATATTTTGCTGGCCATTCTTCTCCTTCTCTCATTAGAGCACGGATAACTGTGGGAGCTGTATAAAAAATGGTTACCTTATATCTATCAACGAGCTCCCACCATCTGCCTGGATTAGGATAAGTGGGGACCCCCTCGTAGATAAAAACTGTGGCTCCTAAGGCAAGAGGCCCATAAACAATATAAGAATGCCCCGTAATCCAACCAATATCGGCAGTACACCAGAGAATATCCTCTGGTCTTAAATCAAATACCCATTGTGTTGTATGAGCGGTATAGACCAAATATCCACCCGTAGTATGGAAAATCCCTTTAGGCTTACCTGTAGATCCAGAGGTGTATAAAATAAACAATATATCCTCTGCATCCATCTCTTCACAAGGACAATATCTTTCAAAGTCTCTATTTCGAATTAGATCCTCATAGAGAAGCCCTCTATCATCAGAGAGTGTAATCTCCTCGCCAAAACGATTAACTACGATATATTTTTCAATACAATCACATTCACTAACTGCCGTTTCTGCGTTATTAAGCAGATTTATCTTTCGACCACCACGATAGGTTCCATCGGCGGTGATGAGGATCTTGGCACCAGCATCAAGGATCCTTGACTTAAGAGCCTCGGCAGAAAACCCCCCAAAGACCACACTATGAATAGCTCCAATTCTTGCACAGGCAAGCATAGCAGCCACTGCTTCAGGCATCATGGGCATGTAGATAGCAACCCTGTCCCCCTTTTTAACTCCGAGAGATTTCAAAATGTTGGCAAATCTACAAACTTCATCATGGAGCATTTGATAGGTATAAACTCTCACATCTTTATCAGGCTCACCCTGCCAGATAAGGGCAGCCTTATTCTTGGTCTCAGGATTAAGCAAATGCCTATCTAAACAATTATAAGCGGCATTGAGCTTCCCACCTTCAAAAAACCTTATCTCAGGCTTATGAAAGTCCCAATAACAAGTTCTATCCCAATATTTAAACCAGGTAATCAACTCTTTAGCCCTTTCAGACCAAAAACCATCGGGATCTTTCAATGAATATTCATAGATTTGATCATACTGATATCTACTTGCTATGTATGCCTGATCTTTCCCCTCCTGAGGTGGATAAAAAAGCCGCTCTTCTTTTAAAAGGGCCTCTATTTCAGCCATCAGTCACCTCCCAAAATTTTTTATCAAATTAGAAAAACAAAAAATCAAATTTTGTCAAGAGTTGAGGAAAAATTCTTCTTTATAAAGTGTAAAATTTCCTCTTTGATCTCATAAATTTTTTCACGAACTAAATCTTCCTTAATAGTTAATAGACGATAATTTTTCATAATAAACTCTCCGTCAACGATTAGGTCAGCAATATAACCAGCCTTAGCACTGTAGACGAGTAAGGAGAGGGGATTATAGTCAGGTTGTAAGGGAAGATGTTGCAGATCAAGGGTAGCTAAATCAGCTCTATACCCTGGAAGGATCTTTCCTGTATCGTTAAAGAAAAGGGCCTTTGCTCCCCCTTCTGTAGCCATATGAAAAACCTCTTTAGCAGTTATCACTGAAGGGTCTTCTCTTAATCCCTTATGAATAAGGGCACATGTGCGCATTTCAGAGAAAAGATCAAGATCGTTATTACTGGCAGGGCCATCTGTCCCTAAGCCAAGAGTAATTCTTGCCTTAATCATCTCTGGAAGAGGTGCAATCCCCGATCCAAGTTTAAGATTGCTCTCAGGACAGTGCACAATCTTAACCCCTCTTTTAGCCATAAGCTCTATCTCTTCAGATTCTAATTTTACACAGTGCACGGCTAGTAAATTTTCCTTTAGACCTCCTAACTCATCAAGTAAAGCCACAGGGCGTTTCCCATACTTCTTAATTACTTCACTGACTTCCTCTTTGTTTTCGGCTAAATGTATATGTATTGGAGCTCCATACTTATCAGCTAATTTAATACATTTCTTTATGGTTTCAGGGGAGCAAGTATAAAGAGTATGAGGTGAGACAGCAATTTTGATCTTTTTATTTCTCTGGAAGCCCTCTAAAAGCTCTACCGTTAATTGGAGCCCCTTTTCCAAAGGACCGTATCCAGGAGAGGGAAAATCAAAAAGTCCCTCGCCTAATAGGGCTTTAAGCCCTGTTTCTTCTGTAGCCCTGATAACCTCAGGTTCAAAGAGATACATATCACAAAAGAGGGTTATTCCTGACTTAATCATCTCAATAAGAGATAGTTTGGTGCCCCAGTAGACCCACTCGCGCTTTAAATGACTTTCCACAGGAAAGATATATTTAGTGAGCCAAGTCATAAGAGGTAAATCTTCAGCAAGCCCCCTCAAAATGCTCATAGGAGCATGGGTATGGGCATTAACCAGCCCTGGAAAAAGGATTTTATTTCTCAAAGGAATAATAGGAAGTTGATGATACTTAGCCAAAACTTTACTTTGAGGGCCAACCTCAATTATCTTATGACCTTCAATAACAACAGCTCCTTCCCTTATAGGAGGGAGATCGGAAGAACAAAGCACCCAGTCGGAAACCAAAATCTTAGCCTTCATTTCTTACTCTGCCTAAATATTTTTCACATTCTCCTAATCTGCCTATACAATCTCGTCTACAAGAATGATTTATCCAGTGAAATTATTTTAATTTATGACCTCTGAAAAGTCAATAAACAAAGAGTCAATAGACATATTGCATATATCCACCCCCTCTTATCCAGATTTGATGTGCCCTTTTGTAGGCTATAGATGTGATAAGTAAGAGAAAGCTTGATTTGCCAAACAAGGTATAGGCTTGGGTTTATATCTTTACCTTTAAAACCTATACCCTGAAAAATATCTTTCGAGCTTTGCTATAAACTCTTCATCCAAAAAGTAGTCAAGAAAGAAGGGGCAAGGCTCTTCAGGAAGCTCTAAGAGCTCAAGGAATGAGGGGATAGGGGAGTTTTTTCCCAAGTGTGTGGATGAAAAGTGTGTTTCAAAATTTTAACATTTAAGTTCAAGTAAATTGTGCTAAAATAAGCAAATAGCTGTTAGTTAAAGAAGGTGATTAAATAAGATTAAAGAGGAGGTTGTTTATATGAAGGTTCTCATTTCTGATACTCTTTCTGAGGAAGGTATTGAGATTTTGAAGGAGGCTGGATTAGAAGTTATCTATAAACCTGGCCTCTCTCCAGAAGATTTAAAAAAGGAAATTCAGGATGTAGATGGTCTAATTATAAGGAGTGGCACTAAAGTAACAGGAGAGATTATTAAAAATGCTACTAAACTAAAAGTTATTGGGCGAGCTGGCACTGGGCTTGACAATGTGGATATACAAGCGGCCAATGAGAAGGGAATTGTAGTGATGAATGTCCCTGGAGGTAATACCCTCTCTGCTGCGGAGCATACCCTTGCTCTTCTCTTTGCTCTTGCTCGTAAGATTCCCCAGGCTAATCAATCAGTAAAAGAGGGGCGCTGGGAGAGGAAAAAATTCATGGGAGTAGAGCTAAATGGAAAGACCCTTGGGATTATAGGACTGGGGAGGATTGGCAGTATTGTAGCTGAACGAGCCCTGTGTCTAAAAATGCAAGTCCTTGCCTATGACCCTTTTGTTAGCCCAGAGTTTGCTGCTAAAAAGGGGATTGAATTAGTATCCCTTGAAGAACTCTATAGGAGAGCTGACTTTATTACCATCCATACACCCCTTACTAAGGAGACCTATCATCTTATTGATAGGAAGGCCTTAGCTAAAATGAAAAAGGGTGTATACATCATCAATTGTGCCAGAGGTGGAATTATTGACGAAGGGGCCCTTTATGAAGCCTTGGTCTCGGGGCAGGTTGCAGGTGCTGCTCTTGATGTTTTTGAAAAGGAACCTCCTGATCCCCACTCTCCCCTCCTCAAACTGGAAAATGTAATTACCACACCTCATCTTGGAGCTTCTACCATTGAAGCCCAAAAAGTGGTGGCCATAGAAATAGCTAAGCAAGTAGTTGATTATCTTCTGCATGGCATAGTAAGAAATGCCGTAAATGTTCCTTCCATCAGTGCTGAGGCCCTAAAAGTAGTGGCCCCTGTCTTAAATCTTGCTGAAAAAATTGGACTTCTTTCGGCGCAAATTGCTGAAGGTGCCATAGAGGAGGTAGAGATAACCTATAAGGGAGAGCTCTCTAAGCTTGAGACAAAACCTGTTACTCTCTCCTTAGTGAAAGGGTTACTTACTCCTTTCTTAAAGGAAGATGTAAACTATGTTAATGCCCTTTTAAGGGCTAAGGAGAGAAACATAAAAATCACAGAATCTAAAACCGAGGAAACTGAAGACTTTACTTCTCTCATCAGTGTCAAAATCCACCATACTCAAGGAGAAACCCTTGTCGAAGGCACTCTCTTTGGTAAAAAGGAACCAAGGATTGTGAGGATAAATGGCTTTAGATTGGATGCTTTACCTGAGGGCCACATGCTTTATATTTTTAATGAGGACAAACCTGGTGTTATTGGAAAGATTGGCACCATACTTGGGAAACATAAGTTAAATATCTCTCGTATGTATGTAGGGCAAGATCCTATGAAAAAGAGGAATGTAATCCTTTTAAGCTTAGATCAGCCTCCCCATGAGGAGGCTCTAAGGGAGCTACAAGTGGAAGAAAGTGTCTATTTGGTGAAACCCTTGGAATTATGAAGAAAAAGCTTAACTTGAGGAATTACACTTTAGAGGAATTAAGGAGCCTGATTTCCGAGCTTGGGGAGCAAGCCTTTCGTGCAGACCAGGTCTATCACTGGATAACCTGTAGGGCTGCAACCTCCTTTGAGGAAATGACTAATCTGCCTAAAAGCCTTCGCTTGAGGCTTAGTGAAACCTTTGCCCTTGATCTTCCTGAGATAATTGATATCCATAGAGATGAAGAGGGAACTACTAAGTTTGCTCTAAAACTTGAGGACTCAGAAATTATAGAGACTGTGCTCATCCCTGAGCGAGATCACTTTACCCTTTGTCTTTCCACTCAGGTAGGCTGTGCTCTTGGATGTAAATTCTGTCTCACAGGTAGATCTGGCTTTGTAAGGAATTTAAAGGTCTATGAAATCCTTTCTCAAGTAGTCATAGCTAAAAGGTATCTTCAAGAAAAGGGGGAGACCCTACCTTTACGGAACATAGTCTTTATGGGTATGGGAGAACCCTTGGCTAATTATAAAAACCTGGTTAAAAGTTTGATTATCTTAGAAGATAAGAGGGGCTTTAACTTTTCTCGAAAGAGGCTTACTGTTTCTACGGCAGGCTTAGTCAAGGAGATGAAGGCCTTGGCTAAGGATTTCCCCACAGCCTTAGCTATTTCCCTTCATGCCCCAAATGACCAAATTAGAAGAGAGCTTATGCCCATAGCCAAAAAGTATTCCATAGAGGAGATCCTTACTGCCCTTAAAGCCTTCCCCCGAGTTAAAAATGGACGCCACACCATAGAATATATACTACTTAAAGGTATTAACGCCTCGCTTAAGGAGGCTGAAGAACTGGCCAGAATTTTAGCAGGATTTCCTGTTAAGGTTAATCTCATTCCCTTTAATCCTCACCCAGAACTTCCCTTTGTAAGACCCGGTGAAGATGAAGTCTTAGCCTTTCAGAAATATCTTCTCAGTAAGGGAATTTTAACCACTGTCCGCAAGAGCAAGGGGTTAAAGATCTCTGCTGCCTGTGGCCACCTGCGAAGGAGGGTTTTAGGGAAAGGACTAAGCCCAAACCCCACTTATGGAGAATCCACAATTAGGGCAAGCACCTTCCTTTAAATTATTTCGTAACACGGAAAAACCATATCTCTCAAGTAAAAGGGTATTACATTTGGGACAAAAGGTATTTTCTGTCTCATTCCCTGGCACATTTCCTATGTAAATGTAATATAATCCCTCTTCTTTGCCAATAAAGTATGCCTTTTGCAAGGTTTCAAGAGGGGTATAGGGTTTATGTAACATCTTATATTGAGGATAAAAGCGAGAGATATGCCAGGGGGTATCTGGCCCAAGCTCGTCCCTGATAAATCTTACAAGCTCTCTTAATTCACCTTCGTCGTCATTTTCACCTGGGATCACCAAGGTAGTAATTTCTACCCAGATGCCCAGTTGTTTTAAGTATTTCAGATTATCAAGGACTGGTCTTAATTTGGCCTTACAGATCCTTTGATAAAAGCCCTCGGTAAAGGCCTTTAAATCCACATTGATCCCGTGGAGATAGGGTTTAATGAGATCAAGGGCCTCCTTGGTCATATATCCATTGGAAACAAAGACATTTTTTAGCCCCTCCCTTACTGCCAACTTGGCACAATCAAGAGCAAACTCGAAAAAGACTGTGGGCTCTGTATAAGTATAAGAAATACTTTTGGACCCACTTCCCAGGGCTAATCTAACTATCTCCTTAGGGGAATGCGGTTTTCCTGGAATATTCGTAGGATATAATTGAGGATACTGAGAAATTTCATAATTTTGACAAAAGGAGCACCTAAAATTACACCCTACTGTAGCAATAGAATAGGAATAGCTTCCTGGCAAAAAGTGATAAAGAGGTTTCTTTTCAATGGGATCTACATGCTCTGCAATAATTTTTCCGTAAACAAGAGAATATAAGACTCCCTCTTCATTATATCTCACTCCACAAAGCCCCCTTTTCCCAGGGGAGACAATACAGTGATGATGACAAAGATGACATCGAACCTTCTTTTCTTCCAAAGGTTCATAGAGTAAGGCCTCTTTCATGATTAAATTTTCCTATTTAAAAAGCCATTTTAGTATACCTATCAAAGCAAAGACCTGGCCTGTCCAAAAAATAAACATCCATTTGATAAGACTACCCTTCAATTGATATATCTCCTTAGTTAGATCAGCTCTTAGCTTCTCTATCTCTTTAGTCAGGTCAGACTTGACTTTCTCTACCTCTACCTTA
>CAZBLU010000047.1:0-9440 GCA_964493015.1 uncultured Caldimicrobium sp.
TTGGCATGCTAAAGGATTTAAACATCTCTCAATTAATAGTATAGAACCTTTTCATGTTTTGACAAGTTGCCTGCCACCTATCATGGTCCTATGCTATAAGCATGAAATGAAAATCTGAAAAATGTTTATAGAACACCCTCCCCTTTAAGATTGACAGCTCTTTAAAATAGAGTAGAGTTAATAAAAATTATTATAAGGGGCTGCTCTATGGAGTTTGAGGCAGTTATCGGGCTTGAAGTTCATGCTCAGCTTAGTACGAAGAGCAAACTATTCTGCTCCTGTTCCACTAAGTTTGGTTCAAGCCCAAATTCTCAGGTCTGTCCCATTTGCACAGGGCAGCCTGGAGTTCTCCCTGTAATCAATAAAAAGGCTGTGGAATATGCCTTAAGGCTTGCTTTAGCTCTTGGTTGCAAGATTAATCTTTATTCACTTATGGCCAGAAAACACTATTTTTATCCTGATTTGCCCAAAAATTATCAGATCTCCCAATATGAATTACCTATAGCTGAAGGGGGAGAAATTGAGATAGAGATCAACGGAACTAAGAAAAAAATAGGGCTTACCAGGATCCATTTAGAGGAAGATGCGGGGAAATTAGTGCACGATGAGAGAATGCCCTACTCCTATGTGGATTTTAACAGGACAGGGGTTCCCCTCTTAGAGATAGTTTCTAAACCTGAGATCTCTTCTCCAGAAGAGGCTGTGGCCTATCTAAAGACCTTGAGAAGTATTGTGAGATATCTTGGTATTTGTGATGGAAACATGGAAGAGGGAAGTTTACGGTGTGATGCTAATGTTTCTGTACGACCAAAGGGATCTCAGGAGTTGGGCACTAAGGTAGAGCTAAAGAATATGAATTCTTTTAAGCATGTGGAAAGAGCCCTTGCCTATGAGATAAAGCGACAGATTGGGCTTCTTCTTGAGGGCAAGGCTATAGTCCAGGAAACGCGCCTATACGATGAGGCAACACAGACAACCCATCCTATGAGAGGCAAGGAAGAGGCCCATGATTACTGCTATTTCCCAGACCCAGATTTGATTGAGCTCCAGTTGGATGAGGCCCTTTTAGCTAAAATCAGGGAGGAGCTTCCTGAGCTACCTCAAAAGAGAAAAGAAAGGTTTGAAAGGGAATATAACTTAAGCCCCTATGAAGCAGCAATTTTAACTGAGGAAAAGAGTTTGGCTGACTTTTTTGAAGCTACTGCCAGACTCTATAAAAATCCCAAGGCTATAGCCAATTTTATGTTAACGGAGGTTTTAAGATATCTGAATAGAGACAAGATCGATATCTTTGAAAGTAAGTTAACTCCAGCCTTTTTAGCAGAATTATTGGAATTAGTAGAGAGGGAGCTAATTTCTATAACTATAGCTAAACAACAGGTCTTCCCTGAGGTCTATGAAAGAGGGGTTTCACCTAAAGTGGTTGTAGAGGAGAGAAATCTTCTTCAAGAAAGTTCTGAGGATTTACTGAGAAGGGCCTGTGAAGAGGTGTTAAAGGAAAATCCTGGTGAAGTTGCTCGTTACAAAGAGGGGAAAAAGGGGCTTTTAGGCTTTTTTGTGGGACAGGTTATGAAAAAAACCCAGGGTAAGGCTAACCCTAAGTTAGTAAATAAAATTTTAACAGAACTCTTGGAGAGTTAGTTGAGGAGATTTAGAGGAAAACCTTTTCAACCCACTCAACCTGATATTATTCAGGCCTTTTATTGGACAGACCAGGCCCTCTATGTACTTGACCAGAGAAAACTCCCCAAGGAGGAAATATATTACGAGGCAGATACTTTAGAGAAAGTTAGAAAGAGTATCAAGGATATGTTAGTTAGAGGAGCCCCTGCAATTGGCATTGTTGCTGCCATTGGGGTCTACCTTGGCCTTAAGGAATACGTGGAAAGAGCTAAGTTTCCCCTATCCAAGGTAAGGTTGCACTATTATTTTAGAAAGGTCAGAGAGAGGCTTGCCTCGGCAAGGCCAACGGCAGTTAATCTCTTTTGGGCCCTCAATCGTTTAGAGAGGGTTTACCAAGAGTTCCTTGAAGAGGAAAGTCCTGGTTATCAAATTGATAGCCCTATTTATGAGAGTCTTTTGCAAAAGATTAAAGAAGAGGTCCTAAAGATCTGGGAAGAGGACCTTTCAGCTAATAGAAAGATGGGAGACTTTGGGGCCCCTCTTCTTCCTGAGGGCTATATCTTAACGCATTGCAATACAGGGGCCTTGGCTACAGGTGGATACGGGACGGCCCTTGGAGTCATTAGAAGGGCCTATGAAGGAGGTAAAAGGCTTCAAGTCTGGGTTGATGAAACAAGGCCTTTTTTACAGGGGGCAAGGCTTACTGCCTGGGAGTTGTCTAAACTGAAAATTCCCTATAAAATAATAACAGATGGTGCTGCAGGTTTTTTGATGAAAAGGGGTTTAGTCCAGGCAGTAATTGTAGGGGCAGATAGAATTGCCCTGAATGGAGATACAGCCAATAAGATTGGCACATATTCTTTGGCCCTTTTAGCTAAGAATCACGGTATCCCCTTTTATGTATGTGCCCCAAGTTCTACCTTTGATTGGGAGATCACTTCTGGAGAGGCTATCCCCATTGAAGAGCGTTCCGAGAGAGAAATCCTCTTTTGTGGTAAACAAAGGATTGCTCCTCCAAAGGCTAAAGCCTTTAATTTAGCCTTTGATGTAACTCCTGGGTCTCTTATCTCAGCTATTATAACAGAAAAAGGGGTAATTTATCCGCCCTACGAAGAAAATATAAAAAGAATTCTGGGGATCTAAATGAAGATAAAGGATTTGCCTGAAAATACACTCCACAGATTAGTTATCTATCTGAATGTCTTAGATGCTTTAGAGAAGAAAAAAATAGAGTCTATTAGCTCTGATGAATTAGCTAAGAGATGTGGAGTCAATCCTGCTCAGCTGAGAAAAGATTTGAGTTTTGTAGGTAATTTAGGGACAAAAGGGGTAGGCTACACCGTCAAGAGCCTTAAATTTAGCCTAAAAAAATTTTTAGGAAGAACTGAAGAATGGAATCTTATTCTTGGAGGTCTTTCTCCTTTAGGTGAATTTCTGCTGAACAATAAAGATTTTCCTAAAGAGGGTTTTTATTTTATGGCAGCCTTTGATACCAAGGAGAGCAATATAGGAAGAGTGATAAATGGCGTATCTGTTTATAATCTTGATCAACTAAGTTATGTAACTAAGGCCATTAAAGTGCACATGGGGATCATTACTTCTGAAGATAAAGCAGAGGAATATCTTCAGGCCTTTCTTGCCCAGGGCATAAAGGCCATACTTAATCTTAGCTCTGTGCCTCTTTTTCATGAGGACCCTGAGGTAAAGATAGAAAACTTTTCTTTCCCCATGGCCTTAACTAAGCTTTCCTTCTTTTTGAAAAATTCTACTTGAGGCTCTCGTGGTTAAAGTAAAGATCTGGAGAAGGGATCCTCGGGCAAAATTGCCTGAGAGGAGTACTCAGGGTTCTGTGGGGTATGATCTTTTTTCCTTGGAAAATGTCACAGTGCCTCCTCGGGGCTTTGTCCTCATTAGAACGGGGCTCGTGATCAAGACAGAACCGCCCTTTGCCCTTTTTATCTTTCCCAGGTCCTCACTTTTCAAGAAGAAAAAACTCATCATGCCTAATTCAGCAGGTATAATTGACTTTGATTATTGTGGCGAAGAGGATGAGGTTATGATCCCTGTGGTTAATTTGAGTGATGAAGAGGTTCTTATTCAAGCTCACGAAAAGATTGCCCAGGCTGTTTTTCTAAAGGTTACCTTTCCAGAGATTGTAGAAATTACTAAGGATCAACTTTCCAATACTTCTCGGGGTGGATTTGGCTCTACAGGGGGTTATAAATGAAACTTGAGGAATTAAGGAAAAAACAAAAAGAGCTTGCAGGACTGCTTTGGGAGAGATTGGATAGTGAGGGCCTAAGAGAAAATATTGTTTTTAGCTATCTTGGGGCCCGTATCTGTTATGCCGAATCTCATCCTCTTAAACTCTTTGAGGAAGAGAAATTTAAGGATCCCGACAAATTTAGAAGTTTTTTAATGCATCTCAAAAGGGCGGGACACTTTAGTGTCTTTGCCCATACTCCCATCCTTATTAATGTGGAGGGTTTAAGTGCCGAGGAGAAGTTCCTTCTTGCCTGCACCTTTTTTAAAGTGTTTTGGAGTGTTGATGGTAATCTTGCCCTTTTTAATCTTAGGCATTTAGCAGAAACCCTTGAGGAGAGGGAATTTTTTCAACTTCTCTCTGTTGAGCCTGCTCTTGAGGGAATAGAGGTCCTTGTAGCTAAAAATTATCAGACCCTTTATCAAGGGCGTCTAAAAGATATTCCTCCTGAGCTCCTGCAAGAGAGTGAATCCCTTTTTGCTGAGCCTGAGATAATAATTTTGCGTTCCTATAGAGCCTTTCCCTTTGGGTGGATTGGTGTTCTTGCACATAATTATTCAAGGATTTTTAGTCATCAATTTGTGAGACATACCTGGCTTAATTTTAATCAGAGATCCCATCGTTATACTAAGGTAGATAGATTCGTAGTGCCTGGTGCCTTTAAGGAGAAGGAAAGGATGCTTTATGAGGAATTGATTTCTAAAGGTCTTCAAGTCTATCAAGAGCTATGCAGAAATATCAAAAAAGAGAGTGCTCGTTTTGTAGTGCCTCAGGGAGTGGCTACCACGGTTTTAGCCACAGGGCCTCACCTGGTGTGGCAAGATTTTGTGCAGAAAAGGGCTATCCCTCAGGCGCAAGAAGAGATTAGAGACTTGGCTAAATTTTTAAAAGAAACAATTTTGAGCTAACTATTCTTCCCTACTCCTAATTCATGGAAGATCATATCCCTAAACCTCACGATTACTTTACTAAGGCTTTTTTAAAAGACAAAGAAGTTTAAAGATTTTCCTTTATCCACAGAGTTGACGCAAGGGAGATCTTGTATAAAATTAAAACAAGAGGGGGTGATAGAGTGGTTAGAGAACTGAAAACTGTTTGGGATGATATCTTTGAAGATGCTCATCAGCAAGGGCTTCAGCAAGGGCTCCAGCAAGGTCTGGTACTTGAGGCTCAAGAGGCAGTGCTTGAGGCCTTGGAGGTCAAATTTGAAAGGATTCCTGAACAACTAAAATTTAAGATTAAGAATATTCAAGACAGAGAGCTATTGAAAAAACTGCATAGGCTTGCGATTATTATTCAAGATCTTGCAGATTTTGAGAAGTCTTTACCTAACTAAGCTATTTTTGTTTATCAGGGCCTGTAGCTCAGCGGAGAGAGCACTGGCCTCCGGAGCCAGGGGTCGGGAGTTCAAATCTCCCCAGGCCCGTAATTAAACACTGTTCCCTCTGGCAAAAGATTAACATTAATGCACTTTGGGCTTTAATAAAAAGGGCTGAGTAGAAAAAGATTTTTCGAAAAGGAGGCATACAAAGATGGAGCCAAAACATGTCTATGACCTTATTGGAGAAAAGGAAAAGAAGGAGATTGATAAGTTTACTGAGGCCTATGTGGAGTTTCTCTCCACTGTAAAGACAGAAAGAGAGAGTGTAGAATTTTTTTGTGAGGCCCTGAGGAAAGAGGGTTTCCAGGAAGGGGGACAAAGGGAGGGTTTTTTTGTTTACAAAAATAAATTTCTTGCCTGTTGGAGAAGGGGCCAAAAAACCCTCAAAGAGGGCTTAAGAATTATTGTAAGTCATATTGACACCCCTCGGCTTGATCTAAAGTTGCATCCCCTTTTTGAAGATATGGAGCTTGCCTATTTCAAAACCCATTACTATGGGGGTATAAAGAAGTATCACTGGGTGGCGATGCCACTTGCCTTACATGGAGTAGTAGTTAAAAAGGATGGAACCTTAGTAAAGATCGTTATTGGAGAAAAGGAGGATGAACCTGTATTTACTATTTGTGATCTCTTACCTCATCTGGCGAGAAAAAAACAGGAAGAAAAAAAGCTTGCAGAGGCCATTCCAGCAGAAAACCTCAACATTTTGGTAGGAGGGATCCCTCTGGAAAAGGGGGCTAAGACGAAAAAGGAAGAAAAAGAAAGGGTTAAGAAAAGGATCTTACAGTTATTGGAAGAAAGATACGGTATCAAAGAGGAGGATTTTGTCTCAGCAGAGATTTCTGCCGTGCCTGCAGGGAGAGCTCGTCTCCTCGGTTTAGACTCTGCCTTTGTAGGCGGCTACGGCCAAGATGATAGAATTTGTGCCTATACCAGCTTTCAGGCCTTTAAAGAAATTGCTAATCCTCTCTATACTACCTTAGTGCTCTTTATGGACCGTGAAGAAATTGGCTCTGAGGGGAATACCAGTGCCAAAAGCCGTATTTTTGAAAATCTTGTTTACCAACTTTTAAAGGGAGAGGGCCTTTCTCCCACACCTGACCACTTTTTTGAGGTCATGCACCATACTAAGGCCCTTTCAGCTGATGTAACCGCAGGTATTGATCCAACCTATATGGAGGTCCATGATAAACTCAATGATGCCAAAGTGGGTTATGGTGTAGTCATAAGTAGATACACTGGCCATGGTGGGAAATATATGGCCAACGAAGCTCATGCAGAGTATGTAAGTTATTTAAGGGCCCTTTTGGAAAGAGAAGGTGTTATCTATCAAGTGGCCTCTATGGGAAAGGTAGATGAAGGTGGCGGTGGCACCGTTTCTAAGTATTTTGCTGCCTATGGACTGGATATTGTGGATATTGGGCCACCCCTTTTATCCATGCATTCACCCTTTGAGGTAGCCCACAAAGCAGACCTATTTATGACCTATAAGGCTTTCAAAGCCTTTTTGAAGGGCTAATCTGTAAGTCTTAGGTTGGCTTCATGTCTCTTCAAGAGGGTGATTATTTTATTCTCTTTTCTGAGGGAAAAAGATATTTGGTTCAGCTAAAAGAGGGAACATTCCATACCCACCGTGATTATATAGAGTTAAAGGACCTTGAGGGCAAGACCTTTGGGGAGGTGGTTATAGGAAAGAGGGGTACGAAATTTTATCTTCTCAAGCCCACAATATACGATTTCCTTATGAAAATGGAGAGAAAGACCCAGATAATCTATCCCAAGGATATAGGTTACATACTTCTAAAGCTTGATGTGGGTGAGGGCAAAGTGATTCTTGAGTGTGGCTGTGGCTCTGGGGCCCTGACTACTGCCCTTGCCTTTGCCGTTGGAGAAAAGGGCAGAGTAATCTCCTATGAAAAGGAAGAAGAGTTTATTAGAGTGGCTAAGGCCAATTTAGCCCGTTTAAATCTTCAAGATAGGGTCCTTTTTAAACACCAAGAGGTGAAAGGGGCCTTTGATGAGAGAGAGGTTGATGGTATATTTCTTGACCTAAAAGAGCCCTGGGAATTGCTCGAAGCAGCCCACCTCTCTTTAAAGGGTGGACATACCCTTGGAATCCTTGTCCCAACAACCAATCAGGTCTCAGAGGTTCTAAGAAGATTAATGGAATTACCTTTTGTGGATATAGAAGTGGTGGAGATCCTTTTGAGAAATTATAAAATTAATCCAGAAAGGCTAAGACCAGAAGATCAAATGATTGCCCACACGGGTTATCTTATCTTTGCAAGGAAGGTCCTCGATAAGTGAGTATCTACCTTCAATTTTTACATATTAAAGCCCTTCCTAAGGATACAGCCCAGGCACTTAAAAAGAAATTAACTCAGGCCCTTGAAATATTAAAACTACCTAAGAAGTCTTTTTCTATAATTCTTACTTCCGATGAGAAGATAAAAGAATTCAATAGGACTTTCTTGCAGCGAGATTATCCCACTAATGTCCTTGCCTTTCCTCAAAGGGATGATCCCCGCTACTGGGGAGATATCATCATTTCCTTAGAAAGGGCTAAAGAGGAGGCGGGGCAATATGGTCTTGACTTGGAAAATTATCTTCTATCCCTCTCTCTACATGGCTTTCTCCATCTCTTGGGCTATGATCATGAAAAGGGGCTTTATGCTCCCTGGCTAATGTTAAAAAATGAGCTAAATTTAATAAAGGCCCTTACTGAGGATGAAAAGCTAATAAAGTTTCTGCAAAGGAGGGAGTATATGCCAGCAAAGCTTGCTGTGAATGTAGATCATGTGGCCACAGTGAGAGAGGCAAGAAAGAGCTATTATCCTGATCCTGTGCATGCAGCAGTGCTTGCTGAGCTTGGTGGGGCAGATGGTATTGTGGTGCACTTAAGACTTGATAGAAGACACATCAAGGAGCGAGATGTGAAGATTATTAAAGAGATCATAAAAACCAAATTGATCTTAGAGATGGCCATAGATCCAGAGCTTATAAAATTTGCTCAAGAAGTCAAACCCTACCAAGTAACCTTGGTCCCTGAGAGAGTGGAAGAAATAACTACTGAAGGTGGGATGGAGCTTGAAGGTAGGGTTGAGGAGGTAAAGAAAGTGGTTAAAGTTTTGAACAGAGCTGGAATAAAGGTTAGTCTTTTTCTTAATCCCGATGAAAAGACCTTAGAGCTTGCTAAAAAGACGGGGGCTCAGATTGTGGAACTTCATACAGGGATGTATGCCGAGGCTGTGGAAGAAGAAAAAAGGCTTGAAGAGCTTGCTCGCTTAGAAAGAGGAGCTCATTTAGCCAAGGATTTGGGCTTCATCGTGCATGCAGGTCATGGATTAAACTATGAGAATATTGGACCAGTTGCAGCCATTCCAGAGATTGAGGAGTTTAGTATAGGTCATGCTATTGTAGGAAGAGCTATTATGGTAGGTATGAAGGAGGCAGTAAGAGAGATGAAAGAGCTTATCCTTAGGGCAAGAGGCTAAGGTTATGAAGGTAGACATTCTCATTGTGGGACCACTTCAGGTCTGTTGCTATTTGGCTTATGATGAAGAGACCAAGGAAGCCCTCATTATAGACCCTGGAGATAGTGATCCTCGCATACTTAAAAGGATCGAAGAGCTTAGGCTAAAGCCTAAGTATATTCTTGGGACCCATGGCCATCCTGACCACATTTTAGGAGTAGATTATCTGAGAAAACACCTAAAAATTCCCTTTCTACTCCATGAGGAGGATGATCAATTTTTCAGGATAAAGGAAAATTTTATAACCTTTAAGCTTTGGGGTTTTACAGAAAATCCTCAAGCTGACCATCTTCTCAAGGAAGGGGACCGGATAGCCCTTGGAGACAAATCTTTGGAGGTCATTCATACCCCTGGGCATTCTCCAGGCTCAGTTTGCTATTACAGTGCTGAGGAAGGCCTTATATTTACGGGGGATACACTTTTTGTGGAGGGAATTGGCAGAGCCGATCTCCCTGGTGGAAACTATGGGCTCATGCTGACCTCAATTAAGGAAAAACTTTTCAAGCTTCCTGAGAAGACCCTTATTTATCCTGGTCATGACTATGGGCCCAAACCAGTCTCCACCATCGGCCATGAGAAGAAATTTAATCCCTTTTTGCAGGAAGAATAAGGTGAAATGCCCTAAGTGTAAGGAACCTGA
>CAZBLU010000048.1:0-8649 GCA_964493015.1 uncultured Caldimicrobium sp.
ATGTTGGGTATTATAGCATGGTTTTCAAAGCCGAGCTATAACTTGGGTGGTCTTTCAAAATTAGTCATGGTCTCTTAGTCTGAGTCAAGTTAGTGACAAAATATCATACCAGCTCCCACACTAATTTCATTTGACAAAACTTCTATATAGTATTAAAATTTAACTTTAATACTATGAAGAAAATTCTTTCTCTTCTTTTCAGCCTAATTATTCTCCTTGGAGGGTATCTTATGCCTGAGCAACTTCTTGCTGAAAGAGCTCTGATTGACCGCGTGCAAGAGATTAAACTCCCCTCAGGCCTAAAGGTGCTCTTCCTACCCTTTGAAAGAGAAAAGGTGGCCTCTGTCTATCTCTGTGTCAAGGTTGGTAGCAAATATGAGTGGGATGAGGTTGCAGGGATCACCCATCTCATAGAACACATGATCTTCAAAGGGGGAGAGGGACAAAAACCTGGAGAGGTTGCAGGTAAAGTTGAGGCCTTAGGTGGCTACATCAATGCCTTTACCTCCTATGATCAGACCTGTTATTATGTAGTAGGCCCAAAGGAGGTTCTGGAAACTGCCTTAGAGGTCCTCTCCCAAGCAGTATTTAACCCCTACTTTGACCCTCAAGAGTTAGAAAGGGAAAAGGAAGTAGTGGTTGAAGAGATGAAGATGCGTCTTGATAACCCTATGATTGTCCTCTTTGAAGAGGTCATGAAGACTTCCTATGTAAAGTATCCCTATAAAAGACCCATTATAGGGTATGAAAACACCGTGCGCAGTGTCAAAAGAGAGGATCTTTTTTATTTCATAAATCACTTCTACACCCCTGAAAACATGGTTTTGGTCATAACTGGTCATCTGGATTTTGGAGAAGTGGAACCTTTACTAAAAAAATATTTTTCTAAGCTACCTCAAAGAAGCCTTAAAAAGGTGGATTTTCCTATGGAACCTTATGCCAGTGCTCCCACTTTATCTTGGCTGGAAAGGCCTGTTAAGGAGGGCTACTTTGCCATAACCTTCCCTGCTCCCTCCATTAGAGAAGATGAAGCTCCCTTAATGGATCTCCTTGCGGAAATCTTAGGGGGTGGAGAGTCGGCAAGACTTTATCTTCGCCTGAAAAGAGAGCTTAACTTAGTGAAAAATATCTCTGCCTATGCCTTTACTCCCGATGGCCCAGGGCTTTTTGAGATCACAGGCACCGCAGATCCTCAAAACTTTGCCCAAATCCTCTCTGAAATTGTTAGCCTCCTCGAAAGGTTTAAAAAAGAAGGATTGAGCCCTCAGGAGTTAGAAAAGGCTAAGACACAGGTCCTTTCTACCTTTATCTATGCACAAGAAACAGCTGAGGGGCTTTCCAGACAGATAGCAAGTTTTCACTTAAACCGTGGAAGCCATAGAGAAATTCTCTGGTATAAAGAAAAAATCGAGAAGTCAACAAGTGAAGACTTAAAGGCTTTAGCGGAAAAGTGGCTCCAGACTTCAAAGATGGTTACGGTATTCCTCTCAGAAAAGGCCCTCTTCTCTGAAGAGGAGTATAGAAAGATTATTTCCAAGAGTAAGCCTCTTCCTAAGGTTGAGACCTTTAGCTTAGCAAATGGCTTAAAGGTTATTCTCTATCCTCGGAGAGATATACCTACCATCGGTATCTCCCTTGTCTTTCCAGGGGGTCTTCGTTTTGAGACCAAGGAGACAAATGGCCTTTTTCAGGCCTTAACTCTTCTCTGGCCAAGAGGCACTGAAAAATACTCTGCAGAGGCCTTAGCTGAGAGATTAGAATCTCTGGGAGCAAGCATTAAGGGTTTCACAGGGAGAAATACCTTCGGCTTAAAGGCCCTAACTTTAGCCAGTAAAGTGGAAGAAACCTTGGAGCTCTTAAAAGAGGTTCTACTCCATCCTCTCTTTTCCGAGGTAGAAGTAGAAAAGGCCCGCCCTGAACTCCTCTCTCTGCTTTATCAGCAAGAAGACCAGCCTCTCTCCCTCGCCATCAAGGAATTTCTTCAAGACTTTTTCCCTGATCATCCCTATGGACTCAATCAAGCAGGCTCTAAAGATTTTTATCTTTCCTTCTCTTCCGAACAACTCAAAGAGGCCTATCGTAAATTTGTAAATCCTCAAAGGGGAGTAATGGTTGTCACTGGAGACTTTGATACAGGCTTCATGAGAAGCAAAATTACCTCTCTTTTTCAAGGTTGGAAGAAATCAGAAGCTACTCTCTTTGAAGAACCCATTCCCTCTAAACCCAGGGAGCCCCAAAAGAGGGTTAAAAAAGAGAGTTTTCAAAGTCAGATTTTACTTGGGTTTCCCGTGCCAGGCCTACTTTCTGAAGAGAGAGTGGCCATAGAGGTATTAAATAGTGCTCTATCTGGCCAAGATGGCAGGCTCTTTCGCATTCTTAGGGATGAGAGATCCCTTGCCTATGCGGTAACCTCCCTTTTAATTCTCTATCCCAAAGGCTCGGTGTTGACCTTCTACATAGGCTGTTCTCCAGAGAAGGAAAAACTTGCTATTGAGGGCTTCTTTGAAATTCTTGAAGATATAAGGAAAAATGGATTAACCGAGGCTGAGTTAGAGAGAGCAAAGAGGCGCCTTTTAGGTAGACAAAGACTTGCTTTACAGAGTAACCTAAGCAAGGCTGAAGATATGGGTGTAAACGAAGTCCTTGGGCTTGGGTGGGACTATAGCGAACGCTATGAGTCCCTGGTCCAACAGATAAATTCTCAAGATATCAAGCAGATTATAGATAAATATTTAGACAAAACCAAGGCCTTTTTATTGATTCTTGGAAGGTAAGTCCCCTTGGAGCTGAGGTTTATAAGTAGGTCTCCTGAAGAGACCAAGAATTTTGGTAAAATCTTAGCCAAATATCTCAAGCCAGGTGATCTGGTCCTCCTCTATGGGGACTTAGGTTCAGGGAAAACTACCCTCATTCAGGGTATTTCCGAAGGCCTTGGGGTCAATCCAGAGGTCTATATTACCAGCCCAACCTTTTCCATCATCAATCTCTATGAGGGAAAATATCCTATTCTCCATCTGGATCTCTATCGCTTAGAGAGTGAAGACCTCTATGACCTGGGAATCTGGGAATACCTCTCCTCAAGTATCCTCTTAATCGAATGGGCTGATAGACTGGACCAAATTCCTGGAGAGGATTTTTTAGAAATTCATTTAAACTATATTGATATAAATAGTAGAGAAATCACTTTAACAGGGTATGGGCAATGGTCTGAGCTCCTAAAAGTCCTGGGTAAGGATGTAGAACAATATGAAGAGGAATAGCCTCTATGAGGGCTTGAAGCCTTGAGGAATAGTTATAACCCTTAAAAAAACTATTACTCATCTCAGGCCAAAATGTGGCCAGGGCCAAACTTACTCCTCCTGCAAGATATATTCCACCAAAGGGCTCAAAGGTTACCGCAACTTCATAACACTTCCTTCCCAAAAGCTTAAAAATCTTTTCAATGACCCTTTTTGCCTTTAGGTCCCCCTCTCTGGCCAGGGCAGTAATCTCTTCAGGATCAAGCCTTTCATGATATAGATATTCATACCAATGTGTTAAGCCCCTTCCAGAAAGCGCTTCTTCCCAAGTGATTTCCCTATTTCTTTCTTTTAGATATTCAATAAAGCCCTTTTCCTCGGCATCAAGGGCTCCAAAAGGGGTATGGCCTCCCTCAGAGGGTAACATAAGTAAGGGTTTAGTAGAGAGAAGTAGTGAAATTCCAAGACCTGTTCCAAGGGCCATAAATACCTTGGGATATCTTTTTATAGGTCTAACCTTTTTTAAGGTAAGGATATCACCTTCTTTTAGGCAGGGTAAGGAGGCTGAGAGTGCCTGTAGATCATTCATCAAATAGACCTTCTCAAAGGTAAATTTTTTCTTAAGTTCTTCAGTCTTAATAGTCCAATGCAAATTGGTAAGGGTTGCCTTATTTTTTATTACAGGGCCAGCAAGGGCAAAAAGAGCATACTTTGGCTTTATCTCGCCTTGAATATCCTCAAAATAGGCCTTAAGTAGGTCCTCAAAGGAGCTAAAGTTCCGACTTTGATAAATTCTTATTTCTGATAGGACTTTACTTTGAGGACCAAGCAGGGCAAACCTTGCCTTGGTCCCACCAATATCTCCAAGGAGTATACTATTCTTTGGAGAGCTCAAAACTTATTTTTTGGGAGTACTCTTTACAGGTTCTTTGGGTTTTGCTGCTTCTGCTGGCTTTTTTCCTTTGCTTTCTTCATAATGTTTATTAAACAGATCCACCACTTGAGGTGAAAGATCAATTCTTGGTGAGGCATAATATATTCCTGGCTGGGTCTTTTCCAAAATTAGATCATATTTTTCTTTCTCTACAAAATTCTTAATAACTGTTTCCAGTTCCTTAAAAACGGGGTCTAACAATTTCCTCTCCAATTCTTGCATCTCAAACTGGGCATCCTCTTGCATAGCTTTAAGCTCTCTCAGTTTTTTTTGATATTCAGATTGTTTTTTTTCTCTTAGCTCTTGAGACCAAAGCTGACCCTTCTTTTCTATTTCCTCTTTTAGAGCCTCAAGTTCCTTACCCTTGGCTTCAAGCTTAGCTTGAAGTTCCTCATATTTCTTTTGTAACTGGTCCATGACCTCTTGGCCATATTTAGAGGTGTTAATCACCCTCTTAATGTCAATGACCCCTATTTTTAGAGGTTCTTGAGTGGGTTGTGCCTGAGCGATTCCCACAAAAAGTATAAAAATTACCATGCATAAAAGAAATCCCTTTGACATATGCTTCATTCCTCCTCTGCCTTTATTTAATAACAAAGTCTACCCTTCTATTTATGGCCCAACAGGATTCATCACTGACCTTGCAAAGGGGTTTTTCTTCCCCAAAACTTATAACATTAATTCTATTTTCCTCTATACCAAGTTTAACTAAAACTTTTTTAACTTCAAGGGCCCTTTTCATGCCAAGGGCCATATTGTATTCGTTGGTTCCCCTTTCGTCACAATTCCCTTGAAGTTCTACCTTGGCTTGAGGATTTTCCATTAAATATCTCACATTCTTTTTTAATCTATCCCACATATCTTCCCTGATGCTAAAATCGTCGTAATCAAAAAATATTGCTAAAAGAGGGGGAGTTGATCTTCCATATAATTTCCATCTCTCCCAATCCTCCTTTTGTGCCGCCTCAATCTTTTGCTTTCCCTCTTTTTCTTCTCCTAAGATCTTAGATAACTCTATTTCTTCTTTTTTCTCTATCCTGGGAATCTCCTTTTTCTCCTCCATCTTAGGTGCAACCTTTGGTTGCTCTACTACTGGAGGAACTTCTTTTTTAGCACAACTACTCAAGACAATCATCAAACTAAATAAAATTAGCTTTTTCATCATGGCCTCCTCCTAAACCACCTTAACTGTAGCCAGTAATATCCATCTCCATTAAAAAATCACCCACTAAAAATTGCAATTCCTTTTTAATATACTCACAAAGCCTATAAAGTAAAGTTAATTCATGAGCAATTGCTTGGGTGACCCTTACATATTCACTGGGATTAAATTTTTCTTGTAAGCGCCTGCAGAAGAATTCTCTACAAAGATAGGGTCTTGCAAAGATCTTACAGCCTGTAGGTCCTACAAAAAAGCATCTACCTGCAACTTCCCTCTCTTTGGGTAGAGGTTTCTGTAAAAACATATTGATTAGAGCAATATTGACTGTAACCTCATTTTCCAAGCCAGCTTTACAGCAGCCCTTTTTATCTATCACAGAGCAAATGTAACATTCCCTAAAACTTTCTACCTCTTCCATAACTTTATTAGCCTCTTCAACAGCCCTTTCATAATCATTTAAAAGCCCCCTAAAATGATCATCTCTAAGAAAGTATTCCCCATAACTTTCAAAAATCTCCAGGGCATGTTTGATCTTCTCCTTTAGCAGCTCCTCTGGAGAAACATATTCTCTTTTAAATAAATTAACTAATCTACTTTTCATAGCTTAATTATTTTATCATCCTTTCCCTTTTTCTCCAATAACTTTTTTGTCTCTCAAATCTCCGAGTTTTATAGCCTTGTTTTTTCTCTCTCTTTGAATTGGCTGTGCAAATCTTTAGCAGTTTTCTACATACTTTTGAACATCTCTTTATAAAACTTTTCTATCTTCCCTTGTTTCCCTCCAGGCCTCTTCCTCTCTACATTAAGGGCTTTTCTATTAAAAGATGACATACTACTATTTATTCAGTTTTAAATTGTTAAAAAATCTTTTTATTATCAAAAAAATCAGTAATTTAAGGCAGATTTTTGACAATAATTATGGGTTGAAGGGTAATAAGTCCATGCTTGATCAAGCCGTTTATTTTGCTCAGAAAATTTTTGATATTTTCTTCTGTATCAACTATTTCAAGCATTACTGGTAAATTGGAAGATAGGTCAGCAAAGGAGAGGGTTCTTATCTTTCTTGAAGGTCCATAGCCCATAATAGCCCTAAAAACGGTAACTCCAGCTATATTTTCCGCTTTAGCCATTTCAATTATCTTTTTATATAGAAGCTTTCCCTCAATCCTATCATCCTCTCTCACATAAATCCTTAGAATAAGGCCTTTTTGATCAAAAACTTCCATAATTAACCTCCCTTTAAAAAGAGGACTTTTCCTAAAACAAGGCCAACAAAGCCTGCAAATAGTGAAAAAAAGAGATTACTAAATAGATTGAGAAAGGCTAAAAAATAAGAACCTTCTTTTAGAAAAATAATTGTATCATAGGTGATGGATGAAAGCGTGGTAAAAGCGCCTAAAAAGCCCACAACAAAAAAGAGCCTCCATAGGGGATCAACAGAAGAAGAAATAAAAAAAACCATAAAAAGAGTTATAAAAAAGGAGCCCACAATGTTTACTGTTAATGTGCCACAGGGAAAGGTATAGCAGACATATTTAGCCATAAATTGGGCAATGAGGAAACGCGCTAAGGCCCCTAAGGCTCCACCTAAAGCAATTAAGAAATAGGACATAAAATTTAAATCAGTGTGATTAACTTTTTATATAATGTTTGGCCTGTATCTTCCTCATTTACCTTTATGGTAATTATTTTCGTATTCCTTTTTTCATAAAAATCAATGAGGGGTAGTGTTTCTCTTTGAAACCAGTCTAATTTTTTTGCTAAATAAGCCTCATGATCGTCCTCGCGTCCTTTTCTATCTCCTGCTGGGTCTTTTTTAAGACGGATTTTGAGGGTTTGAAGATCTACCTCCAAAAAAACTAAATAACTAATTTCAATTAAAGAGGTTAGTGCGGTTGCTTGATAAATATTTCTCGGTAGACCATTAAGGATGAGGAGGTGATCTGGCTTAAAGTTTCTCTGTTCCAGGAAAGAGGATAAAATATTTTTAGCCAGAAAAAATTCCTCAGGTTTTAGCAATCGACCCTCTAAAAGAATGTGCTGAATGAGTAGACGTTCTTGGTGATTGAGAGGAAGTAAATTTTTAGCTGCCTTTCTTAAGTTTTCGCCAAAATCAAAGTGATGGGCCTTCTTTCCAAGGATTCCCCTTTTTTCCATTTCTTCACCTAAAGGTGTTTTACCAGCACCAGTTGGACCTATCAACAATAGGGCATGAATTTGGACCATGTAACTATCCTTAATCTGGAAAAATAGCGGAGATAAAGGCCTCCTTATCAAAGGGTAAAAGATCTTCAGGTTTTTCCCCAAGTCCTACAAAGAGAATGGGAAGTTTATATTTATGGGAGACTGCAAGAGCAATTCCACCTTTGGCTGTTCCATCCATTTTAGTTAAGATTAGGGCATCAATAGGTATGGCCTTGGAAAAATGCTCTGCCTGCGAGAGAGCATTTTGTCCCGTTGTAGCATCAAGTACCAAGATATTGACCCTTTGTTCCTTAGGGATTAGTTTGTCCATAACTTTGTGCATTTTCTTAAGCTCTTCTATAAGATTGTATTTGGTGTGCAGTCTCCCTGCGGTATCAACAAGCACTAAATCGTAATCTTCCTTTAGGGCCTTTTCCAGCCCCTGGTAGATTACTGCTGCAGCATCGGCTCCTTCCTTTTGGGCTACAACTGGGACACCTATGCGTTCCCCCCATTTCATTAACTGCTCAATAGCTGCAGCCCTAAAGGTATCACCTGCAATTAGCAGTATCTTCTCGTAGTCCTCCTTAAATCTCTTAGCCAGTTTACCAATAGTTGTAGTTTTACCTACCCCATTTACCCCAAGAAAAAAAAGTACTGCAGGTTTTCCTTCAGGTGGAAAGGGTTTTTCGTATTCTAAGAGAACCTCTGAAGCTATTTTCTTTAACTCCTTTTTTACTTCTTTAGTAGTTACAGGTTCTCCTTTTAAGACCTTAGCTTTGAAAGGTTCTAAAATGGCAAGCGTGGTTTCCACTCCAAGATCGGCTAAGATTAAGCGTTCCTCCAATTCTTCAAGAAAGGTTAAATCTATAAGTTTTTCTACTACAAAGACTTCACTAAGAGCTGAGGAAAGTTTTTCCTTTGTTTTTGAGAGACCCTCTTTAAAGCGCTCAAATAGTCCTTTTTTTTCTACTGGTGAGGTTTCTTTAGATTTTTTCTTTAAGAAATTAAACATATAAATGATTAGAAAGGTAACTTACGGAGGGGGAGGGATTCGAACCCCCGGAGGGAGAGCAAGCTCCCTCAACGGCTTTCAAGGCCGCCCCCTTCGTCCACTCGGGCACCCCTCC
>CAZBLU010000049.1:0-7556 GCA_964493015.1 uncultured Caldimicrobium sp.
CAGTCAAGGTGGTCATATACATAATATTCCAACTTTTTCTTTTTATAAAGTTCTTCAAAACAAAGGTAAATCTGGCAATCCACCTTTTTTGTAAAGACTATCAATCTCATTTTTCGCTATATCTGATTTTAATTGGTCTAAAGTTATCCATAAAGATTTCCATAAAAGGTATGGAAAGGGGGAATTTAGCTCCATTGGTCTCAAAATAAACTCTTGCCTCTGGTAGAATTAATACAAGGGAAAGGGGTAAGGACTCCTCTGGTGAGGTCTTACAAAATTCCCTTATCTTTTCAAGTTCTTCCTCTTTAGCCAGTTCTCCAGGAATATAGAGTTTAAAAAATCCATCTTTAAAAAACTTTAGATCTTCAAATTTAGCTATATCTTCTACAAGAAGAGTAACACTTTCCTCCTCTACCTCAACCTCTCCCTTCCACCAGAGAAGAAGAGAGTCTTTAAGTAGACTTAGGTGTTCCTGGTATAGATCAGAGAAGAGCAAGGCTTTAATTACGGCATGTTCATCCTCTAACTTTAAAATAGCTATTTTATTACCACTTTTGGTGGTTTTTAGTTTTATTTCTGAAACAAGGGCAGCTACTAATACCTTCTCCCCACTCTTTACTTCTTTTAGGTTTTCTAAATTGTAAGGAGTAAAGCTCTCAATAATAGGCCTATATCTTCTTACGGGATGATCAGAGAGGTAAAATCCCAAAGCCTCTCTTTCAAATTTTAATTTTTCCTCTAAGCTCCAGGGAGGGACATCATCTAATTTTAAGGAACTGGCTAAGTTTATCTTGAGTAGACTGGTCTGTCCAAAGAGAGAAGAACTTTTGGTTTCCTGAGAAAAATTTAGTATACGAGGTAGATTAGCAGCAAGCTTAGCCCTATTTGGTTCTAAACTATCAAAGACACCAGCCTTGATAAGGGTTTCAATAGTCTTCTTGTTGACCTTTTGGGTATCCACTTTTTGGCAAAAGTCAATGAAACTGTGATAGGGTCTTTTCCTAATTATTTCCTGAACAGCTTCTTCTCCCACATTTTTTATAGCCTGAAGACCAATCCTTATAGCCCCATTTTCTACAGAAAATCCCGCTGCACTATGGTTTATATCTGGGGGTAACACAGAGATGCCCATTTTTTCCGCTAAGGCTAGGTATTTACTTACTTCCTCACTTTTGTTAATTTCATAAGTCAATATAGAAGCAAGATAATAAAGGGGATAATGGGCCTTGAGATAGGCAGTTTGGTAAGAAATGAGGGCATAGGCTGCTGAATGACTTTTATTGAAACCATATTCGGCAAATTTTTCCATGAGTTCAAAGACCTTTTCTGCCACATCTTTGGGAATATTTCTATTTACTGATCTTTCCACAAAGTCATTTCTTAGCTGTTGCATGAGTTCTTTATCTTTTTTACCCATAGCGCGACGGAGCAAATCGGCTTCTCCTAAGGTATAGCCTGCAAAGGCCCTGGCAATCTCCATCACCTGTTCTTGATAAACAAGAACACCATAGGTTTCCTTTAAAATAGGTTCTAAAAGAGGATGTAGATATTCTGGTTTGCGCTTGCCATGTTTAGTTTCAATATATTGGTCAACTAAGCCACCTCCTAAAGGACCAGGCCTATACAGAGCAAGCACGGCGATAAGATCATTAAAGTCACTGGGTTTTAGCCTTCTCAAAAGATCCTTCATGCCCTCAGATTCCAACTGGAATACGCCATCTGTATCTCCAGCTTGAAGGAGTTTAAAAGTTTTAGGGTCATCTAAAGGAATATGGTTTATATCTATCTCCAGTCCCTCATATTCCTTAATAGCCTTCAAGGTTCTATCTATAATGGTTAGAGTCTTTAAACCTAAGAAATCAAATTTAATGAGACCGAGGGCTTCACAGGCCTTCATATCAAACTGCACGACTGCTTCACCCTCTTCGCCCTTCATTAGGGCCGCTATTTCATCTAATGGAAGAGGACTAATAATAACCCCAGCTGCATGTTGGCTGGCATGCCTGGGAAGCCCCTCAAGCTTGAGGGCAAGCTCAAAGAGCTCTTTGAGCTTGGGATTTATTTGAAGGAGCTCCTGAATTTCTGGCCTCTTCATCTCCTCGGCAAGGGAAACCTCTGGCCCAGGGGTAATCATCTTGGCAATAGGATCAATTTCCTTTGGTTTGAAGCCAAGGGCCCTTCCTACATCCCTTAAAACCTGTCTTGCCTTCATCTGCCCAAAGGTAGCGATCTTGGCGATATGCCTCTCTCCATAGGTCTTCGCCACATACTCAATAATCTTTTCCCTGCCCTCCATACAAAAATCCACATCTATATCTGGAAGGCTTGGCCTTTCCTTGTTCAAAAATCTCTCAAAAAGAAGCCCATATCTCAGGGGGTCAAGATTGGTAATTCCCAAGGCAAAACTGGTGAGAGCTCCAGCAGCAGAGCCCCTACCAGGCCCTACAGGAATTCCCTGCTTCTTCGCCCACTCACAAAAGTCTGAGACAATAAGGAAATAGCCCGCGTATCCCTTTTCTACTATGACCTCAAGCTCCATCTCTAAACGCTTCCAATACTCTTCCTCACTGGTATAAAGTTCTCCTTTAGCCTTTAGCTCTTTAAGTCTTTGGGCAAGCCCCTCCCTTGCCTTCCTTACAAAATATTCCTTCTCCTCTTCCCCATGGGGTAGACGAGCTCGGGGAAAAAGGGGTTCACCTAATTTGAGCTCTAAATTTACTTTGTCAAAAATCTCAAGGGTATTACTTAAAAGCTCTGAGGGAAGATCTTGAAAACGCTCAGCCATCTCAACAGGGCTTGCCAAATAAAGTTCCTTGGTCTCAAATTTGAAACGATCGGGATCGGTAATTTTATGTCCAGTCTGGATACAAAGTAAAACCTCATGGGCAAAAGCATCCTCTTTATCTAAATAGTGACAGTCTGCCGTGGCAACTGCTTTGATTTTGAGAGCCTCCGCTATCTCCAAAAGACCTGCGTTAACCTTCTCTTGGGAGGCCAAACCATTTTTTTGAATTTCTAAATAAAAATCCTCTCCAAAAAGGGTCTTATACCATTTAGCTGTCTCCAAGGCCTGGTTAAAATTTCCCTGTAAAACTAATTGGGGGATTTCTCCCTCGATACAAGCAGAAAGACAAATTAAGCCCTCAGCATGCTCCTTAAGAAGCTCTTTGTCAATACGGGGTCTATAATAGAAGCCCTCTAAATAGGCCTTACTTCCCAACTTCACCAAATTTCGATAACCTCTTTCATCCTTAGCTATGAGAATTAGATGGCTTCCTCCCGCCTCCCCCCTTTTTGTTGCCTTTTTTTGAAAACGAGAACCTTCAGCCACATAAAACTCGCAACCTAATAGGGGCTTTAACCC
The DNA here is from genome assembly GCA_964493015.1 of uncultured Caldimicrobium sp. Taxonomy (GTDB): domain Bacteria; phylum Desulfobacterota; class Thermodesulfobacteria; order Thermodesulfobacteriales; family Thermodesulfobacteriaceae; genus Caldimicrobium. Next base: position 3,365 of record CAZBLU010000049.1, read on the forward strand.
TGCATTCCTTAGCTTAGTATAAAAGTGAATAATTCCAAAGAGAGTTCCATGATCAGTGATGGCACAACCAGGCATTTTATACTCTATCAGACGCTTAACTAAATCATCAATGCGTATAGCTCCATCAAGGAGACTCCATTCTGTGTGCAAATGAAGATGAACAAAATCTGTCATAAAAAATCACCCCCTCCTGAAAAAACCTTTTATTTTTCTAATACTTCTAAGAGTTGTTGTATAGTAAAGGGCTTTATAAGTGCCCCATGTAAACCATAATTTTTATAATTTTGTAATATAGGCTTATCAAAATATCCTGAGATCAATATTCCCTTTACAGAGGGATCTAATTCTCTTATTTTTTGATAGGTTTCAAAACCATTTAGACGACCTGGCACTATCAAATCAAGAATAACATAATCAAAGCTTCTTTTCTCAAGTTTAGCCTTAGAAAAGATTTCTAAGGCAGCCTCACCATTTGGAGCTGTTTCTACTTCATAATTAAAATGTTCCAAAAGCTCCTTAAGGGTATCTCTTATGATATCGTCATCATCCATAAGTAATATCTTGGGCTTCCTTTCCTTGCGAAAATAATTGCGCCTGGAAGAAATCTCTCCTGGAAGAGCAGGGAATTCAAGGATGAAGGTAGTCCCTTCACCTTCCTTAGAGGTAAATTCAATTTTTCCTTGATGTGCCTTTACCACCTCCATAACAACATAGAGGCCAAGCCCTGAGCCCCCTGGTTTAGTGGTAAAAAAGGGTTCAAAAATTTTATCTTTATATTTTTCTGGAAGACCAACCCCTTCATCCCGTATGGAAAATCTTATATAAGGGGTATCCTCATGGTAAAGGGGTTTGATGCTAATAAAGATCCTTCCTCCGTTAGGCATAGCCTCTAAGGCGTTAAGCACGAGATTCATCCACATGATAGAGAAAAGTTCTTTGTCCACTTCAATTAAGGGCAAGGGTCTCTCTATCTCATAGTGTACTTCATAGTTTTTCTTTCCAGCTAAGGCAAGGGAGGTATAGTGCCTAATTAAATCTTCAAGATCTGCCCTTTCTTTTACGGGAGACTCCCCTCTAACTAAAGTTAAAAGTTCTCTACCAAGAAGCCTCAAGGCCATAAGGGAGTCCTGAAGAGAAGCAAAGAGGCCCTTTACCTCTGGACTGCTCTTGCGCATATTTATCTTGGTCTTCAATAGCTCTAACTGGTTCATCACTATTAAAAGATGGTTATTAAAGTCGTGGGCAAGGCCACCAGCTACATGCTTGAGGACATTTAATTTTTCTAAAAAGAGTTTTTGTTTTTCTAAGATCACCTTTTCCGTCATATCCCTTAAAAAGAAGAGAATACCCTCCACCTGGTTTCCCCTCTTAAGGGGGATCAGTTCCCCTTCATAGGTCTTTTCAAACTCGTTAATTTCAATAGTTTCTACGAAATTAATAGGACCTGTAAGATATTTTTTTTCCTCAAAATAGCTTTTAAAGTTTTTTAGACCATTGAGTATTGAACATTCTTCCCAAAGAGGTGGTTTAGAGGCAGAAGAATTTGTATAACAGATCTTCTCCCCTTTTTGGTTAGCCCAAACCACTCTTCCTTCAGGAGTAAGATAAAAGACCATAAAATCCGTATGCCTAAGCACGGTATCAAGAAAGGTCTTTTCTTCTTCAAGGGACTTTTTTGTTCTCCCAAGGAGTTTATTTTTTTGGAAAAGGATATAACTGAGTATGGCAAGAAGGGTTAAGAAAAATAAAAGAAAACCTATCACATAGGGCAAAAATCTTTCTTTAAAACGTTGGAAATAAACCTCTCTTAATTCTTTGTAAGGCCCTTTCATCAAATCAAAGAGAAGTTTTTCTATAGGAGTATAGTCAAGGGGTAGATAGAAAATACCCTCTATACTTTTAGCAAGGTCAGTATGGGGTTCGATCTCTAAAAGAACCTTGGCAAATTCTTTAATGATTTCCTGAGGTGTTCCCTCCAAGGCAAGGACAGGCCATTCTGGATAGAGGCTTGAGCTAACAAGAAGGGGAAAATCTTGGTAATATCTTTGATTGAGTATCTTGATATCCTCAGGAGAAAGTTGGCCTAATTGGATCATCCTCTCTAAGATGCCAGTCCTTACTGTGCCAACTGGGACTTCTCCCTTCAAGACAGCATACACTACCTTATCATGGGTGCCGTAAAATTTAGGCTTAATATCCTCTTCCTTAATGCCTACCCGATATAATTCATAAAGGGCTATTAAGTAACCTCCAAAGGATTCAGGATCTACCGCTCCCAATTTCATTCCCTTGAGCCCCTTAAGGTCTCTTATAGCACTATCTTTTCTGGTAAAGATTACTCCACCAAAATAAGGATAGTAGTTATCCTTTTCCCATTGACTAAGGCTAAGTATAATTTTGTAGTTTATTTGATCTCTCTTCCCCAGCTCTTTGATCAGAATGGCTTGATAGGGATTGGTGAGGATAAAATTAAGTTTTCCTTCCAAGGCTTGTTTTTTAAGTTCTTCAAAGGGTAGGAATCTAAACTCAATGGGGTAGGGTAATCTCTTTTCCAGATAGCTTTTTAACTTATAAAAGCGGTTTTTTTCAACCTCTTCCCCTCGCTTTGCCAAAATGCCAAAGGTTAAGGAATTAGGAGGCGATTTTATACCATATAGATTGGATTGAAGAAACACAAAGAAGAGAAAAAATAATAGAAGTAAAGAAATTAATTTAGCCACAGCCCTTCTTAAAATATTTTAGAGTTTTTTTTTAAATCAGTCAAGAAGAACCAGATTGTCCCTATGTATAACTTCTTTAATTGGTTTGGAACCCATAGTCAGAAATTTTTTTATATCCTCAGAGGAGAAATTGATAAGTCCTTTAGCCAGGGAAACTCTCTCTTCACTCAGACATTCCACACAGGCCCCCTTAGGAAAATCTCCTTCTACCTTAAGGATGCCACTAAAGAGAAGGCTTTTTCCCTCTTCAACTAAGGCCTTAATAGCTCCTGAGTCAATGTAAAGTTTTCCTTCTGGTTTTAGGTAATATTTGATCCAAAGTTTGCGCATGGAGAGTTTCCTCTCCTGTGGTAAAAAGATAGTGCCAATATCTTCTCCACTAAAGAATTTCTCTATGACCAGAGGGGATCGTCCAGGTAAGATAACCATGGGAATTCCAGAAGTAGTGACCATCTTGGCAGCCATTAGTTTAGAATACATGCCTCCCCGTCCTAACTTACCTGGTTTTTTTCCTGCCATGGCGATAATTTTTTCATCTACCCTTTCTACCAGGGAGAGACGCTTGGCCTGAGGACTTATTCTTGGGTCCTCCGTATAGAGACCATCTATGTCTGAAAGGATGAAAAGTGCCTCAGCAGGAAGGGCAACAGCAACTAAAGCTGAAAGTATATCGTTATCACTAAAGCGGATCTCTTCAGTAGCTACAGTGTCATTTTCGTTAATTATGGGGACAATCCCCCATTTCAAAAGGGTAAGCAAGGTCTTTCTGGTATTGAGATAGCGCTCTCTTTTAGAAAGGTCCTCTGAAGTAAGGAGAATTTGAGCCACCTTTAGATCATATTGGCTAAAGACTTCCTCATAGGCATGAATAAGATCTGCTTGACCACAGGCAGCTAAGGCCTGCTTTTCCGAAAGTGATAGAGGTTTTTTGTAATATCTGAGTTTGGCTCTACCACAGGCAATGGCACCAGAGGAAACAAGAATTATCTTGAAATTGGCCCTTTGAAGCCTCTGGACTTCATAGGCAATGTTAGAGAGGACCTGTAATTCTAAGCCTTCGTCATCCTTGGTAATTACCGCACTTCCTATCTTAATTACTAAGATTTTAGCCCTTTTAATCTGGTTGAGAATTTGTTCCCTGGAAAACATATGGGTTTACTTTTGGTTTTGATGCCTATTTTAATCCTTAACTTAGGGCCGTCAATCTTTCCTTGATGGAAAAAGATAACCCCTTGCATTTTGTTTTATTTAGCATAATATCAATTAAAATAACAAAAAACAAAAGGTGTAAGTAATATGGGAGTAGCCAAAAAGAGAAGCTTCAAAATAACCCCAGAATTGAGAAACGAAATCATTAAAATCATAGATGAGAGAATTAGAGAAGTCCATGTAACTAAAGATGATTTTCTCGAGCTAAAGAACATAGTAAAAGAATTAGCTGTTAATGTGCATACTCTAAGCCTAAAAGTAGA
>CAZBLU010000050.1:0-4195 GCA_964493015.1 uncultured Caldimicrobium sp.
CTGTCAAGTGTGCAATGCTTTTTTATTCTACAAACTGGGAGAGGATGTAAATATTTAAGATGCAGAGGGTGCGGTCAAGGAAAGAGGCTCCATCAACAAGGTCAGTAATAAGACATTTACCTTTAGAGAGGTAAATCTTTTCAAGAGAGATGATTTTTAGGTCTTCAAAGGAGAGGTTCCAGTAACTCAGAAAAAGAGGGGGTGAGAGAGAGTTAATATCTCATCTGAAGGTAGGAAGAGAGTGGTATTGTTTTGATATTATGTTGGATAGAGTTAAGTGTTCTTATCTTCTGAGAATACTACCCCCTTCAAATTCATTTTATATTTTTTCAAAATTCCCCCTTGACTTTTTATTTAAGTTATATAAGATAACTGACAAAGGATTTTTTAAAAAGTTTTTCATAAAAAAATTAAGGAGGTGGGAGGATGTATCCAATTTGGGAGGTGCCGGTTTTAAGTGCCGGCTTCATTTTAGGTATTATTGCTACCTTTCATGTATTGCCGTCTCACCTATCTACCAGTGCTATGTGGTTCAATGTCTTTATTGAGACGAAGGCTTATAGGGAGAACCGACCTGAGCTTTTAGAGTTCATCAAGAAGTATGCCCTGCTCCTACTTGTTTTTTCTTATGTTACTGGAACCCTTTCTGGTATAGGTATCTGGTTTTCCGCAACTGTTGCCTCTCCAAGGGCCATCTCTGGACTTATTCACAACTATGTCTGGGGCTGGGCTACTGAGTGGGTCTTCTTTATCATTGAGGTCCTTGGCATAATGATCTACTACTACACCCTTGGTAAAGTTGCTCCTAAAATTCACTTAAAGCTTGGATGGATCTTTGCTATAGGCTCTTGGACCACCATGGTCATCATTGTGGGTATTCTTGCCTTCATGCTCTCACCTGGTAAGTGGGTAGAAACAGGTGGCTTCTTTGATGGTTTCTTTAATCAGACCTATTTTCCTCAGCTTCTCATGAGAAGTGCTTTTATGTTTGCCGTGGCAGGAGTTTATGCTATTGCTGTTGCTTCAACCATGAAGAATCAAGAAGCTAAGCGTTATATCATGAAGATGGCAAGTCTGTGGGGCATTGGGGGAATGATTGCAGGAATTCTCCTCTTTTTCCTCTATCTCAAGTCCTTACCTGCTCACAACAGAGAGCTACTTTCTGTACTCAATATTAGTGGATTGAAGACTACTATTTTGGTAAGCTTAGTGATTATTTTGCTTTATTTCATCTGGGCCAATCTCAAGCCAGAGTCCATTAAATTACCTGTTGCCGTTGTAGCCATCATTATTATCTTTGCTGGCATCTTCTCTACAGAGAGAATAAGAGAAATGATTAGAAAGCCTTATATTTTTGGGACCCAGATGTATAGTAATCAAATTGCTGCTAAGGATGTGCCAGCTAAAGGTGTTACTAAGGAAACAGACCTTATAAATACTAAAGGGGTGCTAAATGTAGCCCCATTTGTGCCTGAGAATTTGAGAGTCATAACAGACCAAAATAAGGTTCAGGCAGGAAAGATGATCGCCCTTATTGAGTGTTCTGCCTGTCATGCAATTGGAGATTCTGGATTAAGACCTTTGAAGAGCTTTGTTAAGAGGATTGGTTTAACTGATGAGGCAGCTGCTGATGCCTGGTTGGAAGCCCTGGGTAATTATCCCTATATGCCACCCTTTATGGGCACACCTACGGAAAGACAAGCTTTAGCTGCCTATTTGGCTACTTTAGCAAAATAAAAATTTGAAAAGGAGGGAGAGCATATGGATATTGTGCAGGCAATAAAGGCTTTACAAGACCCTATGGGAATTCCCTTCTACCCTATTGTATTCATAATTTTAATGGTATTAACATTTGCCATACATATAATTTTTGTAAACTTTGTGGTTGGCTCTTCTATCTTTGCCATCTATGGAGCCCTTAAAGGAGAGGGGCATTGGGCAAGGCTTTCAAAGTCCTTGGTCAAGGCAACACCCATTACCAATGCTGTAGCTATTTTGATAGGTATTGCTCCACTTTTATTTGTGCAGGTGGTTTATGATCCCTTTTGGTATGTTTCTAATACTCTGTCTGCCTGGTGGGTCCTTGGGTTCCTTTTCTTCTTATTAATAGGCTATTTTGCCGCATATATCTTTTATCTCAAGGGGGAAAACTCCCCTGGCCTTGGTAAATTTGCTGGAATAGTTACAGTAATTATGTTTTTGCTTGCGGCTTATACGATCCATGCTTTAAACTATCAGGCCTTGTTGCCAGAAAAATGGATTAGCTGGTATGTTACGGGAACGGAGGTGGACACTTCTGGAAGTAGTATTCATGCCTTCCAGTTACCCAGACTTCTCCACTTCCTTGTGCCAGCCTTTGCTATGATTGGCATTTATTTTATGCTCTATGCCTGGTATTTTAGTAAGAGAGAGGATTTTAGCCCAGAATATCTGAATTGGGTGGGTAACCTTGGAGCAAAGCTTGCTCTCTATGCCTCCCTTGTTCAGGCCCTTGTAGGTTTCTGGTGGTTATTCAGTGTGCCAGCCAAATTTAGTTTTCATACCAATCCCTTCTTTTTACTTGCCTTCCTCTCTGCCTTAGCCCTTCTTGCCTTCCTCTTTAAAGCTCAAAAGGACCCAGCAAAGAATGCTATACCTGCCTTTGTTCTTGCCTTTGTCACGGTTTTACTTATGGCTGCAGCAAGAGAAACCTTAAGAGTTCTCTACCTTGCAGAAGTAAAGTATTCACCCCTTGATTACAAGGTTAATCTTGATCTTGGAAGCACAGCCCTCTTTTTTGCCACTTTCCTTATGGGCCTTGTGATTATAGGCTATCAGGTAGCTGTGGCCTTTCTCTCTGGGAGGTCTACACAGGTCCTTGAGGAGACACCAGGCCTTAATAAATGGGGAAAGATTAGTATTGCCCTTTTGCTACTCTGGCTAATTATTGTAGCTGGTCTTGGTATAATCCTCACCTTCAAGAACTACATCTTGTAAGACCATAAAAGAAGTCTCTAATTCTTTAAAAGGGCAGGGGCAACCCTGCCCTTTCTTTTTGCAATTTTTTTGAGATATGACTAAGGCGTTTACCAAATATCTATTGAGGAAAAGAAAAGCACTCCTTAAGTTATTATTACTTAATTTTATACTTGCACCTTAACTTGAATATAAAGAGCGTGCCTTCTTAAGATTGGATTTATCTACCTTCACTTTACATGTTTTAGGCCTAAAATTTCCTTTTGAGAGCCTCTTTCTCTTTTTGCCATTTATAGCAGCCTTGAGTTCCCTTTTTATGGCTCTAAGTATGCTTTTAGGTAGGCTTTGGTGTGGCTGGTTTTGCCCTCAAACCTTAGTCTGTGATTTAACCGAGCCCTTGAAAAGGAAGCCCTTCCTTTTCTATCCCGCAATCTTTCTCCTCTCCTTGGTCCTAACTTTTACCCTCTTTTTTTACTTCCAGTCCCCATATCCCTATCTTTTTTTGTTATTTTCTACTAAGTGAACATCCTTACCACTATTTTGGCTTTTTTTATTTGCTCTCCTAATCTTTTTAAATTTTGCCTTGTATAGAAGGAATTTTTGTCGTGAGCTCTGTCTTACTGCTTGGATTCAGAAAATGGGCCTTATGTGTTCTTTACCCTGTCTGTGAGCATGGCTCTCTTTCTCGTTATTCCCCTCTATTATAAGCTTCAGAGTGATTTAAGAGTTGGATCCTATGTGAGGGTAACAAAGCCAAATATGGAAGGAAAAGGGGTAAAGAGACAATTGGTCATAGTGATTGAAAATCGGAGTGATAAGAAAAGGGTCCTTGCTGTGAAAAGCATCCCTTCTCAGGTTTTAAGTGAGAAGGAGATTGAGATCATACATAAGAGCAAAAGAACCTATTTTTTGGATCTGCCAGATCTGCCAATAAAGGAAGAGCCTGTTAAAATTATCCTTGAGACTCCCGAAGGAAAGATTCTTTTTGAAAAGAAGATTACCCCCTTAGAAAAAATCAGTTTAGCACATATCGAACAGGAAGCCTTATTTTGACTTCTACTGGGGGTTGGGGGAAAAAGGGGGCTGTTTTTTTGAGCACTTCAAGGGTATTTTTATCAAGGACCTCATAGCCTGAAGATTTTTCAATGGAAAGGTCCCTAATCTCACCCTTTGGAGTAAGAACAAAAGTAATAATTAGATTGCCCTGCCAGCCCATCCTGCGGGCAAGATAGGGATAGCC
>CAZBLU010000050.1:4295-6121 GCA_964493015.1 uncultured Caldimicrobium sp.
TCACTTTTTCCCTGAGGCAAGAAGTGTGAAAGGAGAAGGATAATTAATAGAAAAATGAGATGAAGACCTAAGGACTGCAAAAAGGGCCCAAGTCTTAACATCTTAGCTCTTTAGGGTTCTTAAACTAATTTTCGTAAAGGAGAGCTCTTTGAAGAGGTCAAGGACACTGATTAGGCTTTGGGCCCTTGCCTCTCTATCTACATTAAGAATAATCGTTGTATCCCTGCTAAGAGCGGAGAGGATGTCTCTTAGCTCAGAGAGGCTGATTACTTTTTCTCCCCAGAGGATTTTTCCCTCCTTAGTTAGGGAGAGCTCTATGGGTCTTTGATGGGTTAAGGTATCTGCCCTCTTTGCCTCAGGGAGTTTCACAGGGATATAGCCAGTCTGGATAAAGGTTGCCGTAACAAGCACTATGGTTAAAAGGACAAGCATAATGTCTACCAAGGGTATAACATTAATATAGTCAAACTCTTTATTCTCCATTTCTCATGCTCTGAAAGAGGGCTAATTTTTCCTTTACTTTTCTTAAGAGGTAATTATACATAATGGTTGTGGGAATGGCTACAAGGAGGCCCACAGCAGTAGCCTTAAGGGCAAGGGCAAGGCCAACCATAATTTTTTTACTATCAACAAGGCCCTCTTCTCCAATGGTATAGAAGGTAAGCATAATGCCAAGCACTGTGCCAAGAAGGCCAATATAGGGAGCATTTGCCCCAATGGAGGCCACAAGGTGAAGCCCCTTGGTAAGCTCTACTTCCAGCTCCTCCCTTTTGCGGTATGCCTTAAGGTCAACCCTTCTATAAAAACTCAATCTCTCTAAAAAGATAGCCAGAGCAACCATACTTAAAAGAAGGAGGATCCCAATCACCCCATAGTCTACAAGATATCTTAGGCTATCCATAAAAACTCCTCAACTTTTTTCTCAAGGATTATCAGCATGGAGCATTGAACTCCCGAGCAAGCACTCCCATGGGGCAGGCACAGCCCTCAAGAGGCTCCTTAATCTTGCCCACTGTGAGATATCTAAGGCCCTCTGCCTCTTTTTCACCATCCCCTTGCCCCCAAGGAGCTCAAGAAGACTAATTAAAACCTTCCTCATCCCCCTTGCCCCACATAAGTTTTTATAAAGAATAACACCAGGTATTTAAAAAATAAAGGGCATGTATAAAAGGAGCTCCAACTGCATAGCTTGTGCCAGAGAGGGCATCATCAAAGGCATTGACTATAGAAATATACTTTTTGTCAAAGAGGTTATTAAACTCTAAGCTTAGGGTAAAGTCTTTGAGGCTGAAGAATTTCTCCCTTTTATAACTAAGGCAGAAAGCTTCAATGGCAGAGCCAAACTAACTAAAACCCCACTGAGAAAAACCTTTAAGACCCTTTTCATATTTTCCTCCTTCTTGACATAAAGTATTATTAAATTTAAAATCATAACACTAAATGTAAACTTGCAATTTAAAGTAATATTTTTCACAAGTTAATGAAGCTCTTATACAGGGCCTTGTCAAAGGAGAATTAGGGTTTATAGTAATATTATGCTACCTGAAGAGAGGGTAACGAATAAGGTTGAAGCCTTACTTACTCCCGAGGTGATTAAAGCTCAGAAGGAGTATGTAGTCAAAAACTTTTATGACCTCATGAGGGCACTCATTGAAAATCCTACCTGGCTTGAGATAATGAGAAACCTCATCCTTACGGAAGAGCTCCTTAGGCTTCCACAAAAGGTAAGTGAAATCCTTAAGGAATTAGAGGCATTTAGAAAAGACTTTGAAACCTTCAAAAAAGAAGAATTTACACCTCTGAAACAGAAGGTTGATAGGATTGAA
>CAZBLU010000051.1:0-5868 GCA_964493015.1 uncultured Caldimicrobium sp.
GTTAGAGATTTAAGGAATATGATTATGCTTCTTATACAGAGGGAGACTTTTTATCAGGGATACTTTTTCAGAGGGGAAGAGAGGGGCTCTGTCAAAGAAGAGAAAGTTCCATAATTACCTATCATCAGGCTTTTGTTTGCTATGAAAACATTTAAATAAAGAGATGTCTTGTGGGAGAGTTCAGTGAAGGGCTATGAAACCTTTGAGCATGGGGCTGATGTAGGGATAAGGGGGATAGGAGACACTTTAGAGGAGGCCCTATCAGAAAGCCTAAAGGCCTTAGCTTCCCTTTTGGTGGAAGATATCTCTTTTTTAGAGGAGAGGCCCTATTTGTCTTATCCGCTCCATTTAGAGGCAGAGTTTTTAGATGAGCTTTTTGTGCAATTTATCAATAGGGTTCTCAGTTTGAGTTATAGTGAAAATGCCTTACTCTATGAATTTGAGGGCAAAATAGAGAATATTGAGGGGAGCTATTACCTTAAAGGGGTAGTTAAAGGGGTTTCCTTTGACTTTGAGAGGTATGGCTATGGGGTTGAAGTAAAAGGGGCAACTTTTACTATGGCCAAAATTGAAAAAAGCAACTCCCACTATATAGCTCAGTGTGTGGTCGATGTCTAAATGCCTCCTACAGTGCAGTTGCTCTCTATAAAGCCAGATAAACCTCAATTAGGTAAAAATAATTTTGATACGGAAAGACTTTTAGCTTCCTTAGCATCTTTCACAGATCTCCAGAGATTGTATATTGAAAAGTCACTTTGGGCAAGGCTTCCTCATCTTCTAAGGAAGAGGGATGCTCTTTATGCCCTTATAGTCAAAGAGGAGGACAGAGATTATCTATGTGAGCTTTTCATAGAAAAACCTAAAAGAGTTCTTGGTTGTGCTATTGATCTTGGGAGCACTACCATTGCCTTTTATCTCTATGATTTTTTAAGTACCAACCTTGTTGAAGAGCACTCTATCTATAATCCCCAGATAGAGCTTGGGGAAGACATCTTGACCAGGCTTCATCTGGCCAGAAAAGAGGAAAATCTTAAATATATAAGGGAAATAACTTTGAAGGCTATAAACCAGGAATTGAAGAGGTTTTCATCTGAGGATATATATTATTGCAGTATTTGTGGTAACACTGCTATGACCCATTTTCTCCTTGGTCTGCCTGTTAATTATCTTATTGTTGAACCCTATGTGCCAGTTATTAAGTGGATACCTCCTTTAAAGGCAAGGGACTTAGGCTTGGAATTACATCCCGAAGCACGAGTCTTTGTCTTTCCCTTAGCGGGGACCTATTTTGGTGGAGACCTTGTGGCAGGACTTTATGAAGTAGAGTTACACAAGAAAGAGGGCTTTTCCTTTTATCTTGATGTGGGGACCAATGCGGAGGTAGTTTTAGGTAATAGGGATTTTCTTCTTGCCTGTGCTGGAGCAGCAGGACCTGCCTTAGAAGGAGGTATCTTTGAGTGTGGAACAAGGGCTATGCCTGGGGCAATTGAGCATTTTACTATTAAGGTAAAAGATAAAAAGATAGGGTACAAAACCATTGGAGGAGAAAAACCTCTTGGTTTTTGTGGTTCTGCAGTTATAACTCTAATGGCTGAGACCTTTTTAGAGGGGATCTTGACCCCTGAAGGTAAGCTCAAAAGAGAACTCTTTCCTGAGAGGATTAGGGAAATTGATGGGGAGAGAATACTTCTTTTAGTTGATGAGGTAGAAACAGCCAACAAAAAACCTATTTATATAAAAGAGAGTGAAATAAAGAGTTTTCTTAGATCTAAAGGGGCTATGTATACCATTCTTAGTTTGCTCTGTGAAAAGATTGGTCTTACCTTCAAGGATATTGAATCCTTTTATGTGGCAGGTTCCTTTGGTAATCATATCGATGTCGCTTCGGCTGTTATTCTTGGGATGCTTCCTGAAGAGGCCTTATCTAAGAGTTATGCCTTAGGGAATTCAGCAGGCAGAGGAGCTTTAAAATTTCTTAAAGAGGCTAATTTTGAAGAAATTAGGCGGATTGTAGATTCCATAACCTATATAGAGTTAAATGTGGAGCCCAGATTTATGGAGCTTCTCACAGGGGCCTTGATTATCCCTCATGTAAACATGGAAAATTTTCCCTGGGTTCAAAAGTTAATTGAGGAGAGACGAGGATGTTTCAGTGCGTCTTAGTAGGTAGACCTAATGTAGGGAAGTCCATGCTTTTCAACAGTCTTATTGGCGAGAAAAAGGCTATTGTAGAGAGAACGCCTGGAGTAACCAGGGATTTCTTAGTAGGCTATGTAGAGTTAGAGGAAGAAAAAGGTGTTAAGATAATAGATACTGGCGGAATTGAGTGGGGTAAGGAAGATTTTTTTACCTCTCAAATTAGGAAAATTGTAGAGGAAGTTTTAAAGGAATCTGATTGTATTCTATTTGTTGTAGATGCCAAAGAGGGCTTGACAGTTGGAGATGAGGAAATAGCAAGATATTTAAGAACCTTAGGAAAACCTATTATCTTGGTGGTCAACAAAGTAGAAAGCAAGGAAGATGAGGAGAGGGCAAGAGAGTTTTATGCCTTGGCCATGGGAGACCCTCTGTTTATCTCAGCCAAAAACAGGAAGAATTTATATCTTCTTAAAGAAAGGCTACTTGAACTTGCTAAAGAGAAACTAAGCCCTATACCTCATCTGGAGACCATCAAAGTAGCTCTAATGGGTAGACCTAATGTAGGAAAGAGCACCCTTTTAAATAAAATTATAGGCTATGAAAGGGTGATTGTCTCAGAGATTCCAGGCACAACAAGAGATTGTGTTGATGTCCTATTAGAGAGGGAAACGGGGCTTCCTATACTTTTTATTGATACTCCAGGGATAAGAAGAAGAGCAAGAATTGAGGCAAGAACGGAAAAATTTAGTGTGGACAAAGCTTTGGAAACTTTGCTTCGTGTAGATGTGGTGCTTTTTCTTATAACTGCAGAGGAAGGTATAACTCATCAAGACAAGACTTTATTAAGGCAAATTGATAAAAATTTTCGGGCTTGTCTTTTACTTATCAATAAGTGGGACCTCTTTCAAGAGAAACCCTATCAGGGAAGAGTTTTTCTTGAGCTCCTCAAGCATAACCTTAAATTCATGCCTTGGGTCCCTCATCTGCCTATCTCAGCTCTTACAGGATTTAATATTGAAAAAATCATGCCTCTTGTTGAAGAGATATATCTTCAGTATATGAAAAGGATTCCCACATCACAAGTTAATGAGTTTTTGGAGGACTTAAAAAGCCAGCACACTTTTAATATCTCGGGGAAGAGGGTAAAATTTTATTATGCCACTCAGGTAGCTACAGCTCCTCCAACTTTTGTGGTATTTATAAATGTAGAGCCAGAAAAAATCCCCCTCCATATAGAAAAATTTATCAGAAAACGCTTTCAACAATCTCTTGGTTTTGATAAGGTTCCCGTTAAAGTGCTTTTCCGTTTAAGGAGCTAAAGCTGTATCATTAGTAGATTTTCCGGAAGAGGTAGGTGATTTACCAAAGTGGAGGGTAAGAGTAATTCTCCTGTTTCTGGGATCAAAAGGGTTGTCTTTAAAGAGTGGGAAATTATCGGCATAACCAACCACTTCCAAGATCTTTTCAGGAGGAACTCCATTTTTTTCCAGCTCAAGCATGGCACTCAAGGCACGCGCTGATGAGAGTTCCCAGTTACCCAGCTTTCCTCTTCTACTGGGCAAGGCATCTGTATGCCCTTCAATAGAAATTAGAGCTGGAAGTTCCTTTAATTCTTCAGCAAGGATTTTAAGTATCTCCTTTCCTTCAGGAAGCAGCTCTGCACTTCCTGCTCTAAAGAGGGGTTTATTCACCAGATCCATAATTTCAATTTTTATTACCTTTTCTTTATCTGATTTTTCAATGATTTCCACAAGGACGTGTTCTTGTAAGCTTTTTAGCCGTGTCTCAATGATACGTCTAAATCTCTCTCCTTCTCCTTTAACAGGGGGTAGATCCTGGGGGAGAGGTTGAACCTTAGGCCCCTCCATCTTACCAGTGCGATAAAACTCCATGAGCATGCTAACCCCAGCTTTAGAGAAGATATTGAATTTTTTAAAATAAGCTGCAACTTGCGCCTTAGTTTTAGGTTCCATAATGGTTACCAGCCAGAGAAGAAGAAAGAAGGTCATCATACCAGCTAAGAAGTCAGCGTAGGCTATTTTCCATGAACCACCATGATGTCCTCCTGTGATTTTTTTGACTTTTTTAATAATAATGGGAGGAGTGCTCATTATTTTCTCTCTTTAAGTTTGGCCTCAAGCTCAGCAAAACTTGGTCTCATATGGGGAGGAATTGCTCTTCTGGCAAACTCTACAGCAATCTGAGGGGCGCCTCCCCCAATGAAATACACGATAGCAGTTTTGATTACTGTTAAATATTCTTTCTCTTCCTGAGCTAATTTTTCCATACGGGCAGCAAGGGGAGCCATAAAGCCATAACAAGTAAGAATTCCGATAAAAGTTCCCGCAAGAGCAATAGAAAGATGATGAGCTAATACCGCTGGTGGTTGGTCAATCTTACCCATAGTGAGAATAATCCCAAGGACTGCGGCAACTAAACCTAAACCAGGCATAGAATCAGCAAGATTAGAAAGCCTATGGGCTGGTTCAGAAGCTTCATGGTGAATGATTTCAATTTCATTTTCTAAAAGGGATTCCAATTCAAAGTGGCTTATATTAGTGGTCAAAATGGAGCGGAAAGTATCCCTAATGAAATCTAAAACTATGTGGTTTGCCAGGATTTTGGGAAAGGCAGAAAAGATCTTACTTCCCTCTGGATTTTCAATATCCTGTTCAATAGAGATTAGGCCCTCTTTTTTGATTTTCTTGAAGATTTCATTAAGCAAAAGGAGGAGATCTATAAAATCGTCTTTAGTAAAAACTGTAGGCTTGGTAAGGGCTCTTATAGCTCCTTGGATAATACCTTTCACTACAGTCATGTTATTGGCTATAAGCAAAGATCCAGCAGCAGCACCAAATATGATCAACCACTCTACAGGTTGTATAATTACTGAAAAGTTGCCATGCTCTAAGGCATATCCCACGAAAACACATAAGATCACGACAATCATTCCAGCAATAGCAGGCATACTTTTAATAACCTCTCATTTGCCGTATTATTTCTCTCTCCTTTTGAAGGATATAGAAACTCAACTTTTCCCTTATATCAGGAGACATAGGTAGAAACTCTAAGGCCACCTCGTAGACATCGTCTTTTTTTTCGGAACGGACAACTTTTCCATATAAATAGAAACCAAGGGGCTGATAAAGGTCAAGGACCATTTTTATTTCTACAAAGCTTCCGATAGGAAAGTCTTTCTCCGCCACAAATCTGAGTCCTTTTTCACTGAGATTAACTTTTCTTAGCGGTAATTTGGTAAAACCCTCCTTTTCACAGGTAAGTAAATTAATGAGATAGTCAAGTTTGGCATTGAGCATCTTTAACCAGTTGTTTAAGGCTTCATCCATGGTATCTTTTAGAGGAATATAAGAAAAAAGAGGCATATCTCCAATGATTCTTGCCTTAAGGTTAGCTGCTTCCTTTTCAGTAATAGGCGTAACCTCTATAGGAATGACCACATCTATCCTCACTGCTTCTCTTTTCATGACTTGATTTTAAATCGGATGATTTCCACTTTTTTTTAATTCTAATCAGGATAACCTTTCTGTCAATGAATTTCCTGAGGCAACAAATGACCCCTTTGCACACTTGTCAAGTGTGCAGGCCTCACAGTTCTTGCACTTGCACACTTGACAAGTGTGTAAAGCTCGCTGACACTTGTCAAGTGTGTAAGGTAAACCAACTCTCTTTTTAAACAGGGCAACCCCTCACTGTGCAATCCCTTTTTAA
>CAZBLU010000052.1:0-5383 GCA_964493015.1 uncultured Caldimicrobium sp.
GTGTGGTCTATAGTTTTTTGCAGGGAGTGGGGTTTGACATAGTGGCAGAGGATGTGACAAGCAAGGGGAGGCTTGATTTGGCAATAATAGCTGGGGAGAAGGTGTATCTCCTTGAGTTTAAAATGGTGGAAAGAGAGGGAGAGGAGAGTGCCCTTGAAATGCTTAAACGCAAGGGCTATGCAGAGAAATACAAGGCTACCGCAAGAGAGATCTATCTCCTTGGGCTTGATTGCAGTGAGAGGGAGAGGAACCTTGTGAATTTCCAGTGGGAGAAGATATAGGTTTATAGAGGCACTTTCTTCCTCAAAAGCTAAGAGAAGTTTTCCTGAAACATGTCTCCTTTTCCCTATGGAGACATAAATTTTGGGAAAAATTGATTTAGAAATAGGGGATGAAGACATTAAATAAAGCGCATAGAGCCACTTTGGGACAGGCTAAAGCCTTTACCTTTACTGAAAATTTATATCTTGCGGTTCATTTATGCCACCGCTCAAAAAGAGGTAATTTTTCCTTTGTTGATGCCAAATATACTCTGCTTAGACCTCCTGAGTTTCACCAGGAGCTTAAAATTTTCTCGGCAAGTGATGAAGATATATATCTCGACTACCAGATCGGTATCTTTTTAAAATCTCTCCTCTATTTTGGAAAGGCAGATAAAGAAACTTCTCCCAAGCTTAAGCCCTATTGGAGAGAAATTAAGGGTTTTCTCCAGAAAGAGGTAAAGGCTATTTTATTTCCATGTTCTCGGTAGTTGCTGCCTACATTGTTAGAGAGGGCAAGGTGCTACTTGTAAAGAGGCCCTATCACAAAAAAAGGGGAGGGCTTTGGGAATTTCCTGGAGGCAAGATTGAGGGAAAAGAGAGCCCAGAAGAGGCTCTGGTAAGAGAGCTAAGGGAAGAGCTTGGTATTGAGGTAACCGTGGGAAGAGAGCTTGTAAGAATAAAACACGCCTATCCTGATGAAGAAATAGAGCTCATTCTCTTTGAGGCCCACTTTGAGGGAGAGCTTTCCCCTAAAGAGGCTGAAGAAATTTGCTGGGTCCCCATTGAGGCCTTAAGGAGTTTAGATCTATGCCCTGCAGACCTTGCCTGTCTTAAGGCCATAGATACTTCTAAAAAAGAGCACTAAGGGGCCTTGAAGATGAGGACATAAAGGGCCCAAGCAGGAGGCTTGAAAAAAATACAAAATAGGTTAAGTTTAATAATTAGGATAAAGTGGGCGGTTAGCTCAGGGGTAGAGCGCCATCCTCACACGGTGGATGTCGGAGGTTCAAATCCTCCACCGCCCATTTCTCCTTGCTCCCAAGCATAGAGCCTTGGGGGCCAAAAAGACCATAAGGAGGGTAAGATTATGTTTGAATTTCCCAAAGCAAAACGTTTTCGCAAGTGGGAAAGTCTTTTCATCATCCATCCTGAAAAGGTGGATGAAAAAGAGGTCATTTTTGAAAAGCTAAAGCAGCTTATTCAGAATAAGGAGGGTGATCTCCTTAAACTTGAGGAGTGGGGTTTAAAAAAGCTGGCTTATCCCATTCAAAAGAAAAAACAGGGCTATTATGTCCTTGCCGAATTTTATGGCAGAGCAGATTTGCCTCAAGAATTGGAAAATTTCTTTCGTATCGATGAAAGAATTATGCGGTTTATCATTATCAAATTAGAAGATAGATTTAACCCTTCTGAAATACAATCACTTTAAGGAGGTAAATGATCATGGAAAATAGCGTGACCATAAAAAAAAGGTATTTTCCCAGGAAAAAGGTTTGCCGCTTCTGTGCGGATCCGAGCCTGGTTTTAGATTACAAAAACTATGAACTTTTAAAAAATTTTATTAATGAAAAGGGCATGATCCTTCATCGTCGGCAGACGGGAAACTGTGCTTATCATCAGAGGAAGCTTACAACTGCCATTAAACAGGCTCGTATCATGGCCTTACTACCCTTCACTGCTGATTTAGAAATAGAGTAAAGGGGGTCTCAAGATGGAAGTTATCCTTAAACAAGATATACCTAAACTGGGCAAAGCTGGGGAGGTAGTGAAGGTTAAGGATGGTTATGCCAGAAATTATCTAATCCCTAAAGGACTTGCCATTTTGGCTAATCAAAAGACCTTAAAAGCCTTAGAAAGAGAGAGAAAAACTATCTTAGCCAAAGTTGAGAGAGAACGTAAGAAGGCTCAGAGTCTTGCCGAAAAGCTCCAGGGCCAGAGTCTTACCCTATATAGAAAAGTCGTTGGTGAAGGACGGCTCTATGGCTCAGTCACAGCCTTAGATCTGGCTAAAGCTCTTTCAGATCTTGGTTTCCCAATAGAGAAAAAACAGGTCCTTCTTGAGGAACCTATAAAGGCTGTAGGGACCTATGAAGTATCTATCAAATTAGCCCCAGATATTACAGTGCCCATAAAAGTTGAGATTATAGAAGAAAGATAGAATTATGGAAGAAGGTAGAGGTAGGAGGACAAAAAGGGGGAAAGAAAAGGGCCTATCCTCGCCTCTACCAGAGGAATTCCTTCCGCCTCAAGATCTCCAGGCAGAGCGCTATACCTTAGCCTCTATACTCATAGATCCAAGTTCTTTGATTAAGGTTATTGACTTCTTAAAGCCTGAAGATTTTTATCTTTCCTCCCATCGTCTAATTTATCAGGCCTTTTTGCATCTCTTTGAAAAGGATGAACCTATTGATATTGTCACTACCTACAATGAATTGGAAAAAATGGGGGAGCTTGAGAGAGTGGGAGGAGCAGCCTATCTTACAGAACTTGCAAGCCTTCTTCCCACCTCGGCCCATCTTGTGCATTATGCTAAAATTGTTAAGGAAAAGAGTATCCTTCGTGAAATTATTCGCATAAGCCAAGAACTAATTTATCGTTGCTATTACTCCACTGAGGACTCGCAAGAACTTTTAAATTATGCTGAGAAAGCCCTTTTTGACCTGGCCTACTATGGCAA
The DNA here is from genome assembly GCA_964493015.1 of uncultured Caldimicrobium sp. Classification (GTDB taxonomy): domain Bacteria; phylum Desulfobacterota; class Thermodesulfobacteria; order Thermodesulfobacteriales; family Thermodesulfobacteriaceae; genus Caldimicrobium. The sequence continues at coordinate 2,941 of CAZBLU010000052.1, forward strand.
AAAGGAGACCTTTGCCCCTATAAAAGAGATCATCAAGGATACCATCAAGCACTTGGAGATGCTTTATCAAAAGGGAGATCTCATCACAGGGATTCCCACTGGCTTTTATGAGTTAGATAGGCTCACTGCTGGGCTTCAAAGGGGTGATCTGATTATCCTTGCGGCAAGACCAGGTATGGGAAAAACAGCCCTGGCTCTAAATATTGCCTGCAATGCCTGTAAGCAGACCAATCTTGGAGCAGCTATCTTTTCTTTAGAGATGAGTAAAGAACAGCTTGTGTCACGTATGATCTGCGCTGAAGGTAAGGTAAACTTTCAAAAATTTAGAACGGGCCAACTTGACCCTCAGGACTGGCAAAGAGTTATTAATGGAGCAAGTGTTTTGAGCTCGCTTCCTATTTATATTGACGATACCTCGGGAATCAACATTTTAGAGGTTAAGGCTAAGGCAAGAAAAGTAATGAAAGAAGTCCCCCTTGCTCTTATTGTGGTTGACTATCTTCAGCTCATGAAAAGCCTTGAAAGAAAGGAGAGAAGGGAGCAGGAAATCTCAGAAATCTCAGCAGGTCTAAAGGCCTTGGCTAAGGAACTGAATGTGCCAGTCCTTGCCCTCTCTCAGCTCAATAGAAAGGTTGAGGAAAGGCCAGACAAGAGGCCCCAACTTGCAGACCTACGTGAATCAGGTGCTTTGGAACAGGATGCCGATGTTATCCTCTTTATCTATAGAGATGAAGTCTATAACAAGGAAAGTCCTGAAAAAGGGATTGCCGAGATTATCATTGGCAAACAGAGAAATGGACCCTCTGGCGTAACAGTAAAATTAGCTTATCTCTCCTCCTTTACCTCCTTTGCTAATTTAGAGAAAAATCTTTAGTAAAGGAGCTTTAGATGCCTGAAAGAAGAAAGAGCACTATCAACGAACTTTCAGAAATTCTTGCTGAAACGGCCAAAGAGGTTTTATCCATTAACACTGGCTCAGAGATCAAGATTTCTCCAACCCTCCAGAAGATTAACTTTGTAGCCTTAAGGCCTGACCTTGGGGCCTTTTTAGAGTTTAACGGGGATTACAATGGCCTTCTATGCATGAACTTTACCAAAGAGGCTGCCCTTGAGCTATATCAGAGATCAATGCAATTTCTGGGTTTACCACCCGAAGAGATTGCTCAAGACCCCTATGCAGAGGAAGTAATTAACTTTATCGGCGAGATGGTAAACCAAATAATTGGAAATTTTCGCAAAAAGGTAGAAAATAAATATGGCCTTGTAGCCAGAAATCAACAGCCAAGGGCCATCCCTATTTCCAATACCATCATCATGTATATTGATACCTATCTTAATACCTCCCAGGCAAGAAAGATAAGCCTTCGCACGGAATCAGGCAACTCCTTTTATGCCGAGCTTAGCCTGGAACAAACAGAGTTTATACCCTTTCAGCAAATGGAAAAAGAAGATAGCGCCGAAGACCTCTTGAAGGAATTCTTTTAAACCCCTTTTCCATCCCAAAATCTCTTATTTTACCACTAAGACAGGTTTATTCCCAAAATTAATTACCCTCTCTGTTACACTACCCAAAAGAAGCCTTTTTAACCCAGTTTTGCCGTGAGACCCCATGGCTATCAAATCAAACTTTTCCTTATCAGCAAATTCTATAATTTTTTCTGGAGCCATTCCCTCTGTGACCAAAGATTCACAACTTACGCCCTCTTCCCTAAATTTGACCTTTAGCTTCCTTATAAACTCCTCAGCTGAAATCTTGAAACTCTCCATTAATTTTATAAGCTCACCTGGGACTTCATAAAGATCGGAAACAAAGAGTTCAACCACCGATAGAAGCATAACTATGCTCTTAAAATGTTTAGCCAGTTCCAAAGCCCGAAGGGCAGCTCTTTCCGAATAGAGAGATCCATCAACAGGAACTAATATTTTATTAAATTTTATGGTTGTATCTTTAGGAATGATAAGGACATCCACAGGGCTTGATCCTATAGTCCTTAAGGCTGTACTTCCTAAAATTCCTCGAGCTAAGCCCCCTTTGCCCGTCTTTCCCATAACAAGGAGATCTGCCCCTTCAGCATAGGCCATATCTACAATTTTCTGATAGGGTTCCCCTTCCTCAAGGATAGTTTTTACTTTCATGCCCATTTCACTGGCAATGTCTTCAGCCTCTTTTAGGATCTTTTCTCCATTTTTCCTAAAAAAGTCTTTCATCCCGAGAAATAGAGAAAGGGCACTACTCAACTGGGCCCCAAGTGGCACTACCGTGATAGCCATTATTTCCTCAACCCCAAGGCCTTTAGCTAATCTTAAGGCATTTTCCAAGGCACTTAAACTCTCCTTTGAACCATCAAGACAAGCCAAAATTTTCTGATATAAAGCCATAGCTTCCTCCTGCCATTAAAATTAAATAGCCCTTATTATAGTGAAATTTTATTATAATCAGCAC
>CAZBLU010000053.1:0-4046 GCA_964493015.1 uncultured Caldimicrobium sp.
CCCTATTGTGTGGGGTGGGACCTTTTTGATCTATTGCAGAGAGGCTTTGGAGGAGTCTCAGGCAAGGTAGAAAGTGCTCCCCCAAAACACTTTAGATCTGCCCTTGGACAGATTGTAAATTTCTTTTATACCCTACAAGGTGAAAGTGCAGGGGCCCAGGCCTTTTCTAACTTTGATACCTTACTTGCCCCTTTTGTGCGCTATGACAAGCTCTCCTACCAAGAGGTCAAGCAGTGCATGCAGGAATTTCTCTTCAATGTAAATGTACCCACAAGAGTAGGTTTCCAAACTCCTTTCACCAACCTGACCTTTGATCTCAAGCCATCAAAACTTTATGCCCAGGTCAATGTAATCATTGGGGGTAAGCCTAAAGAGGAGGTCTACGGAGAGTTCCACAAAGAGATGTCCATGATTAACAGGGCCTTTTGTGAGCTTATGATGGCAGGAGATGCCAAGGGAAGGATCTTTACCTTCCCCATTCCAACTTATAACATAACCAAGGACTTTGACTGGGATAATCCTGACTATGAGCCTCTATGGGAGATGACCAGAAAGTATGGCATCCCCTATTTTGCCAACTTTGTCAATTCTGACATGGATCCCGATGATGCAAGAAGTATGTGTTGTAGGTTAAGGCTTGATCAGAGGGAGCTAAGGAAAAGAGGAGGAGGTCTCTTTGGGGCTAATCCTCTCACTGGCTCCATTGGAGTGGTCACTATTAATCTTCCCCGTTTGGCCTATCTCTCTACCTGTGAAGAGGAGTTTTTTGAAAGACTTGAGAGACTTATGGAACTTGCTAAGATCTCCTTAGAAATTAAGAGAAAAATCATTGAAGATTTCACAGAAAAGGGGCTTTATCCCTATTCTCGTGTTTACTTAAGCGGGGTAAAGGAGGCAAGAGGTCAATACTGGGCCAATCACTTTTCCACTATCGGAATTGTGGGCATGAATGAGGCTTGTCTAAACTTTTTGGAAGAGCCTATTTATACTGAAGCTGGGAAGGCCTTTGCTCTAAAGGTTCTAAAATTCATGAGAGATAAGATCTCTGAGTTTCAGGAAACAACAGGTAATCTCTACAATTTAGAGGCAACCCCTGCGGAGGGAACAAGTTATAGGCTTGCCCGCTTGGATAAAAAGAAGTTTCCCCGAATTAAAACCCAGGGCACTGATGAGATACCTTACTACACCAATTCTGTCCATCTTCCCGTCTATTATACCGACGATATCTTTGAGATCCTCCTCCATCAAGATGACTTGCAGGTTATGTTTACTGGCGGAACAGTAGTTCACCTCTTTGTAGGGGAAGAGATAACGGACCGAACAGTGGTAAAGGAACTGGTTCGAGCTGTGGTAACTCGCTTTAGACTCCCCTATTTCTCCATAACCCCAACTTTTTCTGTATGTCCTGTGCATGGCTATATACCTGGGAAACATGAGATCTGTCCCTTACCCCACTCTGAGCAGGAATTAGATAGGTTTGGTGTTGATCTCATCTTGCCTGCAAGCTTATTGAGCAGTCTCTCTGAGGGGGCATATAAAATTTCTAAGACTTAGAGACAAAAAAAGAGGCAGATTTATGAGTATGTTAATCCTTAAACTCAAATGGCAGAGGCTTGTGGATGACAAAAAAAGGACCTGTCCGAGGTGCAGTGGGACTGAAGGGGAACTGGATAGGGCTTATTTAAAATTAAGAGAGGCACTGTCACCACTTGGTATAGAAGTTGTTCTTGAGAAAAAAGAATTGACCCTTGAGGAATTTAAGGCAAATCCTTTAGCCTCAAATCAACTCTGGATTGGAGATAACACACTTGAGGAGTGGCTCGGTGCTATGACGGGAAAGAGCAGATGCTGCGATGTGTGTGGTGATAATGAATGCAGAACAGTAGAGATAAGAGATCAGGTTTATGAAACCATACCTGCATCAATGATTATAAAGGCAGGGTTGATGGCAGCAGCAGAGATGCTCCCTGTTGAAAGAGAGGTAGGAACAGAGGTAGGAACATTTATCAGATTTAAAAATACTTCAAAGGAGGTGAGAGGAGATGGAGGAAAAGGTAAAAGTTAAGGCTGTTCCTTGTGAGGTCTATTCCAGGGTTGTTGGCTATTTCAGGCCTGTAGCTAACTGGAATCCTGGCAAGCAAATGGAGTTTTCTGAAAGAAAGACTGTGAGAGTGGAGAGTCACAGAAGGATCACATGTGGCTGTGGAGCCTAAGCAGGCTCGAAAACCTAAAAAGGTAGGAAGAGGGGTCTGTGACTTCTGTGGGGAGGCACAGCCCCTCTCTTATGTCTGTCGAAACTGCGGCTTTACTGTCTGCCAACGCTGTCTGCAAGAGAATCCTAAAAAATTTCTCTGTGCCAGTGCCATAGCTTGGATCTGCCCAAACTGTAGCCACTGGGAAACCCTTTAACCTTAAAACTTGTCTATTTTCTCAAAGGGTGTTAAATTTCCTTTATGCTCCAGGAATATTTTCACCTCTCCGTGGACTATCTTCTCCTCTTTTTTGAGAAAACCTCCTATTTAGGCGTTTTTCTACTTATGGCTGTGGAATCGAGTTTTATTCCCTTCCCCAGCGAAATTGTTGTCCCGCCAGCAGCCTATCTTGCCTCTAAAGGAAAACTCTCTCTTATAGGGGTAGTCTTTGCTGGGACTATGGGAAGCCTTGCAGGGGCCTTAATTAACTACTATCTTGCCCTAAAACTGGGAAGACCAGCTGTCTTAAGGCTTATCCGACGCTATGGACAATATCTCCTCCTCACTGAGGCCTCTCTTCTAAAGGTTGAAAAGTTTTGGGGAGAGCATGGCCAAATTGGGACCTTTGTGGGAAGGTTATTGCCTGGTATCAGACAAGTTATTTCTATCCCTGCAGGTTTTGCCAAAATGGGGCTCTTTCTCTTTTGTCTCTACACCACCTTGGGTGCTGGCATCTGGTGTACCTTTCTTGCCCTGTGTGGCTTTTATTTCGGAAAAAACGAGGCCCTTTTGAAAGAATATCTGCAAAGGGGCTCTTACGGCTTTATTCTCCTCTCTCTTCTTGTTCTTGCCCTATATGTGACACTTAGGGTCATGGTGAAGAAGCGGCGTAAAGGCAAGTTGACCACTTAAAAGAAAAAAACGGCCTTCACCTTGTATTTACGGAGAGCAGGAAAGGCCAAAATCTTGATACCATAGGTCTTTTCAAGTTGGGAGAGCATGGGCTCCAAGTCTTGTTCAGAGGGAAGAACCAAAGTAAACCAGAAATTGAGCTTGTGCTCTCTAAGATAGGCATGGGTCACCTGGGGGAGATTGGCTATCTCTTCAGCGATGTGGAGAGCCTCTTCAGGAAGGGCAGAGGCACAGAGGCAAGTAAAGTGTCCAAGTTTGTGCGAGTCAGGACTTGCCCCGAGATGGCGTAAGATCCCTTTCTCGCTAAGTTCCTTTAGAAAATTGAGGACCTCTTCCTCTGTAAGCCCAACCTTCTCTGCAAGCACTTTAAATGGCTCAGGGACGAGAGGAAAGTCCTCCTGAATAAGGTTTAAAAGTTTGCTATAGGCTTCCTTCATCGCTTCCTTGGGTCAATTTTAACTATCGATTGGAATAGTCTTTTATACTACCCTGTAAAACTAAGCTGTCAAGGAGAGGATAAGGGTGTTCTAAATTTCATTTGGCTAATATCATTAATCTTAGGTAGGCGTAGGCTTCAGCCTGCGAATGGTTGTGAGATATAACGAGGATATAATGCACGCAAAAGATGGAGCAAGCAATCTCACTTTTTTCTCTTAGTTTAAATCTAAGAAAAAAACAATTATAGAACACCCTCGCCCCCCTCTTGACTTTTTTAAAAAGTGTGTTATTCAAATTTATGGTATACTAAAGTTAACTGAAAATTTTTTTTGCTCTTTGAAAATTGAATACAGTTATAGTGCAAGCCCGTTAAGGGTGCAAAATAGTAAATATATCTATTTAGTCAACTTTTTTATTAAAGCTTGAAAGCATTGACTGACAAGGCATTAAGCTGGGGAGTTTTTCCCCAGCTTAATTGAAAATCAATTGCAGTTAGAGGGTAAA
>CAZBLU010000054.1:0-4007 GCA_964493015.1 uncultured Caldimicrobium sp.
GCAAATACAAGAGCACATCAAAGGGGTTATACACAGCCTCCCCACAAAAAGAATAACCATTATACCAACACCTCACTCCCTGCAGCTCTTCCTCTGTAAGAAGCCCCCCGAATACTCTTTCAAGCTCCCCATGAGTATACCCACATATGGTTGCATACCTTGGACTTAAAGTTATATCCAGAAGCTGATTTAGCCCAGAAAAAAGCGATACCTTGGAAAACTTGGTAACCCCTGTGATAAAAACAAACTTGAGATAACTATCAAGAGGCTTAAGTACACTGTAGAAGCTCTTCAAAACCTCACGGATCTCTCGAGCTCTTTCCCTCTCCTCAATCCTATCAAGAATAGGCTTGTCATACTCATCTATAAGCACCACCACTTGCTTACCAAATTTTTTATAGAGCCCTCTAATTAATTCATTAAATCTCTTCTCAAGAAGCCTCTCCTTAAAATAAACCTCGTATTCTTCTGCAATGAGCGTAAGCTGTGAGTGCAAAATCTCTTCAAGATGGGAACTATCCTTGACTTGATCTCCCCCAAAATCAATATGAATCACTGGATAGGTCTCGCTCCAATCCCAGTTCTCATAAAGATAGAGTCCCTCAAAGAGCTCTCGTCTGCCCAAAAAGGCTTGCTTCAGCGTATCCACGAAAAGGGATTTCCCAAATCTCCGAGGCCTACTAAGAAAATAATACTTCCCCTCCTCTACAAGCTTTGCCACATAATGAGTTTTATCCACATAATAGTAATTCCCTCTCCTTATCTCCTCAAAGCTTGAAATCCCAATAGGTAGCTTTTTAGGCATAATTTTATATCTCCACAAGGTAGACTCTCAGCTCCCACTACACAATTTCAAGCATCCTTTTTACTGCCTGATAGGCCTTGCTTCTTACCTCCTCAGGGAGCACTACCTCAAATTCAAAGGTCTCAAGGGCTCTGACCACATCTTCAAGCCTAATCTTTTTCATAGAGGGACAAAGCATCTTCTCAGGGGCAGGGTGATAAAATTTTTTCTCTGGGTTCTCTTTGGAAAGGGGGTAAAGAAGGCCAACTTCTGTGCCAATAATAAACTCCTTGTGAGGAAGCTCTTTGGCAAGCCTTAGCATCCCACTTGTAGAGGCTACATAGTCTGCAAGGTCAATCACTTCAGGTCTACACTCGGGATGAGCAATAAAGATAGCTCCAGGATGCTCTTCCTTTGCCTTTAAGACCTCTTCAGGGGTGAGCATGTGGTGAAAGGGACAAAAGCCCTCAAAATAGATAATTTCCTTTTCTGGATAAAATCTCTGAGTATAGCGAGCAAGGTTCATATCAGGAAGCATAAGAATTCTCTTATCAGGGAAAGTGCCAACTACTTTTACGGCATTGGCTGAGGTGCAACATATATCGCTTAAGGCCTTTACCTCTGCAGTAGAGTTAACATAGGTTACCACAGGGACCCCAGGATAAGCCTCCCTGAGTTTTATCACCTCTTCAGGGGAAAGCATGTTTGCCATGTCACAACAGGCCCCAGCAACAGGAATAAGGACCCTCTTTTGTGGGGAGACAATCTTTGCAGTCTCTGCCATGAAAAAGACCCCACAAAAGACAATAACCTCTGCATCAGTCTTACTTGCCTTGAGACTTAGTTCTAAAGAATCTCCCCTCAGATCAGCAATCTCCTGTATCTCAGGAGGCTGGTAATTATGAGCAAGAATTATAGCCCTACGCTTTTCCTTAAGCTCGTTAATTTTTTCACGGAGTCTGATAAATTCCTCTACTCTCTCGTTCAACTCCTTCATATTGAATCTCCTCATAGGCTCCATTTCTATATTTATTTAATTCGCAAATGATGAGAGGTATCATTCTTGCTGTTTTTTCATCAACCCCAAGATTTAGAATAAAAACCCGCTTCTTGCCCTTTAGATTCTCCAAATTTTCACGTGCCCACCAGAGAAGGATTGTTAAACTTCCCCACATTTTCTTTACTATTTCTGCAACAAACTCCTCAAAAACCCTCTCATCAAGCAGGTCTACAGCATAGCAATTTGTATCCTCAATTATGTAGATGGTATCACTCTCTAAGAAAAGACTATCAGCTCTGCTGAGAGAACTTGTTTTCAAAAATTGGTCAAAATCCTTGGCAACACTCTCAAGATCAATTTTTTCTACCATAAATCTCCCGAACTAATTTTAAAAAAGTCTTTGTTAACGGACTGCTATCAATTAGCCTTTCTTGAGTTGCCTCATAAAATCTATACACTACCCCCTCTTTTTCATATTCAGCATACCAAACATCTACTTTTAATTCATATTTCTTAATCAGAAAATTAAGACTCTCTAAAAAATAATCTGAGTGAGTAGCAATGACAATCTTAGTTAATTTTGACAAATAAAATAAAATTTCGGTTAGTTTTGTTATATATTCAGGATGAAGACTATTTTCAGGTTCATCAATTAAGAGAAATTCACCAACTAATTGATATTTAAGAAGTAAATATAACCAGGCAATGGTTTTAAGACCAGAGGCTGTTTTTTCCAAAGAATAGGTCTTATTTTGCTCACTTATGTTTATTTTTTTATTTTGGACGTAAAACTTTACTTGAAAGGACTCTTCTATCTTTTTTAAAATTTCTCTATATTCTTTATTAACCTCCTGTTCACTCAAATCACTCACTATGACAAGATCTTCAATAAAATCAGTAATAGCCTCTGATACAATATTCCAATTAGGATAATATTTTTTTATACTAAAGATACCTCTATAAAAATCACCTAAACCTGGCACATAAATGTATACTGGACTCTTTTCTATATAGAATTGACTGTTTAGATCAGATTTTATTTGAATACCTTTAGTTAAAGAGCCCTGCACAGTGCATTTCCCTATGTGATTTTCAAAGCCTATGAAAAAAGCCTCTTTACCCCAGGTTACAAATTCTTTCAGATCTTTTATTAAAAAGACCTTCTTTGCCTTAACTGGAAAGACACGCTTAAAGTCCTCCCTATCTTTCATACACTTCCAAAAGCTCCAGTAAATAGAATACAGCAGTTTCAATATATGAGTTTTACCACAGCGATTAGGGGCTAATAATACTATCAAATTGTTTTTACTCTCCAAAGTGGCTTCCCTTATGAAGAAAAAGTTCTTTAGTTCCAGTCTCATATTAGACATAAGTTTTATTATAGTTTTTCAAGCTCCTTTTTCAACCTCTCAAAACACTCCTTTGGAACCCTTAGATTCCCAAAGCCACGCCCAAGTCTGATATCAGGTTTGTTTGCCCCGTGAAAATCACTTCCCCCTGTTGTGAGAAACCCTAACCTTTGGGCTTCATGAAGTAAAAAATTAGTAAAATCCCTATTGTGTTCGCTATAATAGGCTTCAACTCCTCTTAAGCCAAGCTCCTTTAATTCCTTTAGATAGCTACTTAATTCCTTGGGCGCAAGTTTAAGGGTTATGGGATGAGCCAAAACTGGGATACCCTTAGCCTGCAAGATCTTCTCTATGGCCTCCTTTGGCTCAAGCAAGGCCTTGGGCACATAGGCAGGAGCCCCTTTGCGAAGATACTTCTCGAAGGCCTCATCAGGGGTGCGCACATAGCCCTTCTCTACAAGAAGCCTCGCAAAGTGAGGACGCCCAATTTCTCCCTTAGCTATCTCCTCAAGCTCTGTGAGGGTGATCTCAACCCCAAGGGCCCTTAATTTTTCTACCATAAGTTCGTTTCGCCTTTTGCGGGCCTCTTGCAGGGCTTTCAAGGTCTCCTCAAGAGGGGGAAGCTCTGGGCTTAAAAAATAACCAAGGAGATGAAAATGCCCTGGCCCATTAAATTTCACACTTATTTCCACTCCACAGAGGAAGGGAATTCCCTCCTCACGGGCTACCTCATAGGCCTCAGGAAGCCCTCTGGTGGTATCGTGGTCTGTTAAGGCAAGGGCCTTTAAGCCCTCTCTCTTAGCAAGACGGATAAGCTCTGAGGGGCTAAAAGTGCCATCAGAAGCTGTTGAGTGTGTGTGCAGATCAATCATGT
>CAZBLU010000055.1:0-3207 GCA_964493015.1 uncultured Caldimicrobium sp.
TAAAGCAAGATGTAGCGGTTCTAAAGCAAGATGTGGATATACTTAAAAAGGATATGTCTTATTTAAAGGGAGAGTTTGGAAGGTTTAAGGGAAGGGAATTTGAAAGAACTATCAGAGAAAGATATTATGCTTACTTTTCTAAACTTCTCAGAAGGTCTAAGAGAATTGAGCTTGAGGCTATTCTATCTAAGATAGAAGATGCCCTTGATGAAGGATTAATAACTGAGGAGCAATATGAGTCTCTCTTGAATGTTGACCTTCTTGTTGAAGGGTTACTTAAGGAGACCAGAAAGCCTATTATTCTTGCTGTGGAGATATCTTATAGTGTCTATGAAGAGGATTTGAAGAGGGCCATGGAGAGAGCTAATATTTTAGCCCATATCCTCAAAAAAGAGGTTATACCTACAGTAGTGGGAGTAGAAGTTAGAGAAGAGATTTTGGAAGAAGCTGATAGAAGTGGCATATTTCTCATAAAAACCAATTACTCTTAGTTTACCCTTTGCACACTTGTCACGTGTGAAAATATGCAGAGAGAAAAAACTAAATCAGGGGTCATAGGAATAATAGGTCTACCCAATGTGGGGAAGTCAACTCTTCTCAATAATCTCCTTGGCACCAAGGTCTCAATTGTTAGCCCCAAGCCTCAGACTACTCGTTTCAATATAAGGGGTATTCTCACTAAAGGAAATACCCAAATTATCTTTGTGGACACCCCTGGAATCCACGAAGCCAAATCCCTTTTCAATCAACTTATGGTTAAACAGGCTATGCAGGCCTTAGAAGAGGTAGATGCGATCCTCTGGGTTATGGATGTGACCAACCGAGTTCCTGAAGAAGAAAAAATCTTAGAGATAATACGCAAAGTAGGGAAGCCAACCATTTTGGTTATGAACAAAATAGACCTAATTAAAGACAAAAAGGAACTTTTACCTCTTATAGATTATTTTTCAAAGCTTTACCCCTTTTCTGCTATTATTCCAGTCTCAGCGTTAAAACAGGATGGTCTGGAAAGGGTGATTGAGGAGATCATAAAGATCCTTCCTTACGGCCCCTTTTTTTATGATCCTGAATATGTGACTGATCTTCCCCTCAAACTCCTTATTGCCGAGATCATCCGTGAAAAAGTTTTCCTGAATACTTATCAGGAGATTCCCTATTCTACGGCGGTAAGAGTAGAGGCCATAGAGGAGGTTCCTGAAAAAAATCTTCTCCATATTCAAGCAACTATTTTTGTGGAAAGGCCCTCTCAAAAGGGCATCATTATTGGCAAGGGAGGGCGCATGCTTAAAAAAATTGGCACCCTTGCCCGAGAAGAGCTTGAGTTTTTGCTTAAAAGGCGTATTTATCTTGAGCTCTGGGTAAAGACCCTTGAAGGCTGGAGAGAAAGAGAAGTCCTTCTGCGCAGACTGGAGCTCCCTCTAATTTAATAGGTTATGCCCTATACCTTAGTAGACTTTGCCCATTTGAGAGATAAGTTCATAAATAGGACCAATCAAGGCTACAATGATTATAAAAAAGATAAGACCAGCAATCACTAAGATTACGGGTTCCAAAATTTTGGTGAGGGTAGTTAGTATATTTTGAACTTCTTCATAATAAAATTTGGAAAGTATCTTCATTTGCTCATCTAAGCGCCCTGTGCTCTCACCAACTGCAACCATCCTTATATCTATGGGCCTAAAAATAGGTTCTTTCTTAAGAGAGGCGGCAATGGTCTCTCCTGCTAAAATGTCATTTTCAATTCGTTGCACAATATTGATAAAATATCTTCTATAAAAAGCCTCCTTCATAAGCTTTAATAGTCTGAGTAAATCAATACCAGAGGAGAGAAGAAGAGAGAAGTGTTCAAAAAAGAATGCGAGAAAGTTTAAGCGCCTTACCCTTCCATAAAGTGGGAGACGCAGTAGAATTTTGTCTGCCAGAATTTCACTCCGTGGGTGTCTATAGAAAAAGTAGAAGGCTATAGGTAAAGCTATAAAAAGGAGCAGAATCCAAAGTTTATAATTGGTGAGGAAATCTACCACCTTGATTAAAATTATGGTAGGCAGAGGTAGCTTAACATCCATTTCTTTAAAGAGTATCAAAATTTTAGGTAACACATAAAAGAACCAAAAAGCTAAGGCTAACATCATTAGAGAAAATATAAAACTGGGATAAATCATGGCTCTTTTGGTTTGAGAAATAATTTCCTCAATTCTATATAGGTGTTGTGAGGCCTCTTCAAGGGTTTTGTCTAAAGTTCCTGACTCTTCGCCTATGGTTATCAGAGAGATCACTACCTTAGGAAAAATCTTTAATTGAGCCATAGCTGAGCTAAAGGTTTCCCCTCTTGAGAGAGCCACCTTTAGCTTATTTATATTAGCTTTGAAAAACTTATTTCTTGTCTCCTTTTCCAGGTCATCAAGGGCTGTTATAAGAGGTATTCCGCTCCTCATTAAGAAGGCAAGCTGATGAAGAAATTCAGCCAACTCAGTCCTCTTAATTTTACGTTTAAAGAGGGTGAAACTCGTGCTTTTTTTGATTTTGTAGTCAACTAAGGTGGAACCATCTCTCTGTAAACTATAAAAAAGTTCTTCAAGGCTCTGAAACTCCCCTTCACCTTTAACTAAGTTTCCCTCTCGAGTAAGGGCTGTATAGGAAAAATATGGCATCTCCACTAACCCACTACTCTCTTTATTTCCTCCAGGGTCGTGATCCCAGTTAAGACCTTCTTTTCCACCTTTTCCTTAAGTAACTTCATTCCCTTTTCCTTTGCTCGGGCATAGATTGTGGATAGAGGTGGATCTTCAGCTATCAGCTTTGCCATCTCATCATCCACATAAAAGATTTCGCAGATAACCGTTCGCCCCAGATAGCCTCTATTATTGCATTGATAACAGCCTTTTCCCTTAAAATAATTGGCCTCTCGAGGAAGTTTGTAATAATCTATCAACTCTTGCGGTGGAGAATAAGGCTCTTTACAGTAAGGGCAAATTTTTCTTATGAGTCTCTGAGCGATAATTCCCTTTAAAGAAGAGGCAAGGAGATCTGCCTTAATACCCATATCTTTAAGCCTTGAAAGAGAAGAAATGGCATCATTTGTATGTAAAGTTGAGAGAAAAAGATGTCCCGTCAAGGCAGCTCTTACAGCCATAGTTGCTGTTTCTTCATCCCTCACTTCACCTACAAGAATCACATCTGGGTCAAGCCTTAAAAAAGCACGAATAG
>CAZBLU010000056.1:0-3153 GCA_964493015.1 uncultured Caldimicrobium sp.
AATATAGTAAAGTTAATTTTGGTCTTACACAAAATTAGATATAAGTCTCACTTTAATATCCTCTACACTCTTTACTCCAGAATATTTCCATTCCTTCATGAGGGCATCTGTTAGCCAGTCTTTCATCGTAGCCATAGTCCTTGGAGTACCTATCAAAGAAATAGCATGAAGAGATTTTGCCCACGTCTCATAAATAGTTTTATGACAGGCCTTACATGAAGTCGAATCATATATCTTGACAAGCTCATCAATGGTCTCAGCCTTTTTATTTGCCTCTGCCGCTAAAAGACCTTTTATAGAAAAAACAAAATAAATAAATTTATTCATAGACAACCCCGTTCCTGCAAATTTCTGTTAATTATTAAATTATTAGCAAAAAATATGCCTCAAAAATTATTAAAAATTCCTTAATTTTTAAACTGACCTCCTATGTTTAATGTATAATCTATAAACAACAATGTATATTTTTTATACAAAAATTAAATTTTTGATAAAATAATACATTTTTATATATTAAAAGAAAGTTATTAGATGGAATATTTTAAAGATTTAGCACAGGGGTATTTCCTCAAATTCCTCTTTGAGGGCCCTGCTGAGAATTCTTTCAAGGGAATTTTGTGGTCTTTCTCCTTTATAGAGGATATTATAGACCTCTTCGCAAATAGGTAGCTCTAAGCCTTGGCTCCCTGCTAATTCCTTTATAACTAAAGCAGTTTTTACTCCCTCAGCCACCTGTTTTACCTCTTCAAAGACTTCAGAGATCCTTTTACCCTGACCAAGTTTTAGCCCTACTTGATAATTTCTGGAAAGGGCTCCAGTGCAAGTAAGAACCAGGTCTCCGAGACCAGCAAGGCCATAAAAGGTCTCTTTCTTGGCCCCAAAGGTTACCCCAAATCTCACCATTTCTATCAAGCCACGGGAGATCAAGCCAGCCCTGGCATTAAGCCCCAGACCAAGGCCATCACATATCCCCGAAGCAATAGCTATAACATTCTTATAGGCGCCAGCAAGCTCAACCCCAAGGGGATCATAGCTCCGATATACTCTAAAATATTTCCAAGCAAGGAGGTTCTGAACTTCTGCTGTCTTCTCCTTGTGTTGCCCTGCCAACACTACTGCTGTTGGCAAACCTCGCGCAACTTCCAAAGCAAAGGAAGGGCCACCCAGAACAAAGTAAAACTTATCTCTCCCTAAGGCTTCTTCTAAGAGGGAAAGGGGGCTCTTTCTGCTCTCAAAGGATATCCCCTTGATACCTGAGATATGATAAGGGATACCTTGGACATGCCTATACAGGACTTTCAGATTTTCCTCTAAGGCATAAGAGGGTATGGTCCAAAGGGCTAAAGTAGCTCCTTGAAAAACCTCTTCTGGTTCCCTGGAGGCCTTAAGCCTGGAAGGTAGCTTTATCCCAGGCAAGTAAAAAGGGTTCTCTCTAAGGCAGTTTATAGCTGAAACCACTTCCTCCCTTCGAGCAAGGAGAGAGACCTCAAGCCCTTTCTCAGCTAAAACCTTGGCTAAGGCAGTCCCCCAAGAACCTGCCCCTACAATGGCAATCTTTATCATATATCGATATTATATAAGAAACAAAAAAGTTAACAAGCACAAGATTATCCCTCACCTAAACCCCATCATATTTTTCAAACAAACTTCTCCCCAATCAGGGCTTATGGGGGACTAAAAGATACACCAATATTAGGCTAAAGAGGGCAATAAAAAGGGTGGAAAAAAGGCCTACAAAGAAGGGTCTAAAGCCTATTTTGAGAAGTTTTCTAAAGTCTGTTTCTAACCCCATACCTGCCATACCCATCAAAAGAAAAAAGAGGGCTGAAAATTCCATCCATTTGAGGGCCTTAGGAGTAAAAAATTCCAAGGAATTGAGGAGCACCATTGCCGCAAAGCCCAAGAGAAAAAGAGGGAAGGTTAGTACCCTTTGCGTAGTTTTCTCCTCTTTTATCAAGAAGCCCCAATTAATTAAAAGGGAAATTAAGAAGGCTACAGGTATCAGCAAGATAACTCTTACAAGCTTAACAAGCACAGCCACTTCACCACTTGTATGGCTAACACTAAACCCTGCGGTGACCACCTGAGCTACCTCATGAATGGAAGCCCCTACCCACACACCATATGCCTCTGGCGAAAGGGGTAAGAGATTTAATTTTAAGATCAAAGGATAGAGTAACATAGAGATGGTGCCAAAGACCGTGATAGCACTAATGGAAACTATTACATCCTCTTCCTTGGATTTGCTTAGAGAGCCACCAATCAATACAGCCGAGGCTCCACAAATAGATGTTCCCATACCGAGAAGAAGGCTCATCTTCTGAGAAAGCCCAAAGATCTTTCCCAAGATTAAGACCATTATTAAGGTAACCACAAGAACCACGGAAGGTATTAAAAGGGATTCCCATCCTAAGCCAAGGACCTTTTCTAAAGTTATCTTAGACCCAAGTAGGACTATGCCCAAACGTAAGACCTGTCTCATGGCATAGAAGATGCCAGGGAAGTAAAAGGCAGGAACAATAAAAAAATTTCTAATAATCATACCGATCCCCATAGCTGCAATAAGTGGACTAACATAAGATACTTGAGCACTGGTATAGAGAGCTAAGGCAGAAATAACGGCAGTCAAAATCAAGCCTGGTAACTTCTCTTCTACATAGGGAGGAAGATAGCCTCCTAATTTAGGAAAGGTAATGCTTTGTTCTGCCCTATCTGCTTCTCTGTCCATAACTAACCCCTTTTAGCGAAATTTTATTAAATTAAAAATGAATCTACTAATACAACTTATAATCTTAATTTGTCAAGTATTTGTGAGAGGATATTTTGAAGCCTTTCAAGTATCATCTTATTATTTATATAATTAGCTGTTGTTGGGCGTGGCCCTCAGCAATAAATTGACTCACTCCATTACACACTTGACAAGTGTGCAAAAGTTAAGATTCCTTTTCTTTTATAAACCCTCTGCCCCCCTCTTGACTTTTTTGAAAAGTGTATTTTTTAAACTTATAGTATTTTAAAGATATTAAAAATTTTTTTGCTCTTTGAAAAATGAATACTGTTATATTGTAAGCCTGTTAAGGGTGCAAAATAGTAAATATATCTATTTAGTCAACTTTTTTGTGAGGGGATAAAAGTTTTTACTGGCAAGGTTTT
>CAZBLU010000057.1:0-2778 GCA_964493015.1 uncultured Caldimicrobium sp.
CAAACCAAAAAGGCCTAAACTCCCTTTTCTGCAAATACAAAAGCACATCAAAGGGATTATACACAGCCTCCCCACAAAAGGAGTAGCCATTATACCAACACTTTACGGCTGTAAGCTCCTCTTTAGTTAGTAGCTCCCCGAAAACTGCTTCAAGCTCATCTTGAGTATAGCCACATATGGTTGCATAGTCCTTATCAAGAGTAATGTCATTTAGTTGATTTAGCCCTGAAAAGAGGGAGACCTTAGAAAACTTGGTGACCCCCGTGATAAAGACAAACTTGAGATAACTATCAAGGGGTTTCAGGACACTGTAGAGGCTCTTCAAAACCTCACGGATCTCACGGGCCTTTTCCCGCTCCTCAATCCTATCAAGAATGGGCTTATCATACTCATCTATCAGCACCACCACTTGCTTGCCATAGGCCTCAGCAGATTTGATAATCAAATCCTCAAAACAACTGCGGTAATCCTCTCTTTCTTCGCAGAGAATCTTAAGCTGAAATTGATTTTGTCTAAGCTTGAAGAGGATCCACTTTACAAGATCTTGAGCATCCTGAACTACTCCACCCCCAAAATCAAGGTGAATCACAGGATAGGTTTTACTCCAGTCCCAGTGGTTCTGAAGATATAGCCCTTCAAAGAGCTCTCGTCTACCTAAAAAAGCCTGCTTTAGCGTGTCTATAAAGAGGGATTTTCCAAATCTCCGAGGCCTGCTAAGAAAGTAATAAGTCCCCTCTGAAGCAAGCTTTGCAATAAAAGGAGTTTTGTCCACATAGTAATAGCGGTCCTTGCGAATCTTTTCAAAGCTTGAAATACCGATAGGTAACTTCTTCATCGTTTATTTTTATTATAATACGCAGGATTTTTCTATGCAAGCTGGGTTGAAATTTGGCTTTAAAGTGATATGGGTATACGCTCCTTGTTTTATAATTATCTATGATATTTTAATTGTTGGTGTAACTTATAAAAGTAACTTATGAAAGGAAATCTCTAAGGCTTGATTTATTTTAAAACCCTATATATCCTTGTGCTCTGAGATATTGTTTATGAAAATACTAAAAAATTTTAAGAACTTTTTCCAAAGGCGTGAGAATATAATAAATGTTACCATTGCCATTGTCTTAGGGGCGGCTATCAATCAGGTTACTAATTTCTTCATCTTAGATATACTTTGGCCCTTGCTAAAAGGCCTTATGCAGCGCTTAGGATTTAGCTTTGAAACTCTGAACCAGTTTTTTCCTGAAAGATTTTTACAGGCCTTAGCTAATTTACTACTTATTTTAGCCCTGATTTATTTTTTAATGGCAAGAGGAGAAGACAAGTAGGGATCTCAAGCTTATCCTTCCAGGTAATGCCTACAATAGCCATCTCTTGAGGTGTTCTCACATCAAGAATTACAAAGGGTTCCTTCTTTTTGATCATATAAATGAGATGATCGGTAGTGATCTGACAAGGGCATAACCAAAAGTCCCAACAATAGATAAATCCTCTTAAACATAGGCCACCTCCTAAAAATTTTTAAGAAAATTATCCATAATAAACCCCTTTTAAGATCAAGGAAAATTTTTCACAATTTCTTGAGATAACCTTTTAGCTATAAATTTTGTCCTTATTTTGCCGTAAGTTTTAGCTCGGAAATTAAGGTATATAAACCTTTTCCAATATCAACCCCCTCTAATCTGACCACCACTTTGGGAGATAGTCCTGAAAGGGCGGGCACATCTACAGGGACAGATAAGGATCTGACCCCGTTAACGAAGATATGGATAATCTCCCCTTCCTTTTTTAGAGCTATTTTGATTTTTTGTCCAGAAAGATCGCGAGGTAGGCCTGCTTCATTAGGAATGGGAGTGCCTTCTGGATAAGCACCCCACTTCCAACTCCCAACATCCTTGGTTAAATGTAAGCTTATAGGGCTTCCCAGTTTGCCTATGAACAGACTTATTTTATGGTCATAGGTATACCCTTTGGGACTAAAATAAACCTCTCCTTCTAAAGCCCAATCTTTAGAAGGATTAAACTGACTAATAGCCTTTTCAAAGATGACCTCGCCTTTTGTTGTAGCAAACCACTTCTTTCCCTCAAAGGTTACACATTCCCCTTGTCCCTTTACAATTTTCACTGTGGTTGGAATAAGCTTACAATTGGCAAAATTTTCTCTCCAGAGGAGATTTTTATAAGGCTCAAAGGTAATACCCTCTCTCATCAACCCTCCAGAAGGAGCGTTAGAGGAGTCCACCCTCTGCGGGGAAGGCTTGGCATTTTTATCAAGCCCCTTAATTTCTTCTTTTATAATCTCTCCCTTTTCATTATAATAAACTTGCTTTTCCCCAATTTGCACGTTAGTTGGGGCTAAAGGTTTTACAGATTCTATTATCAAAGCAACAGCTCTAACGATAAGATCTCTTGTAGCCTCTTCAAGGGGAGTATTTTTTATAGCATTAAAGTAGGCTCCTCCTACTGTGGTTCCAAAGAGGCCTCCTGCAGCAAGACCAAAGGCCCATTTTTCCGATTTTCCTTCAACGGCCTTTGCCGCCAAAACCTCTCCAGTCTTCACCCTGATAATTCTCATATCAAGGCCTATGTGTGCTGAACTTTTCCCAAGTTTGGCCCCAAGTCCAAAGGGGAGAGGGACAATAAAACCACCCCCTCCAAGGCCACTTGCCTTTAATTCCAGGGCTGTTACAGCTCCTGTGATGATAAAATCAGCAGTCTTTAGAGTAGCCTGAGGTTTAACCCCCATTAATTCTAACTCTTCTTTAATCTCTTCAAGGGCAA
>CAZBLU010000058.1:0-2548 GCA_964493015.1 uncultured Caldimicrobium sp.
TTCTCTCTATAAACCTTTTAAGTATTAAATTATTTTTATATTCTTGTAAACTTTGTGGTCAATATTTATCTATTTCATTAATATATTTTGACTTCGTTTTTATTTTTGATTTAGTTAATACTTTATTAATCATTATTTTTATTCACTCAAATAGAGATAATCATTTGCCTCTAAAAACTCTTAATATTCATCTATAGTTTTTTCACGAAAGTCAGCATATAGATCAAAATTACATATAAAGAGAACCTTTCTATTTTTCATAACTTGATGTTTTAGTAAGGGATAGGCCTCATTGAGAATTATTAGATCTTCTTCTCTTCCAGAGATTTCTTCAAGTTGAAGGTTCAAAATTAGATATTCTTCTAAACTCAGGGTCCTGTTGAGGTAAATGGCTATATCAAGATCGCTTTCAGATTTTGCTTTGCCCTGGGCTTGAGAACCAAACAGTATAGCAAATTCAATGGCTGGATGGGCCTTTAGGTGTTCAGTTAGGGCTTCTATTAGTTTCTCATCCACGCCCTTTAACTTATACAAAGAGTGGGCTTTTGGGAAGACCTAAATCTTCAGGAAGACCAAACATAAGATTCATATTTTGGATAGCCTGCCCGCTTGCCCCTTTGACCAGATTATCAAGCACTGAGATTATAATCCCCTGATTTCTCTCCTTATCCTCAAAAAGGGCAAATTTACACATGTTTGTTCCCCGCACTTCACTAAGCCTGGGATATGTACCAAGGGGGAGCACTTCCACAAAGGCCCTTTCTCTGTAGAAGGACTCTAAGAAGGCATGAACTTCTCTGAGAGGTCTTCTAAATCTCACATAGATAGTGGAAAGGATTCCCCTATTAATGGGCAAAAGATGGGGCGTAAAAACAACTTTAATTTCTCTTCCTGAAAAATGGCTAAGCTTTTCTTCCATCTCAGGGGTATGTCTATGCCCAGCCACTTTGTAAGCCTTAAAATCCTCATTAACTTCACAGAAACTATAATAATTTTCCGCTTTGCGCCCTGCCCCACTTGTGCCACTTTTGGAATCTACAATTATACCCTCTTCCTCTATAAGCCCCTCTTTGATGAGTGGAATTAGAGGTAATAGCACAGAGGTAGGATAACAGCCAGGGTTTCCCACAAGGGAGGCCCTTTTTATCTCCTCAGCATAGATCTCGGCAAGTCCATAGACTGCTATCTCCAAGAGATCGCTTGCCTGGTGAGTTAATTTATAGGTAGCTTCATAGACCTTAACATTTTTAAAACGAAAATCTGCCGACAGATCGATAACCTTTACCTCCCTTTCAAGTAAAGGTCGAGCCATCTCATGAGCTGATCCGGAAGGCACACAGAGAAAGACACCCTTTACCTTTCCCGCAAGCCTTTCCACATCTGGGGCTTCAAAGCGAAGATCTCTATATCGGCCTGAAAATCCATATACCTCGCCAAGGCTTTTTCCTATAAGTTCTCTTGAAGTTATGGCTACAACTTGAAATAAGGGATGTTCTGAGAGTAATCTTAAGAGTTCAAGGCCAGTGTAACCACTGGCCCCAACTATGGCTATGGGGATCACTGGTTGATCCTTAACGCTTAGAGTATTGTTGACCTCTTCTGGCTCCTCTTAGGCCATATTTCTTTCTTTCCTTCTCTCTTGGGTCACGAGTGATAAAGCCAGCCTTTTTCAGAATACTCTTTAGATCTTCACGATAAGCTACCAAAGCCCGAGCTATGCCATGCCTAATGGCCTCAGCTTGAGCGCTCTTTCCCCCACCCTCTACAGTGCACTTCACATCAAACTTCCCCTCTAAATTGGTTACCCTAAAAGGGGCATAAAGAACATCTTCAGCTACAATATGATCACTAAAATATTCCTTATATGGTTTATTGTTCACATAAATCTCGCCATTTCCAGGAATAAGCCACACTCTGGCTACAGCTGTCTTTCTCTTACCAGTTGCATAGAACCTTTCCATAATCTTCTTCTCCCTCCTTTATATTTCTAAAATTTGAGGATTTTGGGCTTGATGGGGATGACTTTCCCCAGCATAAATTTTAACCTTTTTAAGCAATTTTTTTCTCATACGGTTCCTGGGTAGCATCCTCTTAACAGCAAGGTATATTAGTGCCTCAGGTTTTCTTTCAAGCAGTCTCCTTGCCGTTTCAAGCTTCATTCCCCCCATATACCCACTATGTCTCCAGTAAACCTTTTGATCAAGCTTTTTACCTGTAAGTTTGACTTTATCGGCATTAATCACTACAAAAAAGTCCCCCTGATCTACATGGGGCGTATAATCAGGCCTATGCTTTCCTTGTAACATTAAAGCAATTTGAGAGGCTAATCTTCCTAACACTTTGTCCTTGGCATCGATGAGATACCAATTTCTCTTAACATCCTCTTTCTTAACCCATGGAGTTTGCTTCGTTAAAAAGGACGACATATAAGTTCCTCCCTACTATCAAGTTTTCCTTAAATTTAAGCCAAAATTCCTATTTGTCAAGGAAAGGTTCCAGGATGTTCTATAAACATTTTCAGATTTTCATTTTATGCTTATAGCATAGG
>CAZBLU010000059.1:0-2451 GCA_964493015.1 uncultured Caldimicrobium sp.
GCATTCATGGCTTCAAAGCGGACATTCATCTCTCTCAATATAGCCTCAAACTGCTTTTCCTGAAGCTCCCGTAAACTCTTAAGCTCCTCTTCCACCCTCAAAATCCTCTCTAATAGAGAAATCTTTGTGAGTTCCTTTTCCCTCTGAATAATGAGCTCTGTTAGTTTGGCATTCAAAAGCTCATTCATCACTTGAGAAAGCACTTCTCTAAATTCCTGTGATTCAAGCCAATTTGGTTGGGGAACATTAAGCATCTTAAGTTTCCTCCTTTGGCATGCTAAAGGATTTAAATATCTCTCAATTAATAGTATAGAACCTTTTCATATTTTGACAAGTTGCATGCCCCTACCGTAGGCCTATGATATAAGCATAAAATGAAAATCTGAAAATGTTCATAGAACACCCACAACTTATTATAGAAATTTAGCAAGAAAATAGGTTGAAATTTTAAGTTGAGAATTAAAATTATGCATATGAATTTTTTAACTGAAGGATTTTTTCAAGGTCAATCTCTTATTCTTTTAGCTGCTTATGCAGGGCTTTTCACCTTTCTTCTCAACGCCCTTGGAAGCACGGGGGTCCTCATGGTAGACAGAATCAATCCCAAGATTTTTTCTGTCTCCTTGGGCACCTCGGGTGGCATCATGATTGCTGCCAGTTTTTGGTCTCTCCTTGACCCTGCCCTTGAGTTGACCCAAAAAACCTATTCTCTACCCTTTATCCCTATAGTTATTGGCTTCGTGCTTGGCATTATCCTTTTAAGGATAATTGATCAAGTGGTGCCTCACCTTCATATGGCCTCTTTACCTACAGAACAAGAGGGCCCAAAGATACCCATTAGAAAGGGACTTCTCATCCTCTTTGCCATAACTATTCATAACATTCCAGAGGGCTTAGCTATTGGGGTCTCCATGGGTAGTAGTGCTGAGGACAGTTTACTATTAAGATCGGCATTAAACTTAAGCCTTGGAATTGGCTTTCAAAATATTCCTGAAGGCTTAGCCTTAGCCTTAGCCTTAAGACAAACAGGTTTCTCTCGCCGTAAGAGTTTCTTTTTGGGTGTTATTTCCGCTATAGTGGAACCCTTATTTGCCACCGCAGGGGCTTATGCTGTCCTACTTAGTCATTTACTCCTTCCTTATGCCCTTAGCCTTGCTGCAGGAGCCATGATCTTTGTCACTATTGAAGAACTCTTGCCTGAAGCCCAAAAATATGGTAACTCTGATTTGTCAAGTATTGGTTTTGGTGTAGGTTTTCTATTAATGATGATCCTTGATACCTCCTTGGGGTAAATAGTTCCGAATATGTCCTTAAACTTGAACAAGTCAAAGGGCTTTCTTCTCTCCCGTTTTAAAGAAAATGAAGGTGCCTTTGGAGCCACCCCTCTTTTACCTCCAACCCTTGAAGATACCTTTTTTGCCATAGTAGCTTTAAAGTATCTTCAGCCGGAATTTTTGAAGGAAAAAAGGCTAAAATTGTTAAACTTTTTAAATAAAGCCTTGGAGAAATCTCAAGAAAAAATCGAGCATCTTTTTCAAATTTTGAAAATATGCGAGCTTTTAGAAATTTCTCCTACTGAACCATTTATGACCAAGACAAAGGAGTTCCTGACCCACTTTATACCATTGCCTGAATTACCTCCCTTTTTCTTATATGCCCTTTGGAACTTAGGGATGTTTTTTTCTAATAAGGAGCTCTCTTTAAAAATCCAAGAGAAGGTCCCAAGATATCAAATAAAAACCCTTGAAGACCTCTATTACTTAGGAGGGATTGACCAGGAGATATGGCACAAGCACTATGAGGTTATCATCAAAAGCCAAAATGGAGATGGAGGCTTTGGGTTTTATCCAGGCACTACCTCTTTCCTTGAGAATACCTACTATGCCCTAAAAATATTACATGAGATTTCCTCTGAAGAGAGGCCTGTCGCAAGGGGTTTAGATTTTATTAGGGCCTGTTTTAATGGAGATGGTGGTTTTGGGAGAAAACCTGGGGGGATCTCCTATTTAACCACCACTTCCATGGCCATCGAGATACTTTACTTATATAAGGGTTTTTAAAAGGTAATCGGGGTGAGAGGATTTGAACCTCCGACCCCTGGCTCCCGAAGCCAGCGCTCTTCCAGGCTGAGCTACACCCCGTTTAGATACCTAAAATTTTAATATCTTTTCTAATACCTTCAAGGTGAAAAATTAAAGGCCAGCCCCTTCACTTAATCTTTTATGGGACTGGCCATATATCTGAATTTTTATTTAATAGGAGATATCCTCTTTAGATAGTCTATGGGCAAAGGTTTTATATGACCAGTAAGTATATAAAAGGACTACAGGGACAAAGAGCAGGGCAACAATCGTCATGATCCGTAGGGTAAGAAGACTCGAAGAGCTATTGTAAATAGTTAGGCTATAAGCTGGGTTAAGAGAAGAAGGAAGAAGATTTGGGAAAAGTCCA
>CAZBLU010000060.1:0-2129 GCA_964493015.1 uncultured Caldimicrobium sp.
CAAGAACGAGATTTGAGCCGATAAAACCAGCCCCTCCAGTTACTACTATTTTTTTTCTCCTAAACACCCCACCCACCTCCAGAGATTAAATGAAATGTCATGTCATAATAACACCCATTTCTATTGTTGACAATTTCTCCAAGAAAAGGACTACAAAAGCCACCTCCAAACCCTTCCCGACCCCCATAAGTGTTTAACCACCAAGCCTTGCCTCAAAATCACTTAATCCTTAATCATTGTAATAAAAACAATGAGCCAAAAATTACCTATAGGTATCTCAAGTTTTGAAGAGATAAGAAAAGGAAATTTTTATTATGTAGATAAAACGCCCTATGTGGCAAAACTTGTAAGCGAGGGAAAGTGTTGTTTTCTAAGTAGACCACGGAGATTTGGAAAGTCCCTACTTGTGGATACGCTTAAGCAAGCCTTTTTGGGGAGGCGAGAGCTCTTTGAAGGGCTCTTTTTGGAAGAAAACTGGGATTGGAGTAAAAGCTATCCAGTAATACATATTGACTTTGGAGAAGGGGTTGTAGAGAACGCTGAACATTTGAGAAAGATTATTTTATCTCAACTAAAGCGTAAAGCAAGGACCCTTGGGGTGGAGCTAAGCGAAGAACTTCTTGAGAGAAAGTTTATAGAACTTATCGAAAAGGTCTACGAGTCCGCTAAGAACCCTGTCGTTGTGCTTATAGACGAGTATGATAAACCCATACTGGATAGGATAGAGGAACGAGAGAAAGCCCGTGAAATAAGAGAGGTTCTTAAAAATTTCTATAGTATGCTAAAGCCACTTGATAGCTATCTTAAATTTGTCTTTATCACAGGGGTTACTAAATTTTCCAAGGTATCTCTCGTTTCAGGACTAAATCAATTAAATGACATTACCCTTGATAGGGACTATGCACCTATTTGTGGCTACACTCAGCAGGAGCTTGAGGAAGTTTTTGGGAACTTGCTCAAGGAAGAGGAGCTTTCAGGCATTAAGTGTTGGTATAACGGCTATTCTTTTTGTGGGGAGCCTGTGTATAACCCCTTTGATGTGCTTTTGTATTTGCAGAAAAGGGAGTTTAGGCCTTTTTGGTTTGAAACAGGCACTCCAAGTTTTCTTGTTAAGCTTATGCTTGAAAAGAGGTTTTATCTCCCCAAAATGGAAGAGTTTATTGCAGACGAATACCTCCTTGGTAGTTTTGATGTAGATGAGATTGAGGTACCCACACTCCTTTTTCAGGCTGGGTATTTAACGGTGAAAGAGTGGCATTCTTCTATTGAGGGGACCTATTATGTTTTAAGCTATCCAAACAAAGAGGTTAGGTCTGCCCTAAACCGTGTGTTATTTTATGCCTTAACTTCCCTTGAGGTAGAGGGAGGAAGACTAAGTCTCAGGGCAAGGGAAAGCTTGAAGAGGGGTGATGTAGAGGGCTTTGGAGAGGTATTGAAGAGCCTTTTTGCAGGTATTCCCTTTGACTGGTATAGAAGGAATAACTTAAGTGAGTATGAAGGGTATTATGGAAGTGTGGTCTATAGTTTTTTGCAGGGAGTGGGGTTTGACATAGTGGCAGAGGATGTAACAAGCAAGGGAAGGCTTGATTTGGCAATAATAGCTGGGGAGAAGGTGTATCTCTTTGAGTTTAAGGTGGTGGAAAGAGAGGGAGAGGAGAGTGCCCTTGAAATGCTTAAACGCAAGGGCTATGCCGAGAAATACAAGGCTACCGCAAGAGAGATCTATCTCTTTGGGCTTGATTGCAGTGAGAAAGAAAGAAACCTTGTGAATTTTCAGTGGGAGAGGGTATAGCAAAAGCTTGTTATCTTATGAGTTTGATCTCTCTATTTTTCTATGTCTCTTCCAGTCAAGATAATACAAAATGATATACTTTACGAGAAAGGGCAGAAAAGCTTGAGTATATGAAAAAGGCACCATTCAAGATATAATAGGTGTTTATAGCTACTTGACATTTTTTCAAAAAAAGATTTTAATAATAAATATGATAGTTTTAAAAAAGTATCTATTCCCTATTATTGTTTCTTTCTTATGGGTAGGTCTACTTGTAAAGACCTCTTTATCTTCAACGACCAGTCAAAGGTTTATTTTTGGAGTGGAGCCGCAATTTGAGCCTGAATATATCTATTCA
>CAZBLU010000061.1:0-1997 GCA_964493015.1 uncultured Caldimicrobium sp.
TTTAAAGTTTCTACATCTTTTTCGATTTTGTCTACTCTTTTTAGCAGCTCTTCAAATTTTTTGGGGAGTTCTAAGAGTTCCTCTGTAAGAATTAGTTTTCTAAGCTCCAGTAACCAATCAGGATGTTCTTTTAGTGCCCTTAGAATGTCTGCAAAGGTCACAATAGGGTATTGCTTTGCCTCTTTTTCAATTTCTTCTGGGGTTTTAGCTATAAATTCTGTTTTAGCCATTGGAGACACTCCCAAAGTATGTTGTTTAAGATAAAATTTAATCCTTCTATAGAATTTGGCAACTAATCCAGTGAAACGATTAACTGGTCCTCTCCTTTGAAAAAATTGATTAAGGGCCAGAGGCCCCTTTTATTAAAGATCTTACTTACTGAGAAGTTGACGGGGTGGTGCTTTACATTTTCACACTTGACAGGTGTGCAAAAGGACACTTGACAAGTGTGAAAAGGGATTTCATGCAAAATTTGCAGGGGGTGTTGTCACTTTTGCAATTGGACTTCTCTATTTTCGCCCAAAGGTAAGGATAAGAATACCCAAAAACATAATGGTTACCGCAGAAAGTCTCAGTTTGAAATGCCTCTCCCGAAAGAAATACCACCCGAGGAGCACGGCAAAGATAATGCTTGTTCTCTTTAAGGCTATCATGTAGGCTGTCTCCACAAGGCTTAAAGCAAGCATATGACAAATACACATGGCAGCCTGACTGCCCCCTACAAGTAAAATCTCCCTTTTCCTCTTTCGTATAAAGGTGCTAATATCCAGGGGATAAAGGATCTTTAAAATAAGGGGAGTCATAAAGGAAAGTAGAGAAAAATAAAAGACAGCAAAGAAAAGGGGATCGGAAAGAAGGATACCCTTTTTTCCCAGAACAGAGGTTATACTATATATTAAGGCCGTAATAAGTAAGAAAAGGCTTCCTCTCTCTTTCCAAAGCCCCTTAAGAGGCCCTAATAGGCCCTCTTTAAGCCTTGAAAGATGAACCATATAACCTCCAAGGGTTATAAGCACTATTCCCAAGATACCTACTGAAGAAATCCTTTCCCCAAGGATAAGATTGCCCGTTATAATAATGAAAACTGGGGTAAAGGAAAGATAAGGTAGAGAGGCTGAAAGGGGTGAAATCTGAAGGCCTTTCATATAAAAAAGGGTAGCTACAATCTCGAGAAGTAATAGAAGGAGGACATTAATGAGAAAGGAGGGGGTGAAGTAAAGGGTTTTTTCCTGAAAGAGAAGAAAATAAAGTAAAAGGAGAAGTAAAAAGGGTAGAGCCCCGAGGGTTCTTGCTACAGCCATCTTTACATAACCCTCACTCCCCAGATGTTTCTTATTCAGAGCATCACTTAAAGCTACAAAAAAGCCAGCAAGTAAAGAAAAGAGGACCCAAAGCATTTGATGAACCTATTTTAATTCTGCAAGAGGACAGGGCTCACAGAGGGGATTACTCTTTTTACAATAGGTCTTTCCACAGGCAACCAAAAGGGCATGATACTCCTTGAAAAGTTCTACATCCTCTTCAAGGGCAGAATGAAAAAGCTCTTGCAGTTCCTCATAGGTGACCTCTTCAGGAATAAGACTGTGTCTAAAGAGGATACGATAAGTATAGGCATCAATGACAAAGACAGGTTTTTCTAAGGCATAAAGTAATATAGAATCTACAGTCTCTGGGCCAAGCCCCTTAATCTTTAAAAGTTTCTCCCTCAAAGTATGAAGATCTGTCCTCTTCATTACCTCAAGATCACCCCCATATTTTTCCACCAGAAAGCTAATGAAATTTTTGAGGCGCTTTGCCTTGACATTATAGTAGCCGCTTGGACGAATAAGCTCAGCAAGCTCTCTTTCTGAAATCTCGTATAATTTTTGAGGATTAAGGAGGTCTCTTTCCTTGAGTTTGCTTATAGCCCTCTCCACATTTTGCCAATTAGTGTTCTGAGTAAGGATGGCTCCTATGCATACCTCAAAGGGGGTTTCAGCTGGCCACCAGCCTTGAGG
>CAZBLU010000062.1:0-1934 GCA_964493015.1 uncultured Caldimicrobium sp.
AAACCACTGCATATGATTAAAACGCTTCTCCAAGGCCTCAAAGCGTGTGTTCATTTCCTTTTGCAGTGCCTCAAAGCGTGTGTTCATTTCCTTTTGCAGTGCCTCAAAACGAGCATTCATTACCTCAAAGCGGGCATTCATCTCTCTCAATATAGCCTCAAACTGCTTTTCCTGAAGCTCCCGTAAACTCTTAAGCTCCTCTTCCACCCTCAAAATCCTCTCTAATAGAGAAATCTTTGTGAATTCCTTTTCCCTCTGAATAATGAGCTCTGTTAGTTTGGCATTCAAAAGCTCATTCATCACTTGAGAAAGCACCTCTCTAAATTCCTGTGATTCAAGCCAATTTGGTTGGGGGACATTAAGCATTTTAAGTTTCCTCCTTTGGCATGCTAAAGGATTTAAACATCTCTCAATTAATAGTATAGAACCTTTTCATATTTTGACAAGTTGCTTACCACCTATCATAGTCCTATGCTATGAGCAGGAAATGAAAATCTGAAAATATTTATAGAACACCCTCAGTATAAAATTTATTTTTGGGAACTACACAAAGATAATGCCCCTGGAATTGAACTTTAGTTATATCTGATAATATTGAAAACTTAAACGACCAACCTGCTATGAAGTTACAGGTGAGAAAAAACTGGGCTTAACAATAAAAATTTTTGTTCTCTTTGGCGGAACGGAGGTCTTAGGATGTCTTACAGTCTTTACAAACTCCCTCAAAAACAACCTGATAATTAGTGACCTCACAATCCATAAGATCCTCTGGGATAGAGATATCAAAATTTTTCTCTACATCTAAAATTTTCCCACATTTTCTACAAATAAAATGATGATGAGGGTGTAAAAAGGGATCAAAGCGCTTTTTGGAGCTATCTATGCCCAGCTCCTTAATAAGGCCCTTTTCAGTGAGCACCTCTAAGGTATTATAAACTGTAGCAAAGGACATACTGGGGAAACGCTCTTTTAGAGCATTATAAATATCCTCTGCAGAAGGATGCTCCATCGTTTGCTCCAAGTATTCCAAAATGGCCAAACGCTGTGGCGTCAGCTTTAGTCCAAGCTTTTTATAAGTCTCAAGCCTTCTTTGTAAATCAGTCATTTTTAACCACCTCGTAAAATTATTCAACCTATTTCATTAAATATAAAAACTTTTTTTATTTTGTCAAGTTTTTAATTTGTTGAATATCCATGAAAGAGAATTTTTCTAATCCCTTGCAGGAAGACTTAATGATCTGAAAGTTTGTCTCATCATTAAAAATGATCTCCGGGAAGGGCCATTCTTTGCATTTAGCAGGTTTTACAGGATGAATGGCACAGAGCCTCTTAGTTTGATCATAGAAAATACAATAGCCATCCTTGGTTTTCATCTCCACCCTATGTGCCCCTTTAACCTCTGTAAATCTATCCATAAACTCTTGTAGAGAAAGCCCCAAAAACCTGGCAATTTGCTCTCTTTCTTCAGGAGAGAGGCTTACTGTGCTTTCCCCCTTACAACACTCTCCGCATCTTTGGCAGACAAAGACCTTCATTTAGACTGCATACCTCAGGGGATCTTTAAAACCTGCCTCTTCAAAGGCTTTTAAGCGAAGTTTACAGGAACTGCAACGACCGCAGGCAAGTTTTTCCTCTTTATAGCAAGACCAGGTAAGCTCAAAGGGGGTTCCAAGCTTCATCCCAAGGGAAACAATTTCCCTTTTAGAGAGATAGAGAAGAGGGGCTTCAATTTTAATCTCTGTTTCTGGCTTGGTTCCCTCTATAATAGCCTGATTAAAGGCCCTGATGAAGGAATCTCTGCAATCAGGATAACCAGGAAAATCCACCTGATTGACCCCGATAAAGATCTTTTTAGCACCAATGGCTTCAGCCCAGGCAGTGGCAATACTAAGAAAGATACCATTTCTAAAGGGCACATAGGTTGAGGGTATACC
>CAZBLU010000063.1:0-1869 GCA_964493015.1 uncultured Caldimicrobium sp.
TCCCTTATAATGTCCCACACACTCTTTAACTCACTCACTGCCCTCTCACCTCCCCGTTTTACATTCGCTCCCACTCAAAGGCTTTAATATTTCGCTCCTCTGCATCAAAGTCTATCCCCACAAGATAGACCTCTCTTACCTGCCCCCTATACCTCTCCACATAACCTTTTCTTTTTAGCTCCTCAAGGGTCCTTGACTTATCCCCCTCCATCACCTTAAACTCAATCACATACACCTTCTCATCTACCCTCACCACAAGGTCTACCCTCCCCTTACTTGTATACTCCTCTGCCACTATCTCAAGCCCTGTCCCTGCCAAAAAACTATACACCACACTGGCATAATACCCCTCATACTCACTTAGGTTGTTCTTCCTATACCACTCATAAGGAATGCTTGCAAAAAGGCTCCTCAAGATCTCCTCAAATCTCTCTAAAACACCTATTCTTAAGGCTTCATAAAGCTCCTTTGCCAACTTTGAGGGTTTCGTTGAGTTGGTGTAATAACTCAATATGGCCCTATTTAAAGAAACCTTTACCTCCTTGTTTGGATATCCCAGGTGATAGAAAATACCCCCTGGATAACTCTCACACTCCTTTATGGTCAAATACCCAGCTTGAAAAAGCAAAGGCTCAGGCTCAATAAAATCTACATCAAAAGAACTAATTAACTCCTCACCTACAGTCATCTCTTCGATATCTGGAATATAAAATCTACGCTCAAGCATAAGCTTAATAAGAAAGCTTGGGGTGCCTGTCTCAAACCAAAAGGGTCTGAATTTTCTCTTCTGCAAATAGAGAAGCACATCAAAGGGGTTATATACAGGCTCTCCACAAAAGGAATATCCATTATACCAACATCTTACGCCTTGAAGCTCCTCTTCAGTAAGTAGCTCCACAAATACTCTCTCAAGCTCTTCCTGCGTGTAGCCACATATGGTTGCATAGTCTCTGTCAAGGGTAATGTCATTTAGCTGGTTTAGCCCTGAGAAAAGCGATACCTTGGAAAACTTAGTGACCCCTGTGATAAAGACAAACTTGAGATAGCTATCAAGGGGCTTTAGCACGCTATAGAGGCTCTTTAGAACCTCGCGGATTTCACGGGCTTTTTCCCTCTCCTCAATCCTATCAAGGATGGGCTTGTCATCGTAATAGTATTCATCACTCCTAATCTTTTCAAAGCTTGAAATCCCAATGGGTAGCTTTTTAGGCATATCTCTAATTTAACACAGGGCAGTTTCTTGAGCAAGAGTTGGATCCTTTATGGATAAGCTTTGCCTGAATATTTTTGTCTTCCTCCTAATCTGGATGGGTTTTCTGCCCAATTTGCTCTCTCTAAGTAATCTTATATGGCCTTCTCCAGTTTCTGTTATTAATAAAGAAGTACTTTCTTAGTATAGATTTTCTTGGCTAATGCATTGGCCTTTATCATTTATCTTTTTTTTCATCGCTTTGCTCTCTCAGACAATGTTGGCTGATTGTATCAGACCAAGGCGATGACAAATCTGTGATGTCTCCACAAGAGATTTCTTTACTTTGTTTAGAGATTTTTTACTATTATGCAATCTTTTTTAAGTAAGCAAGGCAATCCCCTCTGTGCAATCCCTACCATTGCACACTTGTCAAGTGTGTAAGGTAAACCAACTCCCTTTTTAAACAGGGCAACCCATCACTGTGTAATCCCTTTTTTAAACAGAGCAATCCTCCTCTGCAATCCCTTGTTAAACAGGGCGACCCCCCTCAATGCAATCCCTTTTTAAACAGGGCGGGTTTCAAGATAAATACACCGGTGTTAACTAGTTACGGAACATTCAAGTCGCAATCCCTTTTTAAACAGGGCGGTCCCCCTCCATGCAATCCCTTTTTAAAC
>CAZBLU010000064.1:0-1646 GCA_964493015.1 uncultured Caldimicrobium sp.
AAAGCAGAGCCTTTAATCATCTGATATTCCTCAAGTAAGGCTTTTGTGATACTCTATTCTCTCATCGCAAATATCAATAATAGAATTCAACTCCTTTTCAAATATCTCAATTTTCTCCTCCATGGTTATTAGCAGATTCTTTATTTTCTTATTGACTTTTCTTGGAACAGTTTTATAGTGGTAATTAGCTTACTTTAAGAGGTGAAGTGGGATGGTCAAGGTTGAGAAAAAGATTAGGGTTCATAAGGATGGGAAAGTGGTGGAAGCTAAAGCCTTGTTTGATACTGGCTCTAGGGGAAGCTACTTTAGTAAGGAGTTCGCAGAAAGGATTGAGTATGAACCCTACGAAGAGCCAAAGGCCATACTTTTAGCTGAGAGGAAGATAAACCAAGATAAGTGGCAAAAGAAAGATTTTCTCTTAAGGGGCTTAGTTTATTGCCAGAGTTGTAGAAGGCGTTTAACCGCTGAAGTTCATCCAAGAGGAGAATACTACAGGTGCCAAAATGGCATAAACAGTAAATATTCAGAGCCTTATATTTCAATAAAGTCTCTTGAAAACCAAGTTGAAAAACTCTAGATTTAATGGAGTCTTCTCCAAAGCTTTTGAAACTCTTGAAAGCTGAGATTGAGGAATTTTTATCAATTTTCCAAGTTAAATCAAAAATATGATAGCCAATCTAAAGAGAAAGATTGCTGATAACGAGGCTAAAATGGATGCCCTAGTTGATAATTTAGCTTCCAGAACGATTACTCCTGAGGTTTATAAAAAGTACAGCCAAAAATACGAAAGGGAAATAAAAG
This sequence comes from uncultured Caldimicrobium sp., assembly GCA_964493015.1. Lineage (GTDB taxonomy): Bacteria > Desulfobacterota > Thermodesulfobacteria > Thermodesulfobacteriales > Thermodesulfobacteriaceae > Caldimicrobium. The sequence goes on from CAZBLU010000064.1 coordinate 802, forward strand.
AGGCAAGAGATAGATTGACAGTCTTAGAGAAAGATTACAGTTCAAACTTTGACTTCATAGATAAATGCATGATTTTAGATTCAACGCTATCAAAGTTACATAAGAAATTTAGCTATAGACAAAGAAAGAACCTAATCAGAGCTATCTTCAAAAAAATTTTGGTTAAAAATAGAAATATAAGAAAAATTCAGCTTAATCAAACATTTGACTTCCTTTTAAGGAACCAGGTAAGAAAAATCCACACCATCTTCCCCACATTAAGTTCGAACATTATCCTAATCCTATTAAGAGCATAAAAGAAGAGATATTCGAACATCTTATTAATTCATCTGAATCTTTTTATTCAGCTAATTGAGCTTTTAATGAAGAAATAGTGCAGGTTAGCTAAGAACCTTGATGTTGGCTTTATCGTAGATTTCCTTCAGCTTTTCTGGACTGAAGTCCGTATAATGTCTTGCTAGAACGTTTTTGAACTCTGCCACAGAAGGCATCTACGTAGCGGTCTGGAACTCCAAGCCTTTCCATCTCGCAGGCAAACCGTTCCCTTAAAATTTAAGGTGTCATTTATTCCAGTAGCTCTCTCGAAATCTTTGCATCGCCTCTGGTTAGAAGGTGGCTGAACCCCTTTCAGGAAATCGATCCCCTTAGAGGTTGATCAGATGAGAGCAGATTTGGGGGGTGGCCGTGAAGAATTTAGGCAGAGCGAACGCAGGGCTGAACATGGAAGAGCGCGAGGTCTTACGTAGATGATAAGCAAGTCGAGCTGAAGCACGAGAGGGTGAGGGCGCTACCCGACGGTGGCAGGGTGAGCGTGAAGTACGGGGTGGGGGAGGTCGAGATCGAGG